>DASYFD010000074.1:0-10785 GCA_036498625.1 Xanthobacteraceae bacterium | reverse complement strand
AGGCAATCATCCGCTTCTGATCGAGGGTCGGCGGAAAGAAGGTCGGTGCGCCGCCCCACCAGGGGCAGTCCTGCAAGGCAGGTTTGCCGCGCATGGCGCCGGTGCCGGCATAGAGCTGCACGGTGCGCGTGGGATCGTAATCGAGCGGCTTGCCGGTCTTGGGATCGATGCCCTTGGTCCAGGTCACCTTCTCCTGATACTGGTCGGCCCGCAGGAACTGCCCGCTGGCGCGATCGAGCGTGTAGAAGAAGCCGTTGCGCGAGAAGTTCGCCACCACCTTGCGGGTCTCGCCATTGACCGAGATCTCGTAGAGCATCTTGGGGCTCGGCGTGTCGAAGTCCCAGTGCTCGTTCGGCGTCTCCTGGAAATACCACACGATCTTGCCGGTATCGGCGTCGAGCGCGATGGTGCTCGCCGTGAACAGGTTGTCGCCGGGCCGGAACTCGGGATCGTGGCTCGGGAACGCATCGCCGGTGCCGTAGTAGAGGAGATTGGTGGCCGGATCATAAGATGCGGTCTGCCACACGCCACCGCCGCCGACCCGCCAGGCGTTGTGGGTGTCCTTCCAGGTCTCCGAGCCGGGCTCACCGGGTGCCGGAATGGTGAAGGTGCGCCAGGCGAGCTTACCGGTAGCGATGTCCCAGGCCCCCACCCAGCTCCTGGTTCCGAGCTGGCCGCCGGAGCTTTCGCCTTGCACGACCAGCTCCTTGCCGCCGGCGGTCTTGATCGCCAGCGGTGCCGCCGTGAACGTCTGGGTCTTGGGCGAGGGCGTGCCGGTCGCCGGATCCGTGGGCGCGATCGCCTGCGTCTCCCAGACCACCTCGCCGGAGTCGCGATTGAGCGCGATCATGCGCACGTCGTTGGTGGAGATGAAGACCTTGTTGCCGTACATCGCGATGCCGCGATTGGTGCGCGACTTGGTGATCTTGGGGTCATAGCGCCACAGCGGCACCGCTTCGGTGCCACTGCGCACATCGAATTTCATCACCCGGTCGTAGGTGTCCGACACATACATGAAGCCGTCGTCGACCAGCGGGCTCGACTCCTCCTTGCCGGGCAGGGTGCCGCCGGTCGAGCGGCCGCCGATCGAGACGATGAACTTGAGCTTGAGGTCCTTGACGTTCTCCCGGTTCACGTCCTTGAGCGGCGAGTGGCGGGAATTGTCATAGTCGCGATGCACCATGAGCCAGTTCTGCGGCTCGGCCGCCGGGTCGAGCAGGCGTTGTGGCGTGACGTCGGCGGCGAGCGCCGGCAGCGCGGCGACCGCCAGGCAAATCGATCCCAGCGCAGCGAGATTGCATGTTGTGGACACGACCTTCCTCCCATGATTTGACCGAGGCGGGCATCCGTGGACGCGATTTACGGGTGCTCCGGGCGCGGTGATTTTTGTGATGTTACATCGCCGTCACTTCTGCGGTTGCTTGAAATATCTCAAATCGGGTGGCGCCTGACCCTTCTTGGTCGGCATCAGATTGCCGTCGGCGCTCATGTAATAGGCGGCGTCGCCGATGCGAACCCAGGTGTTGTCGGCTGGACACGTTTCGGTGCGCCAGACTGGGCGGGGATTCTTGTTGCGGACGGTCTTGCGGGTGAGAGAGAACGGCCGCGTGAGCGCGTGGTCGACTACCGTGATGTCGTCATAGAGCGTGTTGGGGTCGTTCTTGTCGAGGTGAAAGCGCTCCTTGATGACGCTTTGGTTGTCGCGGGCGAGCGGCAGGCCCGAGGCGTCGTAGGCGCGCGGGCCCTTGAACGCGCGCGTCTCGACCTCGAGCACGTCGTAGCGGCCGTCGCCGTCCTCGTCGATCCATCTGCCGATCGAGTAGCCCGCGTAGGTGGGCTCCGCATCCGCCGGCCAGTCGCGCCCGTCGGTATAGATCCGGCGATACGAGTCGTTGACGTGGCTGATCAGGATATAGGTGATCTCGGGCGTCACGATGATCTCCATCGGATCATAGAGATCCATCATCATCGGCATTCCCTGCGGAATGCAGAAGGTCGAGGGCACGTCGCCGACGCCGCCGGCCGCCTGGTCGGCCCGGTTGGCCTCGTAGATAGCCTGGTATTCGGGCGTGAGCAGGCCCGGCGGCGGCGACAGATAGGCTCGCGGGTCATAAGTCGGATTGAATTGCGGGGTGCCCGTAGGCTGAATCCAATTCGGGCCGCCGACCCGGACCCATTGACCCTTCAAGTCGGGATATTTCGATTCATCGAGCGCCTGAGCGACAGAATGCAGCATCAGCAGAGCGGCCGCCAAAACGACGGCGGCGATCGAAGCCCGGTAGAGCATGTGTCCTCCCTGAGAAGCCGAAGCAGCCTGCCACCACGATACACTGTCCGGCCGTGCATGCGGAAGAGCCGGCAGCCCTTGCTCGGCTTCCGCCATCATCAGAGATCGTGATCGGAGATCGTGTCCACTTCCGATTTGCGGATCGGTGATGTAACCTCATCGCAGAGCTGCCGGTGGGAACAGCGGAAGTCAAATTTCAACAGCAGCCGAACAAGCGGCCGGCAAGCATCAACTCCTCCTCGGCCCTCTTTGGGCCCGGGCGTTCCGCGATGCCGCGCAGCCCTCGGTTCGCGATCACGGGAGGAACCAATGCGGTACCGAAGCTTGCTTGCCGCAGTCGCGCTCTCCTCGGCTTGGGTGCCGAGTGCCGGCGCCCAGATTTTCGATTACGGGAAGTATCCCGACCTGAGGGGCCAGTGGGTGCGGTATGGGCCATCCGGTCCCGACCTGAAGGGCCCGTTGGTCCGGCTCGGGCCCTCCGGCGTCTTTCGCACCCGATTTGATCCCTCCAAGCCTCCCGGCGCCGGACAGGAGGCTCCGCTGACGCCGGAGTACCAGGCGATCTTCGAGGC
This sequence comes from Xanthobacteraceae bacterium, assembly GCA_036498625.1. Lineage (GTDB taxonomy): Bacteria > Pseudomonadota > Alphaproteobacteria > Rhizobiales > Xanthobacteraceae > VAZQ01. The sequence continues at coordinate 7,926 of DASYFD010000074.1, read as the reverse complement.
CAACCTCAAGGACCAGGCGGAAGGCGGGCAAGGTACTGCCCAGACTTTCACATGCCTTTCGCCCGGCATGCCGCGGGCCACCAATGGGTTTGGCGAGATCGAATTCGTCGTGACGCCGTACACGTTCTACATTCTGGTGCAACACGTCGACGACGATCGTCGAATCTTCACCGACGGGCGCGATTGGCCGGCCAATCAGGAGCCGACGTTCCTGGGCTATTCGATCGGCAAATGGATCGATACGCAGGGCGCTGGGCGCTACGATCTTCTCGAGGTCGAAACCCGCGGCTTCCGCGGGCCCCGCGCTTTCGACGTCACCGGCGCTCCACTCCACAGGGACAACCAGACCATCGTCAAGGAGCGAATGTACCTCGACAAGAGCAACCCCGACATTTTCCACGATGACATCACCGTGATAGACCATGCATTGACGCGGCCGTGGACGGTCAACAAGACATACGGTCGCGAACCAAACAAGGAGCAGCCGTTCTGGCGCGACAACAATTGCGGCGAGAGCAACAATCACGTCAAGATCGGCCAGGAGAACTACATGCTGAGCGCGGATGGCTACCTGATGCCAACCAAGAAGGAGCAGGCCCCGCCCGATTTGCGCTATTTCAAGCAAACGCAGAAGTGAGGACGCAGCACCGAGGCGCGGCGTCTTGAAAATCACCGGGAGGGCTGAGCCATGACAAGCGCAGCGAACATCAATCGGCGCGACTTTCTGAAGGAAACAGCTGCAGGGCTCGGCCTCGCGTTTACGCTCGCCGCCGATCCCCGGTCGATTGTCGGCGCAGCGGTCGCGGAGATGCCGCTTGCCCTCAACCTCTGGGTAACCATCGCGGCCGACGGCATCATCACGATCGTGTCGCCGCCGGCGGAACTGGGACAAGGCACGTTCACCACGCTGGCGGCCGTGCTCGCCGACGAGCTCGATGCCGACTGGTCGAAGGTGCAGCCCGTGGGCCCTCCCGTGTGGGACGAGAAGGCCTACGGCAATCCGGAATTCTTCAATTTCCTCCATACGGTGGCGAGCATGGCGACGCGCGGCTACTTCAAGCCGATGCGGATTGCCGGCGCGCAGGCGCGGCGCGTCCTGCTCGACGCGGTCGCGACGAGATGGAGCGTCCCGGTCGGCGAGCTCACGACCGAGCCGAGCATAGTGGTACATGCGGCATCCGGGCGCCGCATCGGCTACGGCGACATCGCCGCCTTCGCCAAGGCGCCGGCCGAGCTGCCGGGGATCGAGGACAAGGATCTCAAATCGCCCGCGCGCTTCCGTTACATCGGCAAGGATCTGCCGCGGGTCGATCTCCCCGGCAAGGTCGCCGGCACAGCCAAATACGGCATCGATGTCCAGGTGCCCGGCATGCTCTACGCGGCGGTGCTGCACGTGCCCTATTTCGGCGGCGCCCCGGCGGAGGTGGATGATGCCGCCGCGCGAAGGGTTCCCGGCATCACCGACGTGGTGCGGCTGCCGGACGGGGTCGGAGTCGTCGGCACCTCGGTCGAGGCCACCCGGGCGGCCAAGAATCTGCTCGCAGTGACGTGGTCGCCGGCGCCCGGCGCCACCTATGACAGCGAGCGCGCGCTCGACGCGTTTGCGGAAGTCGCGCGTGACAAAAGCCGCGTCGGCCTCCCCTACCGGCCGGTGGGCGATGCCAAGGCGGCCATGGCGGGCGCCGCCCGGACGTTCCGCGGCGAATACCGCACGCGTTACGTCTGTCACGCCGCGATGGAGCCCCTCAACGCGACAGCATCGGTTGCGCCTGACGGCAAGTCGGCCGAGATCTGGGCCGGCACCCAGTCTCCCACCAACGTCCTGAGCCAAGTCGCGCGCCTGCTCGGGACCGAGCGCGCGAACATCACCTTCCATCAGCATTTGCTCGGCGGCGGATTCGGCCGCCGCGGGTCGGAGCAGGACGTCGTACATGACGCAGTCCGGCTCTCGAAAGCGGTCGGCCGGCCCGTCAAGGTGACCTGGAGCCGGGAGGAGGATATTGCCTTTGGCAAGTTCCGCCCGATGACGGCGCAATACATCGAGGCCGGCCTGGACGCCGGCGGCAAGCTGATCGCCTGGCATCATCGCGTGGTCGCGGAATCCGTATTCGGCTATCGGCAGGCTTCCGCGGTCAACACACCGCCGGGCACCGAAGGCACGGTCGACGGTGTCGTCATGTTCGGCGCGTCATTGCCGCAATACCCCATCCCCAACAAGCTTGCGGAGCACGTGGTGCAGCCGCCGCGGGCGCGCTTGTCCACCTTGCGCGGCGTCGGTGTCGGCCACAATGCCTTTGCGATCGAGAGCTTCATCGACGAGATCGCCAAGGAGCTGGGCAAGGACCCGCTGGCCTACCGGTTGGAAATTTCGGCCGGCGAGCCGCGCGTCCAGACCTTGCTGCGCACGGTCGCCGAGATGTCCGACTGGAAGCGCAAGCGCGCCGGGACCGCGCTCGGCGTCGCCGTCCAGGAGAAGGCGGAGACTTTCGCGGCCGGCGTCGCCGAGGTCTCGGTCGATCGCTCGAGCGGCGCGATCAAGGTGCACAATTTCTGGGCCGCGATCGATGCCGGCATCGCGGTGCAGCCGCGGAACCTGGCGGCGCAGACCGAAGGCGGCATCGTGTGGGGGCTCGGGCATGTCCTGCGCGAGAAGATCACCATCCTGAATGGCAGCGTCCAGCAAACGAACTACACCGACTATCAGGTCGCCCGCATGTCCGACGTGCCGAACATCGAGGTGAAGGTGATCTCGACCGACAATCCTCCGACCGGCGCCGGGGAAGATGGGGTGCCGCTGGTTGCCGGCGCGGTCGGCAATGCGATCGCGGCACTGACCGGCGCCCGGTTGCGCGAGCTGCCATTCGCGCCCAAGCGCGTGCGGGATGCGCTGGGGGCTTGAGGCATCAGGCGGGTACCGGCGCTCCCACCCCTGCCTCGCGCGGGAGTTTCATGCCGGCAGACACGTGCTATATTGGCGGAAATCAACACTGCAGACGATCGGATTCCAGGGAGAATGCCCGTGGCAAAGCTCACCCTCACTGTCGACGGCAAGGCGCACGCAATCGAGATCGACGATCCCGAGATGCCGCTCCTTTACGCCCTGCGGGACGAGCTCGGCTTCTACAATCCGCGCTTCGGCTGCGGCCTCGGCCAGTGCGGCGCCTGCACGGTGCATGTCGACGGGCAGGCGGTGCGCTCCTGCATCACGGCGGTGTCCACCGTCGTGGATCGTCGCATCACCACGCTTGCGGGTCTCGGCACTCCGGAGAAGCCGCACCCGCTGCAGACCGCCTGGATCCAGGAGCAGGTGAACCAGTGCGGCTATTGCATCAACGGATGGATCATGACGGGGGCGGAATTGCTGGCGCGCAATCCGCACCCGACCGACCACCAGATCAGGGACGCATTCGCCGACCTGATTTGCCGTTGCGGCACCCACAATGCAGCGGTCAAGGCGGTCAAGCGCGCCGCCGAGCAGGCCTGAGGCGCCGCCATGATCGAGAACCAAGCAAACGCTCTCAGTCGTCGCGCCTTCATCTCCGCCACCGGGGCGCTGGTGGTCGCGCTGGCGGTGCCGGCGGAATTTGCCGAAGCCCAGACCCACGGCGGGGCAGCGCCATCGCTGGTACCGCCCGACAAGCTCTCGTCCTACATCTCCATCGAGCGGGACGGCACCGTGGTCGCCTATTACGGCAAGATCGACGGCGGCCAGGGCCTGGAAACCTCGATCGCGCAGCTGGTGGCGGAGGAGATCGACGTGCCGTGGGAACGCGTGCGCGTGGTCATGGGCGACACCGGCCTTACCGTGAACATGGGGGGTGCCACCGCCGGCAACGGATTGCGGCAGGGCGGCATGATCATGCGGCAGACCGCGGCCGAGGCGCGCCGTTTGCTGATCGAGATGGCCGGCAAGGCGCTGAACCTGCCCGCGGCCGATCTTACGGTGACGGACGGCGTGGTGCATGCGCTCGCCGACCACAGCACCGGCCCGAGCCCCAGCCCGAGCAAGCGCATATCCTACGCCGAGCTCATCGGCGGTCGCCGGCTCGACGCGCCGATTGCCTGGAACGGCGTCGCGCAGCAGCTCACCGTCAAGGTCCAGGCGCCGCTGAAGAAGCCGGCGGAGTTCAAGGTCATCGGCAAGCCGATGCCGCGCCGCGACATGCCCGGCAAGGTATTCGGCACGCTGCAACAATGCAGCGACGTGCGGCTGCCCGGCATGCTGCATGCCCGCATGATCCGTCCGACCGTCGCGGGCGCGGTGCCGGTTACGGTCGACGAAGGCTCGATTGCGGCCATTGCGGGCGCCAAGGTGGTCTGGATCAAGGATTTTCTCGCCGTGGTCGCCGAGAAGGAATGGAATGCCGTCAAGGCGGCCCAGACCTTGCAGGTGACCTGGTCGCAGTCGAAACCGAATTTCCCCGGCCATGACCGGCTGTTCGAGCACATCCGCAACGCGCCGGTGGTCAAGCGCTCCTCCGATCCCGGCAATGTGGGGCCGGCCGCCCCGCGCGAGAACGGCTCGGTCGAGGACGGGTTCAAGCAGGCAACCCGCATCCTGGAGGGCGAATACGAATTCCCGATTCACTCGCATGCCAGCATGGGACCGGCCTGCGCGGTCGCCGACGTGCGCGATGGCGGCGCGACGGTGTGGACCAGCACCCAGAAGCCCCATGACTGCGCCGCCGGCATCGCCGAGCTCCTGGAGCTGCCGCCCGCAAAGGTGCGGGCGATCTGGATGTTCGGCACCGGCGGCTATGCCCGCGATGGCCAAGGCGACGCCACCGCCGACGCCGCGGTGCTGTCCCGGCATCTGGGGCGGCCGGTACGGGTGCAGCACATGCGCCACGAAGCGCTCGCCTGGGACCCGAAGGGCACCGCTACCATCAACCGCAGCCGCATCGGGCTCGATGCATCCGGCAAGGTGGTCGCCTACGAGAACATCACCAAGGCGTTCTCGATGGAGGACTGCAATACGCGCGAGCAGCATCCAGGCGACACGCTCGCCGGCATGGCGCTCGGCGCGCCGCTGAACTGGCGGCCGGCATTCGGGATCCCCGGCAACGGCTATGCTTTCGACAATGCGCGCTGGGGCTGGGAGGTGATCGCGCCGCTCATGGACCGCAGCTCGCCGCTGCGCAGCACCCATATCCGCGATCCCTTCGGGCTGCCGATCATGTTCGGCAGCGAGAGCTTCCTCGACGAGGTAGCGGCCGCCACCAACACCGATCCGATCGCGTTCCGGTTGCGCTACCTCAAGACCGAGCGCGAGCACGAGTTGTTGCGCGCGGCCGCCAAGCAATACGGCTGGGAGACCCGGCCGGCACCGCGCAACGACCAGGCGCGGGCCGATGTCGCGGTGGGCCGCGGTTTCGCCTACCGGCAACTGGCCGGTACCTTCATTGCGCTGATCGCCGAGGTGAGGGTGCATCGCGACAGCGGCGTAATCGAGATTCCCCGCCTGGTCTGCGCCCATGACTGCGGCGTGATCGTCAATCCGGAGACCATCCGGCACGTGATCGACCGGCAGCTGGTCTGGGGCACCAGCCGCACCATGTGCGAGGAGGTACATTTCGATGAGAACATGGTGACCAGCGTCGACTGGCTCAGCTATCCGGTGGTGAAGATGGATGGTGTGCCGAAGTCGATCGAGATCGTTCTCATCGACCGCCCGCACGAGCCGTCCTCGGGCGCCGCCGAGATGGCGGTCGGCCCGCTTCCGGCCGCCATCGGCAACGCGGTGTTCGATGCCACCGGGGTGCGCCTGCGGCGCCTGCCGTTCACGCCGGAACGGGTGAAGGCCGCCTTGAGCCGGGCATGAGGGCTCGCAGCGCGACGGATGCGCCGGGGCAACACGGGACGGATACATGCTGGCTCGAAACTTGAGCGCCGCCATCGCATCGGCGACCACGCTGCTGCTGACGCTTTCCGGCGCTCAGGCGTTCGACGACGCGAAATATCCCGACTGGAAGGGACAGTGGATCGGCGGCTGGACCCAGCGCTTCCCGGGCGTCACCGGCCAGCCGTCCTATGACCCGCACAAGTCCGCCGGCCGCGGGCAGGAAGCTCCGCTCACGCCCGAGTATCAGAAGATCTTCGAGGCCAGCCTGGCCGACCAGGCTGCCGGCGGGCCCGGCAACGAGCCGCAGTTCGCCTGCCTCCCCTCCGGCATGCCGCGCATGATGATCGCCTATTATCCGATGGAGATCGTCATCACGCCGGACACCACCCACCTCCTGATGGAGCACATTCACAATTTTCGCCGCATATACACCGATGGGCGCGACTGGCCGCAGGATATCATCGCCTCCTTCGCGGGCTATTCGATCGGCAAATGGATCGATGAGGACCGCACAGGCCGTTACAGCGCGCTCGAGGTCGAGACTCGCGGCTTCAAGGGCCCACGCGTGTTCGACTCGACCGGCCTGCCGCTGCACAAGGACAATGAGACCATCGTCAAGGAACGGATCTATCAGGACAAGGCCGATCCGAACGTGCTGTATGACGACATCACCACCATCGACCACGCCCTGACGCGCCCCTGGACCGCCACCAAGAGCTACCGCCGCAGCAAGGCGGCGCAGCCGGTCTGGCAGGAGTTCGTCTGCGCGGAGAGCAATCCGTGGATCAGCATCGGCAGGGACACCTACTACATGAGCGGGGACGGCTACCTGATGCCGACCCGCAAGGGGCAGTCGCCTCCGGACGCACGCTATTTCGACAAGCCGCCGAAGTAACCGGCTCGCCATCAAGGGAGGATCAGATGAAGCGCTTTCAGATGAATAGCCCCTGCCTCGCCACCGCGACCGCTGCCCTCATGCTCATGCTCATGCTTGCCGGCGCCGGAGCAGCGCCGGCAGCCGACATCGCCTTGACCGGACAGGTCTCCTCGCCAGAGGAGGGCGCCATGGAAGGCGTGCTGGTGAGCGCCCAGAAGGAGGGCTCCACCATCCGGACCACGGTGGTCACCGATGCGCAGGGCCGCTACGCCTTCCCGGCCGCGCGGCTCGAGCCCGGCAGCTACAAGATCAGCATCCGCGCCGTCGGCTATGATCTCGATGGCTCCGGAGCCGCGGCGGTCGCGGCGAGCCAGACCTCGAGCGCCGATCTCAAGCTCAAGAAGACCGGCAATCTGCCGGCGCAGCTCACCAACGCGGACTGGATGGCGAGCCTGCCGGACGCGCCGCAGCGCCGGATCATCGCGAGCTGCACGACTTGTCATACGCTGCAGCGGATCGTGGAATCGAGCTACAAGGCCGACGATTTCATGGCGCTGGTCCCGCGCATGATGCGCTATGGCGCCATGTCGAAACCCAACCATCCGCAGATCGCGCCGGACCGCAGCCCGACCAGCGCCCCCAAGGGCGATGTGCTGCGCAATTTCGCCGAATATCTCGCCGGCATCAATCGCAGCACCCAGCCGACCTTTGCATTTCCGCTCAAGACCGCGCTGCGTCCCTCCGGTCGCGCCACCCGCGTCATCCTGACCGAATACGAGCTGCCGCGCCCCGATCTCACCGAGCCGCACGACGTCGTGGTCGATCCCAAGGGGACCGGTACGGTCTGGTACTCGAATTTCGGCGAGCAGACTTTGGGCGAGCTTGAACCCAGGACCGGCAAGGTGACGGAATATCCCCTGCCGCTGCTCAAGCCCGACGCCCCCACCGGCTCGCTCGATCTCGAGTTCGATCCCAGCGGCAACCCATGGGTCGCCATGATGTATCAGCAGGCGGTCGCCACGCTCGACCGGGCGACCGGCAAGGTGACCGTCTATCCTTTGGACCCGGCACATCAGAATCCCAAGGTTCAGATCGGCATGCTCGATCCGCGCAACTCCAACGTCGACGGCAAGGTGTGGTTCAGCGAAGGCGGAACGCGCACGCTGTTCCAGCTCGATCCGGCGAGCGGCAAGATGGTGCAGATCGA
>DASYFD010000073.1:0-21833 GCA_036498625.1 Xanthobacteraceae bacterium | reverse complement strand
ACCACGTCGCCGGGCAGGAACGAACCGAGCCGCCGCATCGGCAGCGCCTCCTGCGTGGGATTGTTGCGGATGGTCAGCGTATCGCGCGCCGTGTTCATCATCAGGTCGTGGCGCACCACATAGCGCAGCTCGTCGCGCACGCCCGGCACCGCGTAGTCGTCGGCGGTGGTACGCATGGCGCCGCGCTCGAGCGCCACCACCTTGAGCCCGAATTCCGCCAGCTCCTTGGACAGGATACCGCCGGTCCAACCCAGGCCGACGACCACGACATCGACTTCCTTCAGCTTCGTGACCATGTGGGCCTCCCTTAGCTCATATCCGCGATGCTGAGCGGATTGGTGGGGAACGGCTTGTCGAGATACTTCGCGACATTCTCCCGATTGACCTCGATCACGCCCGGGAAGCCGATCAATTTCCAGCCCACCTTGTCGCGGTTGCCGCCGTAGATCGGGTCCGAGAACATGCCCTCCATCACGGTCTGATAGACCGTGGTCCAGAACACCCGCGCCGGCAGCCCGCCCTCGAAGGCGAGCTTGCCGGACGAGAGCCCGACCAGGACTTCCTCGCGCTGCTTCTCGTCGAGCCGGTCGAACGGCTTGCCGTAGGCTTTGCGGCATTGGACGTTGGTGGCCGCGATGCCGGCGCGATAGAGCTGCGCCGGCGTGAGCGGCAGCTGATAGCCCTGGCTTGGCACGCCCGGCTTCCAGGGTCCCTGATTGTAGAGCCGATCACCCTTGCCCCAGGCGCCCGCGAGCGCGCGATCGATATAGATGGCGATCCCGATATCGGTGCCCTTGGGGGTGAGCTCGTCGGCCGGCACCATGTGATCGACCAACGCCTCGACGAAGGCGGCTTCCTCGAGATTGAGGAAGGAATAACCGGCGGCCGGTACGGCGGCCTGCTGGGCTTGCGCGGCTGTCAGCTCCAGGCCGGTGGTCGTGGTGGCGGCTGCGGCGCCGCCCACGACGGCACCTTTAAGAAAATCACGTCGGCCGAGACCCTGGTCCTTCATCTGATCCTCCCTGTCCCTGGTCTGAACTCCAGATGACGTTTCCGGACGCCAAAATGCGCCATTGCGACCACATCGGCAAGGGTGCTCTGGCCATGCCGTGCCGCAGCAGAACGTACGACGCGGCCGGCTTCCGCATGCCCACCGTAACGGTGTATCGTTTGCGACCGATCGTGAACGCCGACCAGGCATCGGCCAACCATGAAATAAAATGGGAGGGAGCACGATGATTGTGAACTCGATCGCTTCGGTTGCGGTGGTGGCGGCGCTGATCATGCCGGCGTCCGCCGCCTGGGCGCTTGACGAGTCAAAATATCCGGACTGGTCGGGCCAGTGGAGCCGCGTCCCCGACGGCGGGCCGCCGCGCTATGACACCACCAAGCCGTTGCGGGCACAGCAGGCGCCCATGAAGCCGGAATATCGCGCCATGCACGAAGCCAGCATGGCGGATCAGGATGCCGGCGGGCTCGGGCTCGATCTCGCCTATCGCTGCATCCCGCAAGGCATGCCGCGGGAGATGTCGGGCGTGTCGCCCATGGAGTTCATCATCTCGCCTACGGTCACGCACGTCTTGTTCGAGGTGATGAGCATCGCGACGCGCCGGATCTATACTGACGGCCGCGATTGGCCGAAGGACATCGAGCCGACCTTCGGGGGCTATTCCCTCGGCAAGTGGATCGACAGCACGAGCAGTGGTCAATACGACACGCTCGAGATCGAGACCCGCTTCCTGCGCGGCCCGCGCACCTGGGACCAGAGCGGCCTGCCGACCGCCGGCGACAACGAGGGCGTGATCAAGGAGCGGCTCTTTCTCGACAAAGCCAATCCCGACATCCTTCGCAACGAGATGACCACCATGGACAATTCGTTGACACGGCCGTGGTCGGCGACCAAGAGTTATCGCCGCGCCAAGAACGTGATCTGGGCGGAGGACAGCTGCAGCGAGGGCAATCCTCATGTGGTCATCGGTAAGGAAGTCTATTTCAGAGGCCCTGACGGAATGTTGATGCCGGTCAAGAAGAACCAGCAGCCGCCGGATTTGAAATATTTCAATCAAACCAGGAAGTGACAGCGGGTTTTCCAGCGCCCGAGCTGAAATGGATGCGGCCAAAATGTGTTGCCGATCGGTCGAGAATCTGTCGCATTAAGCACGCTGACGAATAATCTCTTGACCGGTGCCGGTCTTTCCTCCAGACACGCCGTGTGCGGGCACCAGCTAGCGACTCTGCGCTAAGGTCCCCACCCTCAACCGGGCAATCCGTCGCGGTCATGTGCGTTGTTGTGATACGCATATTCATCATTTGGCCGCTTGATTTGGTCATTTGGCTGCCGCGCAAGACCCTATCCGAAGGGTTACGCTGCCCGAATACCTCGAAACTGGAGATAGAAAACATAATGAGAAATTTGACCGCACTGACATTCATTCTGTTGCTGACCGTCTCTGCACAAGCGTCACACGAGAGCAGACGTGGTCCCGATCTCGCCTATTCCTGCGAAACCGTTCGCTGGGCGAGCACCAAATTTTCCCACGAGCAGCTGATGGCCTATGCCAAGGAATACGGCATCACGCTCAAGCAACGCCGGCAGGCGATGGCTTGCGTGAGCACGGCCGGTAAGACGAATTGATCTGATACCGCGGCGGCCCCGGTCAGCCGGATCGAGCTGGCCGCCGCGCTCGGTTTTGTTCTTCAGCGGGCTGAAGAACGCCACGGCCCTCGGCCTTGACGCGCGGCTGTTGCCGCCCGTTCCGCCGATGAGGTGACCCGATGGAGCGGCGCGCGTTCATCGCGCTTATCGGCGGCGGGGCGATAGCCTGGCCGCTGCGTTCGCGCGCCCAGCAGCCGGACCGGACGCGGCGGATCGGCGTCCTCATGGGCATCGGCGAGGACGACCCCGGCGCGCAGCGGCGCGTCGCGGCGTTTCAGCGACGGCTGCACGAGCTCGGCTGGGAAACGGGCCGCAATCTGCTGATCGATTATCGCTGGCGGGCTGGCGCGGCCGGTCAGGAGCGCTCCGCCGCCAAGGAGCTGGCCGGGCTGCCAACCGACGTGATGGTCGCCCACACCATCCTGCCGGCGCTCGCGCTGGCACAGGCAAGCGGCGTCATCCCGATCGTGTTCACGGGAGTCGGTGAGCCGATCTTTTACGGACTGGTCGAGAGCCTCGCACGGCCCGGCGGCAACGTCACGGGCTTCAGCACTTTCGCGCCCGCGCTCGGCGGCAGGCTGTTGGAGTTGTTGAAGGAGATGGCCCCGCGCCTCACCCGCGTCGCGGTCGTGTTCAACCCGGGCGCGGATCCAACCTCCATGGCATTCGCCGGCGCGGCGGCAGCCGCCGCCGAGGCGCTGGGGGTGGAGTCGATCTTCGCGCCGATCTATGCGCCGGGTGAGATCGAAGCAGTGATGGCGATGCTTGGGCGCGAGCCGGGCAGCGGGCTGATCCTTCCACCCGGCGACTTCACCTCGCTCCATCAGCCATCGATCATCGCGCTGGCGGCGCGCCACCGGCTTCCCGCCATCTACGGTTCCCGGCAATTCACCGCCGCCGGCGGCTTGATGTCCTACGGCATCGATCCGATCGAGCAATTTCAGGCGGTCGCGGTCTATGTGGATCGCATCCTGCGCGGCGAGCCGCCGGCGCAACTCGCGGTGCTGGCGCCGACCAAATTCGAGCTGGTGATCAACCTCAAGACCGCGCAGGCGCTCGGCCTCGCCGTACCCTCCACGCTGCTCGCGCGCGCCGACGAGGCGATCGAATAAGACAGCCGAATAAGACAGCGTCCGGCCGCAAATGTCCGCCCGCCGGCTCGGCGCCATTCACAGCTCATTTTAGTGGAGAGGCGTGAAACCTAGAGTTTTGACAAGGTCTAGTCAAGCTCGTTTATTTAGACTAGGCCAGCAAACAACTGGGCACGCATCGCGCGATAGGATGGCGTGATGGAGCACTCGGACCAGGACGCGGAGCCGCAATAGCGGACCGGGTCCTGGCTGCACGGTCAGGGCCCGCGGGAAGGTTCGACACTCACAATAAAGGAGAACGCAAAATGGCATCACGCATCGTACACATCGCCATCAAATGCAGCGACATGGACAATTTGGAGAAATCGACAAAATTCTACGAGGAAGTGTTCGGAATCTATCAGACCAAGACCGAGCACGCCCGTGGCCACACGTCGCGGCACATGACCGACGGCAATATCGATCTCGCGCTTATGGTCTACGACAGCGAGGAAGAGAAGGAAGCCAAGCTGGCGGGCGCGGGACCACGCATCCATCACATCGGCATCGAGGTCGACGACCGCCCGAGCATGATCAAGAAGATCGAGGAAAACGGCGGCAGGATCTTTTCGGACCGCGCGGAGGGCGCGCTCAAGTATCATTCTCCGGATGGAACGCTCGGCGAGATCGTCGGGCTCGGGCGTTACAAGAAGAAGCACATGAGCGAAAAGTGCCGCATCGTGCATGTCGCCATCAAGGTGAACGATCTGGAGAAGGCGACCAGGTTCTACGAGAACGTGTTCGGGTTCAAGCAGCTCGCGACCGGCCATGCCCGCGGACACATCTCGCGTCACATGACCGACGGCGATACCGATCTGGCCTTGATGGTCTACGACAGTGAGGATGAGAAGGAGGCGCAACTTGCCGGTCCCGGCCCCTGCATCCATCACTGGGGCATCGAGGTCGCCGACCGCGATGCTTTTGCCGAAATCGTCAAGCAGCATGGCGGCACGATTCTTTCGAAGCCGGAGGCGGACGCACTGAAGTTCCGCGCCCCCGACGGCAATGTCGCCGAGGTGGTCGGCAAAGGCGGCTTCGAGAAATACAAGAAGAAGGCGGCAGCGCAGGCGCATTGAGGTTCGCACCGCGATTGCGTGCGCGCACCGATCGTAGGGGCGGCCCTCGTGGCCGCCCTTTCGGCCTCCAGCTTCTCGCGGGCGCCCACGAGGGGCGCCCCGGGGCGTCTACCGGCGTATCACGCGCGCGCGAAAATGATGCAGGACGGGCTTCCGGTCTGCACCACCTGACCGGTCGGAGCGGGCTTGCCGGACTTCTGGTCGATCCGGAACGTGACGATGTTGTCGCTCTCCAGGTTGGCGGCGTAGAGCAGGTTGCCGGTCGGATCGAGGGTGAAGAAGCGCGGCGTGCGGCCTTGCGTCGGCTCCCATCCCACCGGCGCGAGCTTCCCGTTCGCCGGATCGATGCTGAAGGTCACGATGCTGTCGTGCCCGCGGTTCGACACGTAGACAAAATTTCCCGAAGGCGCGACCTGGACCTCGGCCGGCTGGTTGTTGCCCATGAAGGTCTCGGGCAGCGTCGTTATCACCTGCAAGGCCTTGAGCTCGCCGCGTTCGGAATCCCAGCCGAAGGCCGTAACGGTGGAATCGAGCTCGTCGCACACATAGGCAAAGGGCTTGGCCGGATGGAACGCGAGGTGGCGGGGTCCGGCCCCGGAGCGGGTCTTGGCGAAAGCCGGATCGTTGGCGGCGAGCTTGCCGGCTGCTCCATCCAGCCGATAGATGTGGATCCTGTCGACCCCGCGATCGGGGGCGAGCAAAAATCGTCCGCTCGGATCGAACGAAACATAATGCGGGTGCGCGCCGGCGGCACTTTGATTGCGGTGCGGGCCGACTTCGCCGGGTGCCGGGACCATGTCGGTTAAGGGCGCCAGCGATCCATCCGGATTGATCGGGAATACCGCCACGCCGGGGCCGTTGCCGATCACGATGTAACGATTGCTCGGGTCGGGGGTGAGGTGCGTCGAGTTCTTGCCCTTGGTCGGCTGCTTGTTCAGGAACCTGATCTGTCCGCTCGCCTTGTCGATCGCATAGGAGGACACCTCCGTGCCGTCGCCATGGACCGAATAGAGGTATTTCTGCGCACGATCGAAGGCGATGAACTGCGGGTTGGGCACGGTCTCGAGCGTCTGCACCAGGGTCCAGTCGCCGCTCTGATCGATCCGATAGACGCTGATGCCCTTCGCGCTCGCCTTACGGGTCGCGCTGGTGAAGCAGCCGATGTAGGCGAATGCCGGAAAGGCGCTCGCGTTCGATTCCGCGGCTGACGCGTTCCTTGCCGGGAAACCGCCGGCGACGAGCGTCGCCATGCCTGCTGCTCCCAACAGCAACGTTCTGCGAGCACCCCCTTCGGGCGTCAGTCTCTCGACAAGTTCAGCGGCGGTTTCCTGCTCCGGCTTCATCGCGTCACCTCCCCTTGGGCGAGCACGGCAACGACGTTGCGCCACCGGCTCAAATCAGAAGGATGCACTCACGGGTTCATCATCAGGTTAGCCCCGATGCAAGCGGTCGGCAACGCCGCTCCGGCCAACTTGGGTTCAGCCGTCGGCTCCGGCCTGTTGCAAGCAACAAGGGGCTCGCGATGCGTACGACCCGCTGCTAGATTTCCCTTGCAGCCCACCGGAGGATCGTCATGAGACTTCCGCGCCGTCGATTTCTGCATCTGGCGGCCGGTCTCGCCACGCTCCCGGCCGTATCGCGCGTCGCACGGGCGCAAGCCTATCCGGCGCGGCCGATCACGTTCATTGTTCCGTTCGCTCCCGGCGGTGGTACCGACGTTCCGGCCCGCATCATCGGTGAGCATATGGGGCGCACGCTCGGCCAGCAGCTGGTCGTGCAAAACGTCGTCGGCGCCGGCGGCACCATCGGATCGACCCGGGCGATGCGCGCCGATCCGGACGGCTACACCATCCTGATGGGGCAGATGGGCACGCATGCCGCGGCGGTCGCGCTCTATCCCGGTCTCGCCTACAAGCCCGAGATCGATTTCGAGCCGATCGGCTTGGTCTGCAGCTATGCGACGGTGATCGTGGCAAGGAAGGATTTTCCGCCGAAGGACCTTATGGAATTCGTCTCTTTCGTGAAGGCCAATGCCGACAAGCTCAACATGTCGCACGCCGGTGTCGGCTCGACCTTCTTCACCACCTGCCTGATGCTCAATTCGATCCTGGGCGTGAAGCCGGCGATGGTGCCCTTCAACGGGGGCGCCCCGGCCATGAACGCACTGATGGGCGGTCAGGTCGATTATATGTGCGCCGACGTGCTCACGGCCGCCCCGCAGCTGCAGGCGGGCACCATCAAGGCTTATGCGATCGCGGCAGGCGAGCGCAGTCTGGAGCTGCCGAACCTGCCCACCACCCGGGAAGCCGGGCTTCCCGAGTTCCAAGCGTCGGGCTGGAATGCCCTGTTCGCGCCCAAGTCGACACCGCAGCCGATTCTCGACAAGCTCACCGATGCGCTCGACAAGGCGCTCGATGACGACAACACCAAGAGACGCCTGCGCGAGATCGCCCAGGACATTCCGGACAAGTCGAGACGCGGCCAGAAAGTGCTGGCCGCGCTGGTCAAGAGCGAGATCGCGCGCTGGACCCCGATCATCAAGGCTGCCAACGTCAAGCTGGACTGAGCCGCTTCGCGGAATTCAGAAGGGGGATCATCATGAAGCTTCCACGCCGACGATTTCTGCATCTGGCCGCGGGCATTGCCGCGCTTCCGGTCGCCTCACGAATGGCGGGCGCGCAGGCCTATCCGGCCCGGCCGGTGCGCTGCCTGGTCGGCTACGCGGCCGGCGGCGGCACCGACATTTTCGTGCGCCTGCTCGGTCAAGCGCTTTCCGAGCGGCTCGGGCAACCTTTCGTCGTCGAGAACCGGGCGGGCTCCGCCGGCAATATCGCCACCGATGCGGTCGTGCGCGCGCCGGCCGACGGCTATACCTTGCTCGGCACCGACGCGGCCGCCGCCATCAACGCCACGCTCTATGACAACCTGAACTTCAATTTCCTCCGCGACATCGCGGTCGTCGGCATGATCCGCGGGCCGCTGGTCATGATGGTGCATCCATCGGTTCCGGCCAAGACGGTTCCCGAATTCATCTCCTATGCCAAGGCCAATCCGGGCAAGATCAGCATGGCGTCGGCCGGCACCGGAAACCCGACCCATCTGGCCGGCGAATTGTTCAAGGTGATGACCCATGTCGACATGATCCATGTGCCCTATCGCGGCGCCGGGCCGGCCATTACCGACCTACTCGGCGGCCAGGTGCAGGTTTATTTCGGCAGCGTGCCGGCGGCGATCGAGCATATTCGGGCCGGCAAGCTGCGCGTGCTCGCGGTGACGACCGCCACGCGTTTCGGGGAATTGCCCGACGTTCCGACCGTGGACGATTTCGTGCCGGGCTACCAGGCGAGCCAATGGTTCGCCGTCGGCTTGCGCAAGAGCGCGCCCGCGGAGATCATCGAGCAGCTCAACAAGGAGATCACCGCGGTTCTGACCGACGCCAAGATGAAGGTCCGGCTCGCTGATCTTGGCACCACGGCGTTCCCCGGCTCGCTCGCCGATCTTGCCAACTTCGTCGCCGAGGAGACCGACAAGTGGGGCAAGGTGGTCAAGATCTCGGGCGCCAAGCCGGAATGATCGCGCGCCCTCGCGCCGTCATATCTTGTAGTTGTGCCGGGTGGCGAGCTTCATGAACATCACGCCCAGCACCGCTACGCCGGCTACGATCAGGATGCTGAGCGCGGCTAGCTGCGGCACCTCGCCGTTGTCCCAGAGATTGAGGATCACCACCGACACGATGGCGTTGTTGGCACCCGACAACAGGACCGCGGTGGAGAGATCCCGAATGGCGTTCATGAAGACGTAGATCCAGGTCGCCACGATCGCCGGCATGGTGAGCGGAAGCACCACCGCCCACAGCACCCGCAGGCTGCCGGCCCCGCACATGCGCGCACTCTCCTCGAGCTGCCGGTCGATCGACAGCAGGCTCGAATAGGAGAACCGCATCCCGTAGGGCAGGAACTTCACCCCGAGCGCGAAGACCACGATCCACAACGTGCCGTAGATCGGAATGAAGCGCAGGTTGAGGAACTCGACCAGGACCGCGATGCCGAGCACGATGCCGGGAAACACCAGCGGCAGCGACACGATGACGTCGAGCAGCCAGCGCACGGCTTGCCGGCGGCGCACCACCACCCAGCTCAGCACCAAGGTGCCGGCCGCGACCGCGCTGGCGCTGGCGGTGCCCACCACCACGCTGTTCCAGAGTCCGGAGACGGTATCGTCGCGGGTCGCCACCGCCAGGTAGTTTGCGAACGACATGCGGCCGAAGTCGGCAAGCGACGGCGTCGTGTAGATGGGCAGGAACGACGCCCACAGCATGAGCAGAAGTGGGGCGCAGAGCGACAGCGGGATGATCAGGACCCACAAAGCGCACGGATATCGCCATTTGCCGAGATCGATGCGCGAGGGCCGGAAGCCCTTGCCGGTGACGGTGGCGAAGCGGGCACCCTCCCGGGTGGTCCGGTAGTACAGGAACAGCGGCACCGATACCGCCGCGGTCAGCAGCACCGCATAGGCGCTGGCCTCGCCGTAGCGCGGCACGAAACCGGAATGGATGGACTGAAACAGCGCGGTCGTGACCGTGACGACGCCGCCCGGAATACCGATCAGGAGCGGCACCTCGAAGGATTCGAGCGCGCGGATGAAGGACAGCAGCAAAACCGCGAGGATGGCGGGCCGCCCCAAGGGCAGTGTGATGCGCTTGAGCGTCTGCCAGCGCGTGGCGCCGCACATGGTCGCCGCCTCCTCCAGGGTCGGGTCCATGGCGCTGAGCGGCGGCAGCGCCAAAAGGAGCGCGATCGGGGTCCAGAGCAGGCCCTCGACCAGGATCATGCCGCCGAGCCCAAACAACTCGATCGGCGTGCCTTGCAGCCCAAACCAGGCGCGCAGCCACACATTGATCAGGCCGTTGTTGGGCCCGAGCAGCAGAATCCAGCCGATCCCCTTGACGATCAGCGGCGCCGAGAGCGACAGGAACGCGCCCACGAACACGGTCTGGCGAAACGGCACATTGGTGCGCGCCAAGAGCCAGGCCGCCGGAAAGCCGAGCCCGATCGCCAGCAGGGAGGAGCCGAGCGCAAAGCCAAGTGTCGTGCTCCACAATTGCCAGCCATTGATGGCAAGCACCCGCCGGTAATTTTCCAGTCCGAGCGCGGTGCTGAAGCCGGGCAGCGGCACCATCAGGCTGTTCTGGATCAGATAGAAGAACGGCGGCAGCACCACGAGCGCGCTGACCGCGATCAGCACCCACAAGCCCCCGAGCCCGGCGTCCGCCTGGGGAAGCCATGTGTCGCGGTGACGCGAAGGCATGTGCGGCGTTGCGATGGTCTGGTCCGTCATGGGCGCTACTTTGTCATGGCCGGACTTGTTCCGGCCATCCCGATGAGGAGGGCATGGTCGTCCCTCCGCGAGATTGCCGGGACAAGCCCGGCAATGACAATGGGTGATCCGATGGCACAGTCTTTGGTGTCAATGCCTCGGCGCCCCTCCTCGCCGCGGCGCCATTCACTCCGCCTTGATGCCGGCCGCCTTGATGATCGGCCACCATTTGTCGGCCTCGGCGCGGTGGAAGGCGCCGAGCGCTTCCGGGGTGAGCTGCTCGCGCGGGTAGATATCCTGGGCAATGTCGGTGAGCCGCTTGCGCACGGCCGGATCCGCCAGGGCGTTGACCACCGCCTCGTTGAGCTTGGCGATGATGGGCTTGGGCGTGTTCTTGGGCACCCAGATCGCATGCCAGAAGGAGAAGTAGAAGCCGGGCAGTCCGGCCTCGTCCACGGTCGGGATATCGGGCGCCACCGCCAAGCGGGTCTTGGCGGTGACCGCATAGGCCTTGATGGTGCCGGCGTTCACCTGCGGCAGCGAGACCGCCGGAGTGTCGAGCAGAATGTCGATCTGCCCGGCGATCAGATCCTGCATCGAGAGGCCGGCGCTGCGATAGGGCACCATCTGCCAGCGGATCCCGAGCGTGTTCTGCAGCAGGATGCCGGCCACGTGGCTCGGCGTCCCGAGACCGGAATTGCCTTCGGTGGCCTTGTCCGGATTGGCCTTGAGCCAGGCGATCAGTTCCTTGAGATCCTTTGCCGGCAGGTTTTTCCGGGAGTCTACCAGGAACGGCTGATTGGCGATCAGGGCGACCGGCTCGAAATCCCCGATGATGTCGTATTGCAGAGGATAGATCGCTCCATTCGCCATGTTGGTGCCCCACTGGCCGAGGCTGATGGTGTAGCCGTCGGGCGCCGCGCGTGCGACGCGCCCGACCCCGAGGGTGCCGCCGGCACCGGTGACGTTCTCGACGATGACGGGTTGCCCGAGCGTCGCCCGCATGCCCTCCGCCACGATGCGGCCGATCACGTCGGTCGAGCCGCCGGTCGCCAGCGGCACGATCATGGTGATGGGGCGCGACGGATAGGTCTGCGCTGCGGCATCGCCGATGCCCCCCGGGATCGCGACCAGGCTCGCGGCAACGGCGGCAACAACGAAGATCGGCTCGCGCATGGGGCACCTCGTGTCGCGGAACATCCGCCCCAGGCTACTTCATCTCTGCCCGCATGGTCGAGTATAGGAGGAAGCGAAACCTGCAACGGGGGGACAGCATGGCCAATCCGATTCAAATCCGCATGGGCGGCTATGGGCCCGCCACCACCGGCTTCAGCCGGGCCTTGCAGCGCATCGGCGACCGGCTGGCGGCGCAGTTCGGAGATCGCATCGACATCAAATATGTCTGGAACATCATGGAGCTGGGATACAAGGCTGAGGATATCCTGTGGCTGGTGGAGCATGGGCTGCTCACGCTTGGCTATCAATCCAGCAGCTATTTGACCGATCGTGTGCCCGAGCTCGGCTTTGTGGACTTGCCGTTCCTGTTCGCGAGCAACCAAGAGGCGCGCGCCGCCGTGGACGGGGCGCTCGGACAGCTGCTGGCGCGCAAGATCGAGGAGCGGGTGAATTACCGCATCCTCGGCTACTTCGAGAACGGGTTCCGGCATCTCTCCAACCGCTTGCGGCCGGTGCACATGCCGGCCGATCTCGCCGGCATGCGCATCCGGGTGCTGCCGAGCCAGATCCAGGCCCGCACCTTCCAGCTCCTGGGCGCGGTGCCGCTGCGCATGGACCTGACCGAGGCGATCGCTAAGATCACGGCGGGCGAGATCGACGCGCAGGAGAACCCGCTCTCCAACACCGTCACCTACGGGGTGCACAAGTTCCACCGCTTCCACACGCTGACGAACCACTTCTACATCTCGCGGCCGATTTTTCTCCACCGCGCCGCCTTCGACGGCTGGCCGGCCGATCTGCAGGACGCCATGCGGGCCGCCGTGACCGAGGCGATCGCATTCCAGCGCGAGCTGCACGAGCGCGAGGAGGAGGACGCGCGGCACGCGATCGAGGCGCAGGGGTGCGAGATCGTCGAGCTCGGCGCCGAGCAGCACACCGCTTTCGTCCAGGCGGTGCAGCCGATTTTCGGCGAGGCGCGGCGGCAGTATGGAGAGGGGTTGTTCGAGCTGGCTCAGGCGTGTTGACGCCTCGCCCGCTTCACGACCCGGCTCCGGCCGGTGGCGGGCGTTGTGCAAATGCCGCGCGAGCCGACGCGACGGGTCCAAGATCGGACTGATACCCCGGTTCTACGGCAAGAGTTCCTGCTTCCACAATTTCAATTGCCGACGCCGTTCAGCAAGACCATTGAGGCCGCCGTTGAGCGCACGGGTTTCGCCGATTATGTCATCTTTCTCGGCAAGTGGCAGACATCCGCAGACAATCCAATCAGCGACGCCGCATTCGAGCGTGTGTGCAGGGTCGATGATCAGACCAGGGTTTTCGAGAATGTCAAAATCCGCACCACGGCTCTTGAGGAACGCCTGCAACTTTGCATAGCCATCGCGACCGGTGACCTGTGACATGCCGGCGCCTCGGAAAAGGAAGCCATCATCCGACGGTGGCGGCGCGTTGCCCATGCGGCCACCATAGGCGATGTCAGCGATCATCCGCGGATTGTGCGCGCAGCGCTCCGCCATCGCAGGAGTGAAATGCGTCGGAAAGACTGCGCGCAATCGCTCGGCCGAGTAGTTCATGTTCTCGATCATTTCGAGGCCTTGACCGCATTCTTCACTGGCTTGAGCCATGAAATGAGCGATCGCGAGCGGAGAAGTTGCGCCATATTTCGGGAACACGATGGGGGCGGCGGCGACGATGCCCTCGATAAGGCCGGGAATGTGTTGATCGCCGTTCGGCCAACGGCGACGCATGGTCTCAATGGCCAACTCAACCATTTCAAACCTCGCTGTTAGAATGCGTTAAAAACGCAGCTCATGTAGCATGGTCGCCTCGCATCGTGCGGCTGCATCTACGCCTGGGATCAACCACAAGTTAATCAGTTTAGCTTCATCGCTGTCAAGCTGGATTCCATTCACGCGGAAGACACGCGGCGTCAGCGTTCTTTGTCAGCGCCATCGCGCCGGCCGTTATGCGGAAGCTATCGCCTGGAGTTACTGGGCTAGGCCCGCACAAGTGCTCACAGAAGCGCACCAACCCGCCGAGCAGGACTGATGCGCTTCGGCCTCGATGTCGCGCTGCCCAATATGCTGGTCGATGCCGCGATCGCGACCGCGCCCATGCGCTGGCTCGCCACGCATATCTACTTCCACCGGCGCAGCGCCACCGGGATCAGCTTCGCGGAGTTCGAGGCGCGCATCGCGGCGTTAGCCGGCGATGATGCGCGACCGGCGCCATCCGGAGCCACATGACAGCATCCGGGCCAGCCTCATGGCTGGCCCGGACATGATGCCGACCTCGGTCAGCGTTGCGAGGCCGCCTGCGCACTGCCCAGCTGGGTGGCGACCGTCAGCTCACCGATCTTTTGTCCCATGTCCTCGCCGATCCGGGTCGAGAAGCGGAAATGGAACCCCGCATAGATTCTGGCGACCGAGACCTCGTCGGCATAGTCCTGGATGCGGGTCCAGCTGTGTGTGACGCCCGGGGCCGTCGGGCTGGTCATAGAGACCTGCGGAATGTCGTTGCCGAACACGCTCCTGAGCACCGTTGCGGCGGCGGACGAGGTGATGCAATGGGCACATGGATATTCCGGGTGCATCGGCGTGTCGCCGAGCGGCAGCCAAGAGGCTTCGCGCGGGGTCGCCCTGTTGCCGGAGAGGTCGGCATTGCGAATTGCGGTAACCGGACGCCAGAAATTATAGGCGTATTTGGCGTCGAACACCGCGATGAAGGCGTCGTCGGTGGCCATGGCGACGAGCGCAAACAGGCGCGCGCTGTCGACCAGGTCGAGCTTCTTCAGCGTTGCGAGCTGGCGCACGATCGGGTTCCAGGCCTGCGGCCCGGTCACGAACCAGAACCGCCCAATGTCGGTCTGCTCGGCCGTGCGCTTGGCGCTGATCCGGCCGCCGATTTCCCTGATCTGGTTGACGTCCTCGGTCCAGGTCTGCGAGTCGAACGCCGGCGGCGGAACCGGCCGGAACTGCGAGCCCTTTTCCATGACCCACGGTATGACTGCGCCATAGGTCGAACTCGCTGGGACAACGGTGGGAACATAGACGCCCGGGGCCGTGTAAGGACGGTAACTCTCCTCCACGGTCGATCCGTCATTGGCGCGCAGCGCAAGCACCCCCGCCGCGGCCTTCCTTCCCAATTCGATTCCCCTGGCCTTCGGATCGCCCTCGGCGACAGCCGCCAACGAGGCTCTCAAGGCGGAATCGATGTTGGCGCGCTGGTCCGGGTGGAGCGCGATCAGCACATCGTGAGCCGCCATGGCGGCCGCGGCTTCCTTCGAGGTCTGGCCATCGGCGGAAAGCTTGAGCTTGTAGGGTGCGTAGCGCCGATCGACCGCATTGACCGCTTCAAACATGGCGACGTGCAGCATGGCCATGCCGCGGGCATTGGGCGGCGGCAGCAGCCTTTTTTCGATCGCGATGGCTTCGGCCCTGGCGTTCCAATCGGAAATCATCTCGGCACGCGCACCCCCGGCAAATGCCGTGAACAAAGCAAGCGCCGGAACCGCGATTGTGAACAAGTTCTTTCGTGTCGGCATGCGTGATCTCCTTCGGCTGGACCTCGGGCGGCGTGGATTTGCCGCGGTCACGCCGGGGGGTAGCCGTTTTTCTCCGTAGTCGTCGTGAAAGATCGGTGAAATAGTGCTGATAATTGCGGAAAGTGCGCCAAGCTTGAGCCAAATTGGGATTATCCGATCTCGCCATGCCGATGCCCTCGCAAAAGATCCTCCGCTTTGGCGGGTTTACGCTCGATCCCAATACCGCCGGCCTTTTTTGCGAGGACCGTCAGCTGCAGCTGCGGCCGAAATCCTTCGATGTACTGCTTTACCTCGCCCGGCATCCCGGGCGCGTGGCCTCGAAGGATGAATTGATCGAAACCGTTTGGTCCAACATTTTCGTCACCGACAATTCCCTGGTGCAGTGCATCAGCGATATCCGTGTCGCGCTCGACGATGAGGGTCAGACGATCCTGAAAACAGTCGCCCGCCGCGGCTATCTGTTTGCGGCGACAGTGACCGAGGTCGAGCCGGGCTCGGCGCAGCCGGATATGGTTGCGGCGGCACCGCCGATCTCGACATCCGACCCGCCGCAAGCCGGTGCAATGCTACCGCGCGCCCGCGCGGCCTTGCTCCTGGCTGCATTGGCCTGTGTGGCCGGGGCGGCGGGTGCGACGTCCTGGTGGTGGCGCACCGGAAGCGTGGTCGACGCACTCCCGTCGGCCGCATCCGGGCCGGCAAGCGCTCTGGAGCAGGCGTCCAATTCCCGACGGATTTCGATCGCCGTCCTGCCGCTCGTCACAATCGGCGCACCGCCGGGTGACGACTATTTCGTTGACGGCCTGACCGAGGACATCACCTCAGCGCTTGCACGATTTTCCGAATTATCGGTGCTCTCGCCGCGGACGGCTTTTCCGTACAAAGGAAAGACCTACAAGCCCGAGGACATCGGTCGTGAACTCAAGGTCGGGTATCTCGCGGAAGGCAGCGTCCGCCGCACGCCGGAGCGAATCCGCATCACGATAAGGCTCACCGATGCGGCTCGCGGCACGCTGCTGTGGGCCGACCAGTACGACGCGGAGCCCGACGGCATCTTCGCCATTCAAGACAACATCACGCGCCAGATCACGGGCGCCCTCGCGGTTCGCTTGAGCAACGCGGAGCAGGCGCGGGCTGCCGCAAAGCCGCCGGGCAGCCTCGAGGCCTATGACCTGGTGCTGCGCGGGCGCGATCTGCTGTCGCGCTTGAGCCGCGCGACGGCATCGAACGCCCGCGTCATGTTCGAGCGGGCGATCGAGCTCGCCCCCGACTATGGCCCGGCCTATGTCGGGCTGGGGCGGGTCGACCTGACGGCGGTCGCGCTCGGCTGGACGCCGGATCCGGCGGGTGCCTTGCAGCGGGCCCAGGGCCTGGCCCGCACCGCGATCGGCAGCGACGAATTCAATCCGGCCGCCCATGTCCTGCTCGGCCGGACCTATGCGCGGCTGGGAGAATATGACCGCGCGCTCGATGCGCTCCGGCGCGCGATGACGATGAACCCCAGCGATCCCGACTGCTATGCCGGCTTGGGCGATGCATTGCTTTGGAGCGGCGATGTCGAGCCCGCGATCAAGGCCTTGGAGAGCGCCGTCCAGCTGGACCCAAAGCTTTCGACCGAAGACCTCTTCAACCTGGGGACCGCCTATTTTCTCGCCGGGCAGCACGCCGCCGCAATTCGGACTTTTGAGCGCACCGTCACGCGCAATGACAGTACCATCTATATTCACGCCATGCTGGCGGCGGTCCAGGCCGAGGCGGGACACCCCGATGATGCCGCGCGCTCGCTGGCCGAGGTGCGCCGCCGCAATCCCTTTTTCGACGCTGCGGGTTTTGGATCGCTGTTCCGCAATCCGCAGCACCGGCAAAGAATCATCGCGGCCCTGCAGATGGCCGGACTTTGAACCCTATTTGCTCGGGGTGTCGTGCAGGCTTCGCCAGTTGACGTCGGCCTTCTCGATGAAGGAGAGATCGCGCTTGAACTCCGCGACCTTGTCCTTGAGCTGAAACACGAACAGCTTGCCGTTGAGGATGGCCCAGGCCTCGGGGTCGGATTCCGTCTTGTAGCCCTCCGAGACGCCTCCGGCGCAGTAGCCGGCATATTGCGGGGCGTAACGCTCAGGCTCGGCAGAGAACATCGCGCGATGCTCGGCGTCGCGAAAAAGGTAGATCGCGTCGTCGAAGGCAAACGAAAATTCGCTCGCCCCCTTCTCCGGTCGGCCCGGGGTGAAATAGGAGACCGGGTCATAGCCGCTCAAGGCCGTGCGTCTGCCGGCCGGTCGCGAGCCGGTCTGGGCGGCGGCAAATCCGCCGCCGAGGCAAATGGTAAACGCGAACGCTGCAACCGTCAGGAATTCGCGACGCGGAATGTTGGACATCGCTTCCTCCAGCGAAAGATCGGTATCAGAATATACTCGGTATCCATCCCAATATCCGCGAAATCGGACATTTCTAATGCCGGGCCCTCAGCCACATTGTCGCGGCTTGATCCCCGTCCTCAGCTCTTCAGCCGGTACCCGGTCTTGAAAATCCACCACACCAGCGCCAGGCACACCACCAGAAACAGCGCCGTCATCCCCAGGCTCACCGCCACGCTCACGTCGGCGATCTCGAAGAAGCTCCAGCGGAAGCCGCTGATCAGGTAGACCACCGGATTGAACAGGGTGACCTTCTGCCAGAACGGCGGCAGCACGCTGATGGAGTAGAAGCTGCCGCCCAGGAAGGTCAGCGGCGAGATGATCAGGAGCGGTACGATCTGCAGCTTCTCGAAGCCGTCGGCCCAGATTCCGATGATGAAGCCGAGCAGGCTGAAGGTCACCGAGGTGAGCACCAGGAACGCCAGCATCCAGCCCGGGTGGGCGATCCGCAGCGGCACGAACAGGCCAGCGGTGGCGAGAATGATCAGCCCCAGGATGATGGATTTGCTGGCGGCGGCGCCCACATAGCCGAGCACGATCTCGAAGAACGATACCGGCGCCGACAACAGCTCGTAGATGGTGCCGGTGAAGCGCGGAAAGTAGATGCCGAACGAGGCGTTGGCGACGCTCTGGGTCAGCAGCATCAGCATGATCAGCCCCGGCACGATGAACATGCCGTAGGCCACGCCTTCGATCTGCGTGATGCGCGACCCCATGGCGGCGCCGAACACCACGAAGTAGAGCGACGTCGAGATCACCGGCGACACGATGCTCTGCGCCAGCGTGCGCGCGGTGCGCGACATCTCGAACTTGTAGATTGCGCGGACGGCGTAAAGGTTCATTTTCTTTGGCTCACCAGGTCGACGAAGATGTCCTCGAGCGAGCTCTGGATCGTGCTCAAGTCGCGGAACCGGATGCCCGCCGCGTTGAGATCCGTGAGCAGCGCCGTGATGCCGGTGCGCTCGCCTTGGGTGTCGTAGCTGTAGATCAATTCGCCGCCTTCTGCCGCGAGCGTCAGCCCATAGGCGGCGAGCGCAGGCGGAACGGTGTCGAGCTTCTGGTTGAGCTGCAGCTTCAATTGCTTCTTGCCGAGCTTGTGCATGAGCTCGGCCTTGTCCTCGACCAGGATGATCGCGCCCTTGCTGATCACCCCGATGCGGTCAGCCATTTCCTCGGCCTCCTCGATATAATGAGTGGTCAGGATGATGGTGACGCCCGATGCGCGCAGCTGGCGCACGATCTCCCACATGTCCTTGCGCAGCTCGACATCGACGCCGGCGGTCGGCTCGTCCAGGAACAGGATCTGCGGCTCGTGCGACAGCGCCTTGGCGATCATCACCCGGCGCTTCATGCCGCCTGACAGCGTCATGATCTTGCTGTCCTTGCGGTCCCACAGGGTCAGCTCCCTGAGCACCTTCTCGATGTGGGCTGGATTGCTCGGCTTGCCGAACAGGCCACGGCTGAAGCTCACGGTGTTCCAGACGCTTTCGAACGCATCGGTGGTGAGCTCCTGCGGCACCAGGCCGATCATGGCGCGCACGATGCGGTATTCCCGGGCGATATCGCGGCCGTCCACCCGCACGTCACCTGCGGACGCGGTCACGATCCCGCAGATGATGTTGATGAGCGTGGTCTTGCCGGCGCCGTTTGGACCCAGCAAGGCAAAGATCTCGCCCCGCCGGATGTCCAGGTTGATGCTCTTGAGCGCCTGGTAGCCGGAGGCGTAGGTCTTGGACAGATTGGCGACGGAAATGATGGGCTGCATGGGAGCGGTCAGGGCTGATGGTCAGGAGGTCCTGCAGAACGGGAAGGCGTAGATGCGGACCGCGGCGCCGCCGCAGCGTTTTCCGGCAGGAACGGCAGACCGCAGGCTCTTAGACGCCCGGTGCGCTTGGGTCAAACGCTGATTCCGGCTGCCCGCCCAGACTGTATTGCGCGGATCGAAGGCTCAGGGCGGCGCGGCGGCAGCCTTGAGCCGTGCCGCCTCCTTGAAGTCGGCGGCGGCGCGTTCATTGTCGCCTTTGGCCCGGTACGCCAGGCCACGCTTGTCGTAGGCGTCGGAAAACTTGGGGTTGAGCTTGATCGCCTGGTTGAACTCGGCGATGGCGCGGGCATTGTCGCCCTTGGCGCCGTAGGCGACACCGCGGTCGTAGTAGGCCCACACGAACCTCGGCTCGAGCTTGACCGCCTCGTTGTAGTCGGCGATGGCATGGTCGTTGTCGCCCTTGGCGGCGAAGGCCAGGCCCCGGTTGGTGTAGACGTAATAGCGCTTGGGATCGAGCCGGATCGCTTCGTTGAAGTCGGCGATGGCAAGATCCTTGTCACCCTCGGAGAAGTAGGCCGCGCCGCGGCTGTTGTACGCCGCAGCGAGCTTCGGATCGAGGACGATCGCCGCATTGCCATCGGCCAGCGCGCGGTCGAGGTCGCCCGTGGCACGGTACACGAGGCCTCGTTCGGCGTAGGCGCGTGCATACTTGGGGTCGAGCCGGATCGCTTCGTCATAGGCCGCGATGGCATGGACAGCGTCGCCCTTCGCCCCATAGGCGCCGCCGCGGCCGACCTGGGCGGGAGCGTATCTCGCATCGCGCGGGACCGCATCACCGGGCTCGAGCGCGCGGTCGGGGCCGCCATTCAGAATGCGCTCGATATTCTCGCCCCCGGCGGATTGCGGGTTGGACGGATCGAGGTGGTTTTGCGTCTCCCGTTTGCGAATGGCGGCGCTTGCCAGCGTAAATGCCTCCTTCAGATTCGCCGTGCGACGCAGCGCCATGTTGAAGAAGGCGTCGCCAAAATAAGTCCACGTGGCTCCATTCCTGCAGCCGAATGACGGGTGATCGGCGTCGGCGGCGGTGATGACCAGCGTGTCGGGATCGGCCAGCGGGGGGATGAAAACCCCCGAATAGCACGCTGAGATGATCACGATGCGGTGCCGCACCTGCGTCCGGTCGAGCATGGTGAAGAGATCCAAGGGTGACAGGATTCCCGGGTCCTTGCGGCTCGGGATCTTGACGGCGAGCCCCGAGCGGGAGCCGTGTGATGTCAGGATCAGAAACAGAATGTCGTTGTCGACATTCATCGCCTTGGTGGTCGATTGCAATGTGGCCGCGAGCGTCTCGGCGGTCGCCTCCTCCCGGCTTTTCGTGTTGGCGCGCACGACAACGGGACCGCCACCGAAGCGGCTTGCAACGATCTGGGCCGCGCCCTTGGCCTCGCTCTCGAACACGCTTTCGTCGCCGAACAGTCCAAACGCCACGACTTTGACTTCCGCCTTGGCCTCGGCGGCGTGCGCGCCGGAAGCCGCCGCAAAGACGAAGAGCAAGGCAAGTGACCACGCCGACCTCAAGACATGGACTGCGGTGATCATGGCGGCTCCGCTGGGTAGGGCGTTTCTGGACCATGCGAAATGATGTCCGCAATTCTAGGGCATCGGCAACCGCCAGGTAAGCGGGCCCCTGCCGGCCGGCCACGGGGTATGGACCGCCGGACCGCAGCCGAGCCGCTGTTGCGACCGCCTTGACGCGCTCCGCCCATGCGCAGATAGTTTGCTGTCAAATCGCCTGCTTTCGCGCGCCCGCCCGGCGCTGAACTGCCTTGGTCAGACCTGCCGGCGTCTGTTCATCCCGGAGGATTGGTCTGCGGCGCGATGCGCCGGTCGAGCAAGCGAGTGCCCCACTACGCCGGATATGCCAGTCAAGAGGTAACGCATGGCGAAATTCACCCGCAGAAACTTCATCAAGGCGAGCGTGGCGACCGGCATCGTGGCGGGCGCGGTGGCGGCGCCGGCCGTGGTGTCGCCGTTCCGGCGCAGCGTGCTCGCGACCGGCGCCAAGTCGGCGGCACCGCTACCGCAGGCCATCACCTCGCTCTCGTCCACCTTCAATCTCAACGGCTCGGCCCACACCGTGGAGCATGAGGTGCGCACCACGCTGTGGGAGGTGATCTCCGAGAAGATCGGGCTCACCGGCACAGTGCGCAGCTGCAACCGCGCCACCTGCGGGGTCTGCACCGTGGTGGTCGACGGCACGCCGCATTATTCCTGCCACATGCTGGCCTTCGAGGCGGCCGAGAAGCCGATCCTGACCGTGGAAGGGCTCGGCGACGGCACCAATCTCGACCCGATCCAGGAAATCGGCATCCGCAACATGGCGGCCGATTGCGGATACTGCACGGCCGGCTGGCTGACCGTGGCCAAGACCTTCCTGCAGAAAAACCCGAACCCGACCGAGGAAGAGATCAAGGACGTGCTGGCCGGACATCTCTGCCGCTGCTCCGCCTATGCGGGCATCATCAAGACCGTGAAGGACACGGCAAGCTACATGCGCGGGGAGGCCACTTTATGAGCTACAAGATCGAGCCGTCCCTGGAAGACACCAAGATCGTCACGCTGCCGATGGTGCGCAATTTCTCGACCGGCGGCGGCTATGGTCCGGAGGACACGCTGACCGAGGGCGACGGCAGGTTCGTCACCAGGAAATGGCAGGGTCATCCGCCGGTCGATCTCGCCATCATCGGCAAGCCTCAGGC
>DASYFD010000072.1:0-14220 GCA_036498625.1 Xanthobacteraceae bacterium | reverse complement strand
GCGACCATCCGGATCGGGTGAGCGACGTGCTGGGGCTGCCGCAGCGCGTGTTCCCGGTCGCCGCCATGTGCGCCGGCTGGCCCGCCAAGCCCGGGCACATCACGCCGCGGCTCGGCCTGGAGACGACCCTGCATCAGGATCGCTACCGGCAGGGCGATCTCGCGCAACAAATCGACGCCTACGACCGGCGGCGCGCAGCAGTGCAACCGGCCAAGCGCCAGCGCGCGGTCGAGCGTTTCGGCACGGCGGAGTTCTACGGCTGGTCCGAGGACAAGGCCCGGCAATATGCCGAGCCGCTGCGCCAGGATTTCGGGGCCTATCTGCGCGCCAAGGGCTTTTGCCTCGATTGATAATTCGGCGGCTGGCTGAAAAAAAATGGACGAGAGGGCGAGATACTTCAGCGTTTGCAACGCCGCGAACCGCCCCATCGCGTGGAACTTCGCCTATGTGGCTGAATGGCAACACAACAGATAACTCTCTTGCCATGTGATCGCATTGCGCCCCAAGGGATCAATCCGCTGATATACTCCCAGCTTAATTGGGGGCTTGCCGCATGTGGTCCAATTCGCCATTGGTCGCCGCCGAGCAAACCAAGGCGGCCGCGAAAACGTTTTCACTGGTTCTGGTGAAACCCACGCACTATTGCGACGACGGCTATCCGATCCAATGGCTGCGCTCGGCGATTCCCTCGAATTCACTTGCCTGCGTTTACGGCATCGCCCAGGACTTCGCTGACAAAAAGGTTCTCGGCGACGATGTCGCCATCGAGATTCACGCGTTCGACGAAGCCAACACGCGAATTCGTCCCTCGCATCTAGCGAAACTCATCGAGACGGCCGGGGCCGGCATGGTAATGCTGGTCGGCGTGCAGTCCAATCAGATGCCCCGTGCGCTCGATATCGCCCGCCCGCTGCGCGCCTTGGGCATTCAGGTCGGCATCGGCGGATTCCACGTGTCCGGCGTCATCTCCATGATCGATGGCGACGACGACGCCTTGCGCGAAGCGCTGGCGATGGGCCTTTCGGTTTTCGCGGGCGAGGCCGAGGGACGCCTCGACGAAGTGCTGCGCGATGCGCATGCCGGGCGGCTGAAGCCGCTTTACAATTACATGAACGACTTGCCGAGCCTGGAAGGCGCGCCGATTCCGCTGCTGAAGCAAGCGCGCGTCAAACGCACCGGCGGAACCGTGACCAGCTTCGATGCCGGCCGCGGGTGTCCATATCAGTGCTCGTTCTGCACCATCATCAACGTTCAGGGGCGCAAGTCGCGGCGGCGTTCTCCGGACGACATCGAGGAGATCATTCGGACCAATCTGGCGCAGGGGCTCTTCCGCTTCTTCATCACCGACGACAACTTCGCACGAAACAAGGATTGGGAGATCATTCTCGATCGGCTGATTCATCTGCGTGAAGCCGAGGGACTGGAGTTCAGCTTCATCATCCAGGTGGATACCCAGTGCCACAAGCATCCGAACTTCATCGAGAAGTGCCGTCGCGCCGGGGTCAGGAAGGTCTATATCGGGTTGGAGAACATCAACCCCGCCAATCTCCTGGCCGCGAAGAAAAAGCAGAACAAGATTACCGATTACCGCAAGATGCTGCTGGCGTGGCAGAAAGCGGGTGTCCTGGTCTATGCGGGCTACATAACCGGCTTCCCGCACGACACCGCGGAATCGATCCTGAACGACCTCGACGTCATCAAGCGGGAATTGCCCATTGACGTGCTGGAAGTGCACTATCTCACGCCGCTGCCAGGCTCGGAGGACCATCAGAAGCTCTTTCACTCCGGCGCCTGGATGGATCCGGATCTCAACAAATACGATCTCCATCACATCACTGCCGAGCACCCGCGCATGTCCAAGGAGGAATGGGCCTACGCCTACCGGGAGTCATGGAAGCGATATTATACCTTCGAGCATTGCGAAAAAATCATGCGGCGCGCCGCGGCGCTGCGGGCTTTTGCCAATGTCTTGATTACTCTGACCTGGTTCAAAGCCTCTTTCGATCTTGAGAATGTGCATCCGGTCGAGAGCGGCATATTGCGGCTCAAGTTCCGAAAGGATCGCAGGCCGACTTTTCCGATCGAGCCGATCTGGTCGTTCTACCCCAAATATTTTGCCGAGTTGGCGCGCAAGACGGTGGGCTGGGCATCGCTCTACCTGCGGCTCCGGTTGATCTATCTCCGGATCAAGCACGACCCAAAGCGTTATGAATATACCGATCTCGCCATCACGCCCGTGACCGATGACGAGGTCGAGACGCACCAGATGTTCCAAAACCCGGTTGCGCAGGCCTATATCGACCAGGAACGACGGCTACTGAAAAGCCGCCAGGGCGCGGCGGCTTAGTTGCTGGTGCCGCTCCCTGCCCGCGTCGGGGAGAGGTCAGGAATCCCTCACCGGCGCCGCCAGACGCTCGCCAGCCAGGGCTGTTGCGCGCGCGGCAGGCCGGCGGGACGGTAATAATGCGTGAGCTCGACGAAGCCGGCGCCGGTCGCGTAGCCGCGCCAGGTTTCGAGATCGTGATAGGCACCGTAGCGCTCACCGCTCCAGCCTTCCTGATTGTCGCCACGCGGGTTGGAAGCAAAGAAGACGCCTCCGGGCTTCAGGCTGGCGTACAGCTCGCGCAGCACGCGCGGCAACTCCTGGGCCGGCACGTGAAACAATGAAGCGTTGGCGAAGACGCCGTCGAAATGCTGGTCCGGAAGATCGAGGTTGAGGAAATCCTGCTGCCAGACCTCGCAGCCGCTGTGGGCGCGCGCCATGGCGGCGAGTTCGGGCGCGCCTTCCAGCCCGACCGCGACATGGCCGCGATCCGCGAATGCCTTGAGGTCGCGCCCGGGCCCGCAGCCGAAATCGAGGATCGTGAACGGCGGAGGTCCCTCGATATGTTCCAGCAAGGCCGCGATGTTCTGGCTGACATCGTGATCGCGGGTCCCGCGCCAGAACGCCTCGGCGCTCCGGTTGTAATGGGCGAGCGTGACGTCGGCGATTTTTGCCAGATCTTGGGGAGAAAGTTTCATGCTCAGCCCTTGAGACAGTCTCTTTCGTCACCCGCGGGCTTGACCCGCGGGTCCATCCTCTTCGCAAGAAGATGGGTTGCACCTGAACTCGGGCCTGCCCGAGTTCAGCACTCTTAAGTGTGCCGCAAGTCGGGTATACCCGACTTGCGGTGTCAAGCCCGGCAACGACGCCGAAACAGATCGATCGGGCCGAAGCCGACCGCTACTTCACCAAATCCCAATAAGGCGCGCCGCCGAAACGCTCGATCAAAAAGTCGATGAGCATCCGCACCTTGACCGACAGATGGCGGGTCGGCGGATAGATTGCATACAGGGAAATCTCCGGCGCGGTGTAGTCGGTGAGAATGCTGCGCAGGCTCCCCTCCTGCAGATCGGCGCCCACGATGAAGGTCGGCAGCAAGGCGATTCCGCGCCCCTTGACTACCGCGTCGCGCAGCACCTCGCCATTGTTGCTGCACAGCGTCCAGGGAATGTGAATCCAATGATCGCCGTCCGCCCCGCTTAGCTTCCATTGGTTCCCGGTCGCCAGATAGCCGTAGGTGAGACAATCGTGTGTGCGCAGATCGTTGGGATGCGCAGGTACGCCGCGGCGGGCCAGATAGGACGGCGCGGCGCACACCACCCGCAGCGCGGGCGCGACCTTGCGGGCGATCAGGCTCGATGACGGCAGGTCGGCGATCCGCAGCGTAACGTCGAAACCTTCCTGCACCGGATCGATCTGCTGATCGCTGAGCACCAGCTGGATTTGCAGCTGCGGAAATCGCTCCATGAAATCCGCGACCGCGCGGCCGAGATGGAGGGTGCCGAACGACATCGGGGCATTGACGCGCAAGAGGCCGCGCGGCTGCGACTGCAGCTGCGCCACCGCGAGATCGGCTTCCTCGAGATCGGCCAGGATGGCGATGCAGCGCTCGTAATAGGCCTGGCCGTTCGGGGTCGGGCTGGCGCTGCGGGTGGTGCGGACCAGAAGCTGGGAGCCGAGCGCCTGCTCGAGCTCGATCACATATTTGCTCACCGCCGAGCGCGACAGGCGCAGTTCCCGCCCGGCGGCCGCGAAGCTGCCGTGCTGCACCACCCGGGTGAAGGCCCTGATGCTGGTCAGCTTGTCCATCGGGGCTGGCCCTAGGCGATTGTCGCCAAATCAGTGACACAGATGCCACAAATCAGCTCATTGTATCCCATTTATAGCATGTCGATATCAGGGGCCGAAAGAGCGAAATACGGAGGATTGCATGATCACGGTACGACCGGCGGCGGAACGCGGAACCGCCAACTTCGGATGGCTGGACAGCCGTCACACCTTCTCGTTTGGACACTATTACGATCCCGACCATATGGGCTTCGGGGCGCTGCGGGTCATCAACGAGGATCGGGTCGCGCCCGGCGGCGGGTTCGATGCCCATGGGCACCAGGACATGGAGATCATCTCCTACGTGCTCGAAGGCGCGCTCGAGCATAAGGACAGCATCGGCACCGGCTCGGTGATCCGGCCGGGCGACGTGCAGGTGATGTCGGCCGGCACCGGCATCCGCCACAGCGAGTTCAACCATTCCAAGAAAGAGCCGGTGCATTTCCTGCAGATCTGGGTGCTGCCGGACCGAAAGGGCATCGCGCCGCGCTACGACCAGAAGAGCTTCGCAAATGCAGACAAGCGCGACCGCCTGCGCCTGGTCGGCTCGCCCGACGGCCGCGACGGCTCGATCGTCATTCATCAGGATGCGGAAATCTACGACGCGCTGCTGAGCCGCGATCACGCGGTCAGCCATGACCTCAAGGCCGGCCGCAAGAGCTGGATCCAGGTCGTGCGCGGAGACGTCGAGGTCAATGGCAAGACCGCGGTCGCAGGCGACGGCGTGGCGGTGGAGGACGAGGCAGTTGTTTCCATCGCGTCGCGCGCGGACGACTCGCATGTGCTGGTGTTCGACCTGGCATGATGCAGCGGCGGGGCGTCGGACCCCCCGCGTCCCTCGCCCCGCTTGCGGGGAGAGGGCTGCACGGCAATAAGGAGAACACAAGCTCGGCGCGGTGAGGGGCGTTTCCACAGGCTCACACTCGCGGAAGCGCCCCCTCGCCACGCATCGCGCGTTGATGAGACCCATCATGACAACAGAGACCAAGCCGCCCGCGCCTGCGCCCGGCGATGCCTCGTCGCTGAGCCCGTTCCGGTACACCACCTTCACGGTGCTCTGGATCGCAACGGTGGTCGCCAATATCGGGACCTGGATGCAGAACGCCGCGGCGGGCTGGCTGATGACCGGCCTCGACCCCGATCCGTTCATCGTCTCGCTGGTGCAGGTTGCCAACGCGCTGCCGATGTTCCTGTTCGCGCTCGCTGGCGGGGCGCTCGCCGATATCGTTGATCGCCGCCGCCTGCTGATCGTCATTCAGAGCACGATCGCGGTGCTGGTCGCGGGCTTCGGCGCGCTGGTGTGGCTCGGCCATGTGACCCCGGCGATTCTGCTCGCCTTCAGCTTTCTGGCCGGCACGGCGGCGGCGCTCATCGCGCCGGCGTGGCTGTCCATCATTCCGCAGCTGGTGCCGCGGACCGATCTGCAGCCGGCCGTCGCGCTCAATGGCGTCGGCATCAATGTCAGCCGCGCGGTCGGGCCGGCGCTCGCCGGACTCATCATCGTGGCCTGGGGCCTGGCGGCGCCGTTCTGGCTCAATGCACTCGCCACGCTCGGCGTCATCGCGGCCTTGATCTGGTGGCAGCCGCCCGCCGACGGCGTCCGGCGGCTGCCCGCAGAAGGATTCGGCCGCGCCATGCGGGCCGGGCTTCGCCATGCCCGCCACAATCCGCATCTGCGCGCCACGCTGATCCGCACCGCCGGGTTCACCGTATTCGCCAGCGCCTATTGGGCACTGCTGCCGCTGCTCGCGCGCGACCAGGTTGCCAGCGGCCCGCGCCTCTACGGTATTCTGCTGGGCGCGATCGGAGCCGGCGCGGTAGCGGGCGCGTTCACGTTGCCGTTCCTGCAACGCCGGTTCGGAGCCGACATGCCCGCGCTCGCCGGAACGGTCGGCACCGCCATCGCCATGGTGATGTTCGCCTTCGCGCGGCAGCCCGCCGTGGCGCTGGCGGCGAGCTTTGTTGCCGGCGTGTCGTGGATCGCGGTGCTCTCCGCCGTCAACATCTCGGCCCAGGTCGGATTGCCTTCCTGGGTTCGCGGCCGCGGGCTCGCGCTGTTCAGCACCGTGCTGTTCGGCGGCTTGACCTTCGGCAGCGCGATCTGGGGCAAGGTCGCGGCCTTGACCAGCCTTCCGGTCGCGCATCTCGCCGCCGCCACCGGCGCGCTCGTCGCCATTCCGCTGCTGTGGCGCTGGAAGCTGCAAACCGGCGCCGGCGTCGACTTCACCCCTTCCATGCACTGGCTGCAACCGACGCTCTCCCGCGACATCGAGGCCGACCGGGGCCCAGTGCTGGTGACGATCGAATATCGCATCGACCCGGCCGATCGCATCGCTTTCGTTGACGCGGTGGTGCAGCTCTCGCAGGAGCGGCGGCGCAATGGCGCCTTCGAATGGGGCCTGTTCGAGGATGCGGAGGAGGCCGGACGATTCGTTGAGACGTTCCTCTTGGATTCCTGGATGGAGCATCTGCGCCAGCACGAACGCGTCACGCAAGCGGACCGCGCCCGCCAGGAGACGGTCAACCGCTTCCAGATGCAAGGCGCCCCGAAGGTGACGCACCTAATCGCGTCGGACCGAGACGAGGCGTGAGCGCCGCGCGCAAGCTGCTAAGCTATCCTGCCGCCAGCTGCCGCCGCCGCATCGGCTTGAGCACGAACAATGCCAGCAGCCCGGTGAGAATATCCATGCCGATCACCAGGGCGAAAACCGGCATCCAGCTGCCGGTTTTCTCGAACACCATGGCGGCGACCGGCGCGCCCAGGATCGAGCCGACGCCCTGCGCCATGTAGAGGAAGCCGTAATTGGTGGTGGCATGCTGGGGCCCGAAGGTGTCGGTCAGGGTCGAGGGAAACAGCGAGAAGATCTCGCCCCAGCCGAAGAACACCAGGCCTGACAGCACGATCAGCAGGAACGGATCGGTGCGGTATTGCAGCATCATGTAGATCGCGAAGCCTTCCAGGATGAAGGCGATGCCCATAGTGTTCTCACGCCCGATATGATCGGACACGAAGCCGAAGAACGGGCGGGTGAGCCCATTGGTGACGCGGTCGAAGGTCAGTGCCGCCGGGATCGCCGCCATGGTGGCGCCCAGGATGGTGACGCTGGTGGTGCCGTCGATCCCGAACGCCTTCGCGAAGCTGGTGAACTGGGTGATGACCATCAGGCCGCCAGTGGACATCATCGACATCATCACGAACATGAGCCAGAACACCGGCGTTTTCAGCATCTCGCGCGGCGATGCGCTGCGGGCCGCGCTGGCGAGCCCCGGGCGCGCCGTCACCTCGCCGTCCTGCGGCGCCCGCAAGGCCAGCGCCCCAACCACGCCGACGGCGGCGAATACCGAGCCGAAGATGAACAAGGTGTGCTGATAGCCGGACGCCTTGAGCATGCCGTCGATCGGGAAGGTGGTGAGAATGGCGCCGAAGCCGTAGCCGGCCGCCACCACCCCGGTCGCCAATCCGCGCCGGTCCGGAAACCACTTCACCATCAGGCCGATCACCCCGATATAGACGATGCCGGTGCCGATTCCGCAGAGCAGCCCATAGGTGGCGTAGAGGCCCCACAGCGACGCGATGGTGGACGATGCGATCCAGCCGGCGCCGCTCAACAGCGCGCCGGCGCCGATCAGCAATTTCGGCCCCAGTTTCTCGACCAGGAAACCTTGCACCGGCGACAGCCAGGTCTGCAGCACGATCAGGATCGTGATCGTCCACTGGACCTCGGACAGGAGCGCGCCGGTGGTTTTCTGGAACGAAGGCACGAACAGGGTCCAGACATATTGCGGGCTGGAGATCACCATCATGACGATGAAGCCCATGAGCAGTTGAAGCCAGCGCGTGCCGGTGCCGGCGGCGGCCCCGGTAAAATCGAGATCCATCGTTCCAAAAGTGCGCGTTCCGATCGTCGGTGCCATGGGGCAGCCCTCCCGCCAGCTGAATTCCAGCACAGGCGTCGCAAAAACGGTGCCACCGCAGGCGCTGGTGCAATCAAATAACCCGCAGGCAGCAATCTGATTCCAAAGGATATTTCGGGTCCGGGCTATCGGCGCCGGCAGCAGGAGCGCTGGATGCCCTAATTTTGGGCCATCGTGCCGTGTATGCAGGCAGCGGGCGGACTATTCCTCCTTGAACCCATAGCCCGGGACATTGCCGCTGCTGCCGTAGTATTTAAACGGCAGGAACTTGCCCGACATGGTGATCTTCACCCGGTCGCCCTTGGGATCGGCCACGCGCTCCATCTGCAGATCGAAATCGATGGCCGACATGATGCCGTCGCCGAACTCCTCCTCGATCAGGGCTTTCCAGGCCGGGCCGTTGACCATGACCAATTCGTAGAAGCGGTAGATCAAGGGATCGGTCGGCGGCATCGGGCTGCCGCGCATCGGCACCTCGTTGAGCATGGCCTCCTCGCTCTTGCTCAGCCCGAATAGCTCGGCCGCCTTCGCGGCCTGCGGCTTCACCAGCTTCATCTGGCCGAGCAGCGCGCCGGTGATCAGCATCGGCGACATGCCGCCGATCTCGGCGCAGATGTATTTCCAGGTCCATCCCTTCTCGCGCTTGATGTCCAGAATCTTCTCGGTCAGCTCGCTCCGTTTCATTCCGGCCTCCGGTTGCAGGTCGATCAAGGGAACAAGGCCGCAGGGCCGGCGGCGGCCCCGCCGGCTCAGGCGCGCCGGGTCGACGACAGCGACAGCGCATACATCTCGTATTCCACCCGCACCGTGACGATGTGGTCGCGCATGGCGCGCATGGCGCTCTCGCGATCGCCGCGCATGATGGCGGTCACCACCAGGTCGTGCTCCCCATGCGACTTGGCGAGCCGGCCGAGATTGCGGAACTGGGCGCGGCGGAACGGCTGCACCCGCACCCGGGTGGCGAGCGTGATCTCGGCCAGATAGGAGTTGCGGGCGCCCGCATAGATGGTCGAGTGAAAGGCCTCGTTGATCTCGTGATAGCGCTGCGGATCGCCGCTCTGGATCATGGCGCGCAGCTCCTCGTGCGCGGCCGCGAGCGCGTGGCGCCCGGCCGGCGTGATGCGGGCGGCAGCGAGCCCGGCACAGAGCGCCTCGAGCTCCGCCATCGCCTCGAACATCCCGATCAGGTGCTCGTGGCTCGGCTGCGCCACCACCGACCCGCGATGCGCCCGGGATTCGATCAGGCCGCTCGCCGCCAGCTGGCGCAGCGCCTCACGAACAGGTGTGCGAGAAATCTGGAACCGGCGCGCCAGCTCGGTCTCGTCGAGCGCCGCGCCGGGCGCCAGCGAGCCGCGGACGATCTCATCGGCGAGCTGCAGGCGAAGCTCCTCGGCCAAGGTCCTGCCGTTGCCGCGAACGAGCGGAGCGGCCGGCCGCGGCGCGACCGCGATCGCCTGCCCGATCTGATTGGCCTCTGTCACGCCATTGCTCCGATGCAAGCCACTCCAAGTCGAAACCGAACTCGGAACGCGCGCTGCCCGATCCCTGAGCGGTCGCAAGCTCTGTGCCAACATCCGCCGATTGCAGCCCGCATTCCAAACCCAGGTATTTTGCCCTCGCGGCCGCGGCGAATAAAGCACGACGAGAACGGATGATCACGAATTAGGCAATCCGCAAATAACTGTATGCAATTGCAGCGCCCGGACTGGGCACTGCGCCTCGGTCCGCGCCGATTAGCGCAAGGAGTCAGTCACTTAACAAATGCCGCGCCGCTGGCACGCTCCTTGCGCCTGCTGATCCTGGACCATCGACGAGGCTTCCCGTGTCGCAAGCGACCATCGCGGCAGAACCCGCCGCGCTCACCATCGATCTCGACACCACGGCGCTCATTATCATCGACATGCAGCGCGACTTCCTGGAGCCCGGCGGTTTCGGAGCGGCGCTCGGCAACGACGTGGCACGCCTGCAGGTCGCCGTCGCTCCCTGCCGGGACGTGCTGGCGGCCGCCCGCCGCTGCGGCATGCTGGTCCTCCACACCCGGGAAGGGCATCGCCCGGACCTGTCCGACGCACCGCCCCTGAAGGTCGAGCGCGGCGATCCGGCGTTGCGGATCGGCGCGCCTGGCCCGATGGGCCGCATCCTCATCCGCGGCGAGCCCGGCCACGACATCATCCCGGAACTCTATCCGATCGCCGGCGAGCCGGTGATCGACAAGCCCGGCAAAGGCGCTTTCTACCAGACCGACCTCGAGCTGATGCTCCACAGCCGCGCCATCGACACGCTGCTGGTGTGCGGCGTCACCACGGAAGTCTGCGTCAACACCACCGTGCGCGAGGCCAACGATCGCGGCTTTCGCTGCATCGTGCTCTCCGACTGCTGCGGATCCTACTTCGCCGAGTTTCACGAGATGGGCCTCGCCATGATCAAAGCCCAAGGCGGCATCTTCGGCTCGGTGTCGTCGTCGAAGCCGCTGCTGAGGGTCTTGGCGACCGTCCAATGAACAAACTGATCGACAGGAGGGTGTGATGACGATGATGGAGCAACGCCGCCCGGTCTTGTGGACGCCCGGCGATTGGAACGCATTCTTCGGCTTCGGCACGAACATTCTGGTCAACATGCTGGTGCTGACCGGTTTGCTGCGCTTCGTGCTAAAGATGCCGGACCAGCTGGTGTTCGGCCGCATCCTGCCGGCGCTCGGCCTGATGATGTGCCTGTCGACCTTCTATTACGCGTACCTGGCCTATCGGCTGGCGCTCAAGACCGGCCGCAGCGACGTGTGCGCGCTGCCCTCGGGCATCAGCGTGCCACATATGTTCATCGTCACCTTCGTGATCATGCTGCCGATCGCGCTCAAGACCAACGATCCGGTCAAGGGCTGGGAGGCCGGCCTGGTCTGGGTGTTCTTCCAGAGCTTCATCCTGATGATCGGCGGCTTCATCGCGCCCTATATCCGCAGGATCACCCCGCGCGCCGCGCTGCTCGGCACGTTGGCGGGCGTCTCGATCACCTTCATCGCCATGCGGCCGGCACTCGAGATCTACATGACGCCGGTCATCGGGCTCACCTGCTTTGCCATCATCCTGGTGAGCTGGTTCGGCGGTTTCAAATATCCCAAAGGCATTCCGGCCGGGCTGGTCGCCATCGCGGTCGGCACCATCCTGGCCTGGGGCTCGAACGTGCTTGGTCTCGGCTACGGCGGCTTGAGTGTGGGCGGCGTGACCGGCGCCTTCGCCAATTTCGGCTTCTCGTTACCGATCCCGGCGATCGATCACGTGTTCTCCGGCTTCCAGTTTCTCGGCGTGATCCTGGTCACCGCCATTCCGTTCGGCATCTATGACCTGGTCGAGGCGATGGACAACGTGGAGAGCGCCGAGGCGGCGGGCGACCCCTACCCGACCACCCGGGTCCTCACCGCCGACGGCGTCGTCAGCCTGATCGGCTGCCTGATGGGCAATCCCTTCATCAACGCGGTCTATATCGGGCACCCGGGCTGGAAATCCATGGGCGGGCGCATCGGCTATTCGGCCGCGACCGGCATGATGGTGATCGTGCTGTCGTGGTTCGGCGTGATCTCGCTCATGCTGGCGGTGATCCCCGTGGTCGCGATCTCGCCGATCCTGCTCTATATCGGGATGCTGATCGGCGCGCAGGCGTTCCAGACCACGCCCACCACCCATGCGCCCGCGATCGTGCTCGCCTTGACGCCGCATCTCGCCGCCTGGTGCAAGACCTTGATGGATGGCGCATTGGGAGCCGCCGGCACGTCGGCGGCCGCGGTCGGCTTCGACAAGCTCGGCAAT
The DNA here is from genome assembly GCA_036498625.1 of Xanthobacteraceae bacterium. GTDB lineage: Bacteria > Pseudomonadota > Alphaproteobacteria > Rhizobiales > Xanthobacteraceae > VAZQ01. The sequence continues at coordinate 2,355 of DASYFD010000072.1, read as the reverse complement.
ACGGGCGTGCTCTATCATGGGCTGGAGATACTCGGCGGCGGCGCCATCGTGACCGGCCTCGTGCTGGGCGCGATCGGCGCCTTCATTGTCGACAAGAAGTTCGCGCATGCGGCGGCCTTCGCGCTGGCCGGCGGCGTGCTCACCTTCTTCGGTTTCATGCACGGAGAATCGATCGGGATCGCGGTCACTCCCACGGTCGCGGTGGCCTATGCCATGATGGCGGCCTTCCTGTTCGGTTTGAGCCGCTATCCCGCGATGGTGTCGGCCGCGGAGCCGATGTCCGGGCACTCGCTGTCGTCGATGCCGGCCGAGTGAGCGCTGGGCTACTGGATTTGGAGTCAAAGCATGCAAGCAGATCGGTCAGACACGCGAGCGCCCGACCGGTCTGCTTTCTCCCGAACTGCCTATTTCTTGATCTAAAGCCTCCATCTTGCATGCATAGCCCCTAAAGGGCGCCGGCAATCGCCCGCGACGGCGCGAGAAAAGCACAGTCGTTCAATCTCTTACGAGTTTTTCGCGCGCCGCCGGCGTGATGGCACGGCGCTTGCGGGAGAGGTCAAGGAGACTTCAACGCAAGGCACGCAAAGCCACGCCGGGCGGCTTCGTAGCGACGCCACGATCGAGCTTCGACAATCGGGAGGTTGCGATGAAACGCCGTGAATTCCTGCGTTCAATGAGCGCGCTCGCTGCCGGCAGCGTGCTGCCTGCGCCGGCGGTCATTCCGGCCCGCGCGCAATCGCGCCAGGAGACGCTGCTCATCGTTTCCGAGAGCGGTCCCAACAATCTCGACATTCACGGCGTCGGCACCAACGTGCCGGGCTACGAGGCGTCTTGGAATTGCTACGACCGGCTCATCAGCCACGAGATGAAGACGCTGCCGAACGGCACGCCGTATTATGACCGCGACAAGCTCAAGCCGGAGCTCGCCGAGGACATGAATGTCGGCGACATGTCGGTCACGTTCCGGCTGAAGAGGAACGCGACCTTCCATGACGGCACCCCCATCACCGCCAAGGACGTCAAATGGTCGCTCGACCGCGCCGTCACGGTCGGCGGCTTTCCGACCTTCCAGATGGGCGCCGGCTCGCTCGAGAAGCCCGAGCAGTTTGTCGCGGTCGACGACCACACGGTGCGCATCGATTTCCTGCGCAAGGACCGCCTCACCGTCCCGGATCTCGCGGTGATCGTTCCCTGCGTGCTCAATTCCGCCCTGGTGCAGAAGCACGCCACCGCGGCAGACCCTTGGGGCCTCGAATACACCAAGCAGAATACCGCCGGCGGCGGCGCCTACAAGGTCGCCAAATGGAGCGCCGGCACCGAGGTGGTGTATGAGCGCAACGAGGATTGGAAGGGCGGCCCGCTGCCCAAGATCAAGCGCATCATCTGGCGCATGGTGCCGTCCTCCGGCAACCGGCGGGCACTGCTCGAGCGCGGCGATGCCGATATCTCCTACGACCTGCCGAACAAGGACTTCGTCGAGCTGCGCGACGCCGGCAAGCTCACCATCGTGTCGACGCCCTACAGCAACGGCATTCAATATATCGGCATGAACGTGACCAACCCGCCGTTCGATAATCTGAAGGTGCGCCAAGCAGTCGCCTATGCGCTCCCCTATCAGAAGATCATGGACGCGGCGCTGTACGGCCTTGCCAGGCCGCTGTTCGGCGCCCCCGCCGGCACGCCGACGCAAGCCGCCTGGCCGCAGCCGCACCACTTCAACACCGATATCGCCAAGGCCAAGGCGCTCCTGGCCGAGGCCGGCCATCCCAACGGCTTCGAGACCACGCTGTCGTTCGATCTGGGCTTTGCCGGAGTGAACGAGCCGCTCTGCGTGCTCACCCAGGAAAGCCTCGCCCAGATCGGCATCAAGACCACCATCAACAAGATTCCGGGCGCCAACTGGCGCACCGAGCTCACCAAGAAGACCATGCCGCTCTACACCAACGTGTTCTCGGGCTGGCTCGACTATCCGGAATACTTCTTCATCTGGTGCTATCACGGCAAGAACTCGATCTTCAACACCATGAGCTACCAGTCCAAGCCTATGGATGCGCTGATCGATGGGGCGAGCGCGGCCGCCGCGGGCGGCGAGCTCGCGACCTACGACAAGGACGTGAAGGGCTTCGTGGATCTGGCCTTCGCCGACATTCCCCGCATCCCGCTCTACCAGCCCTATGTCAACGTGGCGATGCAGAAGAACATCTCCGGCTACCAGTACTGGTTCCACCGCCGGCTCGACTATCGCGCCCTGGTGAAGGCGTAATGCAACGAGATTACGAGCTCGTCATGCCCGGCCATGCCGGGCGTCTACGTCTTTCTCTCGCAAGGAGGCGATTCGCATATCAAAGACGTGGA
>DASYFD010000071.1:0-4105 GCA_036498625.1 Xanthobacteraceae bacterium | reverse complement strand
CCTGGACCTGGGAGAGCGCGTTCGATCCCTGGCTCGCCGCCCTCGGCGCCGATGCGCCCCAGAATATCGGCACGGTGCGGTTCGACCTGATGCGGCCGGTGCTGTTGGGGTCGATCGAGAAAAGCCTGGGCAACCGCTTCCGGCTCAACCCGGCAGATGCCGAGATCGCGGCGCTGCGCACCACCCGGCCGCGCGAGCTGTCCCAGATCCGCGATGCCTGCAGCGTGGTGCGGGCCGGCGCCGATGCGTTTGCTAAAGCCTGGCGCGACGGCATGGGGGCCGAGGCCGCGGCACTCGCCGGCGAGCGCACGGCGCGGGCGCTGGCGGCACAGGATGTGCGCACGCTCGTGAGCTTCGACGGCGGCCGCACCTTGGCGCCGTTCCGCGGCGAGTTCGCGCCCAAACCCAAGGGTTCGCCGCTCCTCGGCTACATCGCGGTCAAGCATCGCGGCTACTGGGCCGAGGCTTTCGTAAGCTGGGCCGATTCGCCGGGCGATATCCATGCCCGTGCGCAGGCAGGCCTCGAAGCCGCGCTGGGCGCCGCCGCTCCGGGTATCGTGGCGGCCGATCTGCATGCCAAGGCCATCGCTCCCCTGGGCGCCGATCCGCTGCATCCGGTGCTCAGCGCCAGCATCGGCCGGCGCATCGGCTTCTCGCCCAACGAGGGCAGCGAACTGCGGCCCAATGCCCGCCATGCCCTCGCGGCCGGCGACGTCTATGCCCTGCACGTGGGCGCGAGCGATCCGACCGGCGGCGCCGTCGCCTCCGCCATGGTGGCGATCACGCCGAAGGGCTGCGAGGTGCTGCTGCGGTCGATGAACGAGTAGCCCGCATGGAGCCATCGGGCGGCGCTTTGGCGCCGACCCGTTGGCTCCATCCAGGCTACGGAATCGAAACTGATTATTCTTTGTCAGGGCTGTCCAGTTCGCGGATGTTCGTACCGAACGTCTTGCCGGTCTCGATCGAGGTGACCTTCTGGATCGAGCCGCCATGCAGCGCGCCTTCGCGCAGCGGATGAATCTCGATCACCACACGATCGCCGGCTTTCACGCTGTTGCGGGCCCATCCCAGCCGCAGCAAGCGCCCGGGACTGGTGGTCTCCAGCAGCCACTCCGCCGGCTCGCCACCCTCCTTGGCGGCCCCGAGGATCAACAGGCTCACATGCGGATTGACCCAGCGCACCTCCTTGACGGTGCCGTTGATGGTGGTGAGCAGGGTCTCGTCATACATCGAGGCGGAATGGTGCGCCGAGACCGAGCCGATGCCGCTCGCGAGGCCGAGGACCAAGGCCAGCGTGCCGGCGATTTCAGAAATGCGCTTCATAAGGTCGGCTCCAGATGCTTGATCGGCGCAGACGCATGGATGGGCGTTTCGGCGCGCTTCAATCGGGCGCCACCAGGTTGCCGCCCGGCTGACGCGGGATCGGAACGAACACCGCGTCGCCGCTCTCGTTCACCCGCTCGGAATAATTGCCCTGGATGCAGACGCCTTCCACGATATCGAGGTCCCTCTCGCGCCGCCGGGTGAAGATCCGCGTCGTCTTCCACGGCTTGGTCAGCACGTGCGGGGCGGTGATCTCGAGATCGTCGTGCAGGATGTCGGCTCCTTGCAGATGAATGCGCTCGACAATGTGCATGTCGCCATTGTTGGGCACGCCGGCGCCCTCGGCGAGCGCGATAAAGGATTCCGGCAGCACCCCAACGGTGTCGACCACCAGCGTGTCGCCCTCCCAATGGCCGATCGAATGGCCATGGAAGGTCGGGTCTGGATCCTCGGGATGCGGGCGGCCGTCGGTATAGATGCGCCGCAGCCGGTTGCCGTCGGACTCGCCCAGCAAGGTGACGCGCCCGGGCGAGAAGATGACCTCGAGCGCATTGTGGCTGATCAGCATCCAGGACGGCATGCCCTCGGGCAGGCAATTGACGAACAGGGGCGCCGGCCGTCCGGCCTTGAGCTCGCTGAACATATGCGCCATCTGCGCGCCCGCCTTCGGGGTCCAGGGCGGCGGATTGCTGGTGAGCTGAAGATGCTGATCGTTGATCTTCGGAATCCAGATGCCGCTCCAGTCCGGCAGCTTGGCCAATTCGGCCCAATCCTTCCCGGTCGGCGGCGGATTGATGACAGGCTTGCCGTCGGTCTCGGCCGCACCGGCGGAGACTGTCGAAACCAGCAGGAAAATCAGCGCACCCGCTCCGAGACAGCGTCGCATGCGGCCAGCTCCCAGTGTGTGACGGTAAGCTTAAGCCGATCTGCGAATGCCGCGCAACGCGAATTGCGTATGAGGCACGCGCACATCTGGCCTTGCGAGGTGCCGAAGCGATCCGGTGGTCCATGGCTGTAGCCCGCATGAAGCGCAGCGAAATGCGGGAGGGCCGTTCCCGGATTGCGCTGCGCTCCATCCAGACTACAGGTTCAAGCGCATTGCGGATTGACGGCCCGCATCGTTTGGGCACAAGACATCGCCCACAACACCACAACACCACAACATCGGGGAGACGGCGCCATGGCGAAGAAACGGCAGGCTCAGAAAGTCGCAAAAAAGACCGGCGCCGCCGCCAAGGCGCGGCCGAGCCCCGAGCTCACCGCCGTGATCGACGATCTGGTCATCGGCAACCGCATTCTCTACGTGCAGGATGTGGTCGACGGCTACGGCCATATCAGCGCCCGCCACCCGCACCACCCCGATCGCTTTCTGATGTCGCGGGCGCGCGCGCCCGGGCTGGTGATGCCCGCCGACATCATGGAGTTCGGGCTCGACGGCGAGCTGATCCGACCCGATCCGCGCCCGATCTATTCGGAGCGCTTCATCCATTCCGAGGCCTACCGGGCGCGCCCCGACGTCAATGCGGTGGTGCACAGCCACTCCCCGACCGTGGTGCCGTTCAGCGTCACGCAGGTGCCGCTGCGGCCGATCCGCGCCCCGTTCCTCTTTCCGGAGGTGCCGGTGTTCGATACCCGCGCGGCCGCCGGCTGGACCAATCTGTTGATCTCCAACAGCATGCTCGGCAAGGCGCTGGCGCAGACGCTCGGCAAGAACTCGGTCGCGCTGTTGCGCGGGCACGGCAATCTGGTGGTGGCGCCGACCGTGCGGATGGCGGTGTACCGGGCGATCTACACCGAGGCCAACGCCAAGCTGTTGCTGCAGGCCAAGATGCTGGGCGGCCCGATCACCTACCTGGCGCCGGAGGAAGCCGCCCTGATGGAGAAAGAGCAGAGCCGCCACCGGCCCGGCCACGGCTCCGACCGCACCTGGGAGATGTGGAAGCAGGAAGCGCTGGCGCGCACCGGCGGCAAGCTGAAATGAGCGCGCCCTATTTCGCCCGCCGCCAGGTCGCCTCGTCCACGGTGCCGGACACAGAGGCGCCGTTGACGTAGCGCAGCTCGTCGGCGGTGAGCGCGCTGATGACGCGCGTCTGGGTGTGGCCGTTCAGGTTGGGAAAGGTCCCGGCCTCGACATTGGTGGTTATGGTCTTGGTCGCCTCGTCGACCGACCAGGTTCCGACATTGGCGATCATGCCGGTCATCACCGCCTTGTTCTCCTCGGCGGTGCCCTGGTTCACGTTGTCGATCTTGAAGTTCGGGAGATCGGAGCGCGAGGTCAGAATCGAGAAATGGCCGTCGGCGGTGAAGATGAGCATCCCCTTGGGGTTCGGGCCGCGGCGGTCCGATTTGCCGCCGGCCTTGTCGGTCGCGATGATCGATACCAGCGTCCAGCTGCCGACCAGCTGCTGCTTGAGCGAGCCTTGCTGGCTGAGGCCGCCGGTCGACCCGACGACGAGCCCGAGCGCCGCGACGGCAAACAAGCCCAAGATGCTACCCCGGTTCATGACTTCCCCCACCTATTTTCAATGTTGCGCTGCTGCGTAGCCGCGATCCGATCAGCCTACAAGGTTCGGGCGCGGTCCGGAAGATGGCGGCGTGCCTTGCTGATGGCAGTTGCCCGGACAAAAAAAGCCCCGGGGCGGGGGTCCCCGGGGTTCTTGGTGGGAGCGCGGTTGTGGGAGGAACCTAACTCTTTCGCTTCCGCCGCTTAATTCCAGGCCGGCGCCTGTCCCGGATGCGGTGCAGCACGAAGCTCTCGCGGAGCGGTGCTCCGCTGATCCGG
>DASYFD010000070.1:0-10520 GCA_036498625.1 Xanthobacteraceae bacterium | reverse complement strand
CCGGGCGAATTCCTGGAATCCCCAGCGTCGCGGTGCAGGCCAGGCCGGAAAGCGAATCTCCACGATGATCTCGTCCGGCTCGAGCACCGTCATCAGCGGCCCGATGAAGAAATCCTTAGCCTTGATCACGCGTGCGCCGGCTGACCCGACCGTGGCAATCTCGGCCTCGCAGGCGAGCACGATGCCGGGCATCTCGGCGGCCGGATCGGCATGCGCAATGCTGCCCCCGATGGTGCCGCGATTGCGGATTTGATAATGCGCCACTTCAGTGACCGCGGCGCGCAGTAGCGGATGCGCGGTGCGCAAGCGCGCATCGGCCAGGATATCGCACCAACGCACCATGGAGCCGAGCACGACGCCATTGCCCGAAATCCCGATGGTGCGAAGCTCGGGAAGCTTGCGCAGATCGACCAGCAAGGTCGGCTCGGCGAGGCGGAACGCCAGCATCGGCACCAGGCTCTGGCCGCCGGCGAGCAGCTTGGCATCGCCATTGCGCGCGGCCAGGAGCGCAACCGCCTCGGACAACATGGTCGGGCACGCATATTCGAAGGGCGGGAGTTTCATGGCTGTCCGCGGTAGGAAGGGTTGAGCGCATAAGGGCGTTTACGCCCGTCTCCGCGGGCTATGCGAAGCCCATCGGCGGCGTTTGATGGGTATCGCAAGAGCTCAACCCATCCTACGAAAAACGCAAAAACCAAGGGCTTCAGCGTTCCTACCATCGCGCTCACCGACCGGTCAACGTTGCGGCCTGGCGCCCGAAGCCCTACGGTCGCGGCACGGGCGGGAGGAACCACATGGCATTGGCTTTGAGCTTGGCGGTCTGCGACTACGATCGCACGCGCGCGATTTTCGACGGGCGCGCGGGCGTCGAGGGTTGCGCCATCACGGCGGTACCGCTGGAGCCCGAGGAGGCGTTTCACCGCGCCTTCAAGTTCAGCGAGTTCGACATCAGCGAAATCTCGCTCTCGAGCTACATCATGACCACCGCGCGCGGCGACGCGCATTACGTCGCCATCCCGGCATTCGTGTCCCGGCTGTTCCGGCACAGCGGCATCTATGTCCGCACCGACCGCGGCATTTCCGGCGCGCAGGACCTCAAGGGCAAGACCATCGGGCTGCCGGAATATCAGATCACCGCCAATGTCTGGATCCGGGGCATCCTGAAGGACGAATACGGTGTCCTGCCGGCCGACATCAAATGGCGCCGCGGCGGTCTCGAGGATCCGGGCCGCGACGAGCGCGCAGCGATCAAGCTCCCGCCGGAGATCGACCTCAAGGCCATCCCGGAGCATCGCACGCTCTCGCAGATGCTGGAGGCGGGCGAGCTCGACGGCCTGATCAGCGCGCGCGCCCCTTCCTGCTTCCTGCGCGGCGCCCCTCAGGTGGCGCGCCTTTACCCGGACTATCCGGCAACCGAGGAGGCTTATTTCCGCAAGACCGGAATCTTCCCGATCATGCATGCGATCGGCATCCGCCGCTCGCTGGTGGAGCAGCATCCCTGGCTCGCGGTCAGCGTCTACAAGGCGTTTCTCAAGGCCAAGGATCTATGCATGCACGAGCTCGGCCAGATCGGGCATCTGGCGACATCGCTGCCGTGGAGCGTCGCCGAATACGACCGGCTGCGGCGCGTCATGGGGGAGGATTTCTGGAGCTACGGGGTGGAGAACAACCGCCACGTGCTGGAGACGCTGGCGCGCTATTCGCATGAGCAGAATCTGTCGGTCCGCCAGCTCCCGGTCGACGAGATGTTCGCGCGCTCGACGTATGATCTATCGAAGATCTGATCGTAACACGGCCTGCGTGATCGCATCAGGGCGCCCACAAGGGGCGCTCCTACAATTCCGAGGGTGCTTGTAGGGGCGGCCCTTGTGGCCGCCCTCTCGCGGCCGAAGCATCCTTGATCAGCTGCCACACCCGGGGCGGCGACAGCGGCAGCTCGCGGGGCTCGACTGCGAGCGAAGCGAGCGCCGCCGCCACAGCATTGGCTACGACGGCGCCGACCGGGATGATGCCGCCCTCGCCCGCCCCCTTGGCGCCCAGCGGATTGTGCGGCGCCGGTTTTTCCTCCAGGGCCACTGCCCAGATGCTGGGAAAATCGCTCGCGGTCGGCAGCAGGTAATCGGCGAGCGAGCCGGTGAGCAGTTGCCCGTGCTCGTCGTAGATGAACTGCTCGAGCAGCGCGCCGCCCAGGCCCTGCACCACGGCCCCTACGGTCTGGCCGTGCAGGGTCAGCGGGTTGATGATACGCCCCACGTCCTCGACCGCCAGGTAGTCGATCAATTGCACATGGCCGGTCTTGGGATCGACCGCCACATGGGCCGCATGGGCGCCGTAGCTGTAGGTGCGCTTGTTGCTCGCGTAGGTGCTTTCCACCGCGAGGCCGGCGAGCTCCCCCAAGGCAACGGTGGCGCGGCCGGGTCCGATGGCCGAGCCTTGGTCGATCACGACGTCGTCGGCCGCGCAGCCCAGGCGCGTCGCCGCCGCGGTTCGGATCGCCTGCCGCAGCTCGGCGGCCGCCAGCACGATGGCGGACCCGCCCATGACGGTGGAGCGCGAGCTGTAGGAGCCGAAGCCCTCGCTCACGTGATCGGTCGAGCCGTGAAAGACGCCCTGGATCCGGTCCATGGGAATTTCCAGCGCATCGGCGGCGATCTGGGCAAAGACGGTCTCGATGCCCTGGCCGACCGAAGAGGAGCCGACGAACACCGACACCGAGCCGTCGGGCTCGAGCCGCAGGCGCGCATTCTCCTTCGGGCCCGACGCGCCGCCTTCGATGTAGCAACCGATGGCGAGCCCGTGATAGCGGCCATCGATCAAGCGTCCCTGCAGCCCGGCCTTGCGGGCCCAGCCGAATTCCGCAAGGCAGCGGTCGAGCGTGCGCTGATAGTCGCCGCTGTCGCACTCGGTCTCGATGTCGAGCACCAGGATCTTGGCGAGCGCATAGGGCATCTCGGATTCCGGGATCAAATTCTGCCGGCGGAAAGCCACCGCATCGATGCCGAGCTCCCGCGCCGCAATGTCGATCAGCCGCTCGCGGAAGAAATCGGCCTCGAAGCGGCCCGGCCCCCGGTAGGTGCCGGACGGCGTCTTGTTTGTCATCAGCAACGAAACATCGATGTGCACATGGGGAATGCGGTAGGGCCCCGACATCACCTGCGCGATGTTGCGCGAGGCGGTCGCCCCCACCGTGCGCAGATAGGCACCCAGATCCGTAAAGGCGTGGCCGCGCAGGCCCAGGATGGTGCCGTCGCGGGCGCAGGCGATCTCCAGCTCACACTCGGCATCGCGCGCGTGGTTGGTGGCCAGGAGGTTCTCCCGGCGGTCCTCGATCCATTTGACGGGTCGCCCGGTGAACCTGGCGGCGAACGGAATCAGGAAATCCTCCGGATAGAACTCGCCGCGGGCCCCGAAGCCGCCGCCAACGTCATATTCCAGCATGCGGATGGAGGACTCGGGCACATCCAGCATCTTCGCCAGCATGCGCCGGTTGGGGAACGGCACCTTGGCGGCGCCGGACACCGTCATCTGCGCGCGGGCCGCATCCCACTCGGCCAGCAATCCGCGCGGCTCCATGGGCACGGCCGAGTGCCGCTGCACCTTGAAGCGCTCGCGGCGCGTATAGGCGGCGTCGCGGAACGCCACCTCGATATCGCCGCGCACCGCCGTGATGGTGCTGGCGATATTTGTGCCGCTCTGCTCGAACAGGAGCACATCGTTCTTTCGGGCAGCCGCCCGGTCGGCCACCGCCGGAAGCGGCTCGATATCGACAAGGATCGCCTCCAGGGCATCCTCGGCGAGCGCGGCGCTGTCCGCCACCACCAGCGCGAGCGGCTCGCCCACGTAGCGGACCTTGCCCTGCGCGATCACTGGCTGCTGGTATTGCCTCAACACCGGCAGCGGCTCCTGCCGCAACGGGATGGTCGGCACCACCCCGATATCGGCGGCCGTGATCACGGCAACCACGCCCGGTCTCTCGAGCGCCGCGGCGGCATCGATCGAGCGGATGCGCCCATGGGCCACCTGGCTGCGCAGGATCACAGCATGCAGCAGGCCCGCGCGGGTCAGATCATCGACATATTGCCCGCGGCCCCTGAGCAGGCGCAGATCCTCGATCCGCTCCACTGGGCTGCCCACAAAGGCATTTGTCCTGCGCGTCTGTTCCATCGGGCTCAAGGCTTGGGCTAGCGGAAAGTATAATTGTGCCGGCGGGTCCCACTCCCTATGTCAATTTCGGGCGACAGCCAATCCAGCGAGACCGGACGCCATTTCCTTGGGGCGCCCGAGGGAGGCGCGCGATGAAAATCATGTACGCGACAATTAGCGCCACAGTGGCCGTCCTGCTGTCCGGCGGTCTCACGCTGGCGCAGGGCTATCCCCCGGGCGTCAATCCCAGCAATCCGCAAGACCTCACCAACCGCAGCAATCCGATGAGCTTGACGGTGCCGGGCGGCAGCAATCCGAACGATCTGGTGCGCTCGCCGGCCCCTGCCCAGGTGGTCTCGCCGCTTCCCGGCCCCGACGCCGGAAGGCAGCCGACGGTCAGCCTGTCGCTGGGTCATACCTATACGGTCAAACCCGTCAAGAAATTACCGCGGCGAAAACACGGCGTATCCGCATCGGAAAACCAATAGAATCGGACGAGCACGCCTCCTCGGCCGGCCGCAATCCAAAGCAAGAGCCGGGATGCATCGCGAACTGCATCGTGAGGTCTGCTATGCGACCGGGGCATCACAGCGCTGCCACCTGCGACGATAGATAGGCTGCCAGACGCCTGAGTCGGTATTGTAGAAGGGGGTGGTGGACCCAAGCCTCCAGATATGTCAGCATTACTTACCTTGTTGGGCGGCGCCGCTTTGGCTGGCGGCGATCCCGGCGCGGCACGCTGCTGGACGTAACCCGGGGAGCCTTGGCTGAATGATTGCCATTGTGCGCATCGCGCTGCGCCGTCCTTACACGTTTGTCGTGCTCGCGCTCCTCATCCTGATCGTGGGTCCGCTCGCGGCGCTGCGAACGCCGGTCGACATCTTTCCGGACATCAGAATTCCGGTGGTCGCGGTGATCTGGCAGTACACCGGATTGCCGCCGGATCAGATGGCGGGCCGCATGACCACGCAGTTCCAGCGCGCCCTGACCACGACGGTCAACGACATCGAGCATATCGAGGCCAATTCGTACAATACCTTGAGCATCACCAAGGTGTTCTTCCAGCCGAACGTGGACATTCGCATCGCCAACAGCCAGATCACGGCGGTCTCGCAGACATTGCTCAAGCAGATGCCCGCCGGCGCCACTCCGCCGCTGATCCTGAACTACAACGCCTCGACCGTGCCGATCATCCAGCTCGCGCTTTCGGGTCAGGGCCTGTCCGAGCAGGCGCTCGCCGACCTCGGCAGCAACGTGATACGCACGCCGCTCGTAACCGTGCCGGGCGCGGCCATTCCGCTGCCCTACGGCGGCAAGCAGCGACAGGTGCTGATCGACCTCGACTCGCTCGCCTTGCAGGCGCGCGGGCTTTCCGGCCAGGACGTCGCCAATGCGCTCGCCGCGCAGAATCTGATCACGCCGGTTGGAACGCAGAAAATCGGCGGCTTCGAGTACTCGATCCAGCTCAACAACGCGCCTTCCGCGATCGACGCCCTGGGCGACCTGCCGATCAAGAGCGTGAACGGCGCCATGGTCTACATCCACGACGTCGGCCATGTGCGCGACGGCAACTCGCCGCAAACCAATATCGTGCATGTCGACGGCAACCGTTCCGTGCTCATGCAGGTGCTGAAAAACGGCTCGGTCTCGACGCTCTCGATCATCGCGGGCATCAAGCAACAGGTGGAGGAGATCAAGGCGATCCTGCCGAGCACGCTCAACATCGCGCAGATCGGCGATCAGTCGGTGTTCGTCAAGGGCGCGGTGGGCGGCGTCATCTACGAGGGCACCATCGCGGCGGCCCTCACAAGCCTGATGATCCTGTTGTTCCTCGGCAGCTGGCGCTCCACCGTCATCATCGCGATCTCGATTCCGCTGTCGGTGCTCGGCTCGATCGCGACCTTGGCGGCGCTGGGCGAGACGCTCAACATCATGACCCTCGGGGGGCTCGCGCTTGCGGTCGGCATCCTGGTCGACGACGCCACCGTCACGATCGAGAACATCAACTGGCATCTCGAGCAGGGCAAGGAGGTCGAGACCGCGATCATGGACGGCGCCGCCCAGATCGTGACGCCGGCCTTCGTCTCGCTCTTATGCATCTGCGTGGTGTTCGTGCCGATGTTCTTCCTCGACGGGGTGGCGCGGTTCCTGTTCGTGCCGATGGCCGAAGCGGTAATGTCCGCCATGGCCTGCTCCTTCATTCTTTCGCGCACCCTGGTGCCGACGATGGCGAACTATCTGCTGCGCAAGCACGCGCCGCATACCGATCTGCATGGGCTCGACGGCCCGCTGCCGCGCTCGCGCAATCCGCTGGTGCGTTTCCAGCGCGGCTTCGAAGCCGGCTTCGAGCGCTTTCGTCTCGGCTATCGCGAGCTCCTGACCATGGCGTTGCGGCGGCGCGCCGTGTTCGTGGCGGGCTTCCTCGCCTTCGTGCTCGCCTCGTTCGCGCTCACGCCGTATCTCGGCCGCGACTTCTTCCCGGCCGTGGATGCGGGGCAGATCCTGATGCACGCCCGCAGCCAGGTCGGCACCCGGGTCGAGGAGAACGCCAATCATTTCGCCGATATCCAAAAGGCAATCCGCCAGGTCATCCCGCCCGAAGAGCTCGGAACGCTGGTCGACAATATCGGGATGCCGGTCAGCGGCATCAACATGACCTACAATGCCACCGGCACCATCGGCACGCAGGACGGCGACATCCAGATCAAGCTCAAGGAGGACCACCGGCCGACGGCGGACTATATCCGCATCCTGCGCGAGAAATTGCCGGGTCTGTTTCCTGGAACCACGTTCTCGTTCCTGCCGGCCGACATCATCAGCCAGATCCTGAACTTCGGCGCGCCGGCGCCGATCGACCTGCAGATTCGCGGCCCCAATCTGGCCGCCGACTTCGACTACGCCCAGGCCTTGGTGCGCAGGCTGCGGCACATTCCGGGTCTGGTCGACGCCCGCATCCAGCAGTCCTTGAGCAGCCCGGGCTTCAATGTCGACGTCGACCGCACGCGCGCCCAATATGTCGGGGTGACCGAACGCGATGTGACCAACAGCATGGTGGTGAACCTCGCGGGCAGCAGCCAGGTGGCGCCGACCTATTGGCTCAATCCCGACAACGGCGCGTCCTATCCGATCGTGATGCAGACCCCGCAATATCAGATGGACTCGTTGACCGCCCTGCGGAACCTGCCCATAACGGCGGCCGGCGCGCCTTCGCAGACGCTCGGCGCTATCGCCGAGTTCACCCGGGTGGCCAGGAGCGCGGTCGTCTCGCAGTACAACATCCAGGCCATGATTCAAATCTACGCGACCACCCAGGGCCGCGATCTCGGCGCGGTCGCGGCCGACGTGCAGAGCGTCGTGAACGAGACGGCAAACGACATGCCCAAGGGGGCGCGGGTCGTGATGCTCGGGCAGGTCAGGACCATGAATGCGGCGTTCGCCGGACTGCTGTTCGGCCTGCTCGGCGCCATCGTGCTGATCTACCTGCTGATCGTGGTCAATTTCCAGTCCTGGGGCGATCCATTCGTGATTGTCACGGCGCTGCCGGCGGCGCTCGCCGGAATCGTGTGGATGCTGTTTGCCACCGGAACGACCTTGTCGGTCCCTGCCCTGACCGGCGCCATCATGTGCATGGGGGTGGCCACCGCCAACAGTGTCCTCATCATCAGCTTCGCCCGCGAGCGCCTGGAGGTGCTGGGCGACCCGGTCGCCGCCGCGCTGGAGGCGGGATTCGTCCGTTTCCGGCCGGTGCTGATGACCGCGCTCGCCATGATCATCGGCATGGCGCCGATGGCGCTCGGCCTGGGCGAAGGCGGCGAGCAGAATGCTCCGCTCGGACGCGCGGTCGTGGGCGGCCTGATATTCGCCACGGTCGCCACGCTCATGTTCGTGCCCGTCGTGTTCAGCATGATGCACAGGCGCAAACCCGCCGCAGCAATCGGAGATGCGCGTGACTGATCCCACTCCGTCCGTTCTGTCACGCCGCGGGCTGCGCATTGCCGGCATAGCGGCCGCCGTCGGCGCAGCCGTCATCGTCGTAACCGGCATCACCACGCGCCGGATGGCCGATGCGCGGCTCAGCGAATGGACCGAAACCCAGGCGGTGCCGGTGGTCGCGATCGCCATTCCGGACTCCCAGGGCAAGAGCGCGACCATCGATCTGCCGGGGCGGCTGGAGGCCTATTCCCAGGCGCAAATCTATGCGCGCGTCAGCGGCTACCTCAAAGGCTGGGAGGCCGACATCGGAGCACCGGTCAAGGCCGGGCAGCTGCTCGCCGAGATCGACGCGCCCGATCTCGACCAGCAGATCCTGCAGGCGCAGGCCGATCTCACCAGCGCGCAGGCCAATGCCATACTGGCCGATGCCAACCTGCAGCGGTCGCAGTCGCTGGTCAGGTCGGGCTCGGTCACCAAGCAGGATCTCGACCAGAAAACGGCTGATTCCGCCAGCCGGCTGGGGCTGGTCAACTCGGCGCAGGCCAATCTCGATCGCCTGCGCGTGATGGAGAGATACAAGCGCATCGTCGCGCCGTTCGACGGACTCGTCACGCTGCGCGCCACCGACATCGGCGCGCTCATCAATGCGGGCGGCAGCGGCGGGCCGGCACTGTTCGTGGTCTCGGACACCAGCAAGCTGCGCGTCTATGTCAACGTGCCGCAAAACTACGCGCCCAGCATCAAGATCGGCACCAAGGCGCAGCTGTCGGTGCCGGAATATCCGGGCCGCACATTCACCGCGACCGTCAATGCCTCAGCGCAGTCGGTCGAGGTCGGCTCCGGCACCACGCGGATGCAGCTCCTGGTCGACAATGCGGGCGGCGAGCTCATGACCGGCGCCTTTGTGGATGTGCAGCTCGAGCTGGCGCACCCCGAGATTGCCATCAACGTGCCGGCGAGCGCGCTGATCATCGGCCAGAACGGCGTTCATGTCGCAACGTTGGGCGCCGATGACCGGGTCGTTCTCAAGGCGGTCACGATCGCGCGCGATCTGGGCAAGGTGGTCGAGATCGCGTCCGGCCTCACCGCCGAGGATCGGGTTATCGACAGCCCACCGGACGGGATCGCCGCAGGCGACCAGGTCCGCGTGGCCGGCAGCCCCGATCTGAAGCTCGCGCCCGAGACCGCTTCCGCCAAGCGCGCGCCGGGTAAGCCGCCCGGATAGCGCCAAACGAACAAAGCCCGGCCGTGGGGGCCGGGCCTTGTTTTGCAGGCCTGCGGTGAGGCCTTCGGCATCACGTGGAAGACTAGCGATCCTGGGTCCGCTCGTGCGAAATCCGGTGCTTCGGCTTCGGCACCGGGGCGTAGCCATAGGCCTCGCCGGCATTCCCGATATTGCCACGCTGAGCCGCATAACCGGGGAACCATCGCGGGTGGTAAACCGGATTGACGCCGTCGGTGTTGCCCGGGAGGACGTAGCCGCCGCGCTCTTCGTTCTGGTCGCCGGCCAGCGCCGCAGAGGCCGAGCCGAGCATGAGGGCTGCCGCGAGAACAAGCTTGGTCTTGGTCAACATTTGAAATCTCCATCTGTCGTTTCTTTGCGAACCCGTTCGCCGGTCTGAAATATTGGCAGCCCGCCATATCGCAATGCACAATTTTTTGATTAATTTGCAGCCGTCAAAATCGACGCTGGAACGAAGGCCGAAATTTTGAATAACATTCTATAATCAATACTTTAATCGATATACCTCGAAGGGCTTCAAGCCCGCCGGCCGGCTTGAAACCAGCGGGACTGATCGGTCGGAATCACTTTTTTGTGCACCGCACTCTTATTTCGGGTTGAGCCTTATGCCGGTGAATTTCCATTGCGACATTTCCTCCATGGCGTAGCGCACGCCCTCGCGCCCAAAGCCGCTGGAGCCGACCCCGCCGAACGGATAGGTGTCGAGCCGGAAGCGGCTCGCCTCGTTGATCCAGAGCGAGCCCACGCGCAGCTTGCGCGACACCTTGAACGCGGTCTCCAGGCTCGCCGTGAAGCAGGCGCCCTGCAGACCGAACTCGGATGAGTTGGCGAGCGCCAGGGCGGCATCGACGTCGGCGACTGGCTGCACCACCACCACCGGACCGAATGCCTCCTCGCTCATCAGGCGCGCATGCGCGGGCGCATTCGCCACAATGGCAGGCCCCAGGATGCAGCCGCGGCGCTCGGGTTCGAGCACCAGGCGGGCGCCTTTGGCGACCGCATCCGCCACCATCTGCTCGACCCGGTCGGCGGCGGCGGCGCTGATCATGGGACCGACATCGGTCGCCGGGTCCTCGGGATCGCCGACCTTGAGCTTCTTGGCCGCCGCCACGAACAGCTCGAGGAATTTCTCGTAGACCGATTGCTCGACGATCACCCGCTGAGCCGAGATGCATTGCTGGCCGCTGGCCTCGAAAGCGGC
>DASYFD010000069.1:0-12015 GCA_036498625.1 Xanthobacteraceae bacterium | reverse complement strand
GCGGTCTACAAGTTCGACGACCGGCGGATCGTCGCGGGCCGGATCGAGAGCGGCCGCATCACTGTCGGCGAGGAGATCGTGGTCATGCCCTCCGGCAAGACCGCCCGCGTCCGCTCGATCGAATCCTGGCCGGAGCCGGTGGAGGCGCCGCGCACCGCCAGCGCCGGGCAATCCATCGGCATCACCCTCGACAGCGAAATATTCCTCGACCGCGGCGATGTGGTCTCGACCGCCACGGTGCGGCCGAAGGCCGCCCAGCGGCTGCGCGCGCGAGTGTTCTGGCTGCACGAAGAGCCGCTCGCCGTCGGCGCCACCATCAATGTGAGGATCGGCACCGCCGAAGCCCGCGGCACCATCGCGGCGATCGAGAAGGCGGTCGATCCCGGGGCGCTGTCGGCCACGGAGGCGACGGCAGTGGCGCAGAATCACGTGGGCGAGATCGATATCGTGCTGTCGCGGCCGCTCGCCGTCGATCCCTACGCGGTGAACGCGCGCACCGGGCGCATCGTGCTCGACATGAAGGGCCGCATTTCCGGCGGCGGCCTGGTGCTTTCCCTCGATGCGCCCCCTCCCTCTCCCTCCCCCGCAAGCGGAGGAGGGGTGGGCCCGCGCCAGCCCCACGGCACATCGCTCAAATCCGCCGTGTCGGTGCAAGAGCGGGCCGCGCGCTCCGGTCATGGGGGCGCCGTCGTGTGGCTCACCGGCGCGAAGGGTTCCGGCGTTGCGAAGGTGGCGCGCGCCATCGAGCGGCGGCTGTTCGAACGCGGCGGCGCGCCGGTCGTGCTCGACGGGAATGAATTGCAAAGTGGCCTCAATGCCGATCTCGGCGACACGCCGGCGGACCGTGCCGAGATCATCCGGCGCACCGCCGGGGTCGCGACGCAGCTCGCCCGTAGCGGGTTCATCGTTATCGTGGCCGCCGCCTCGCCCTCCGCAGCCGGCCGCGCCCAGGCCCGCGCCATCGGCGGCAAGTCCTTCTATGAGATTCATGTGGACGCGCCCGCGGCGGGCGTAGCCGATGCGGCCTACGAAGCGCCGGCCGCTCCCGATCTCCGGCTCGATACCAGCCGCCACGATCTCGAGACCCATTCGCTCCAGGTCGAGCAGCTGCTCGATACCGCCGGCGTGATCGCCAGCGGCGAGCGGCCGGTCGGCGGCGAATTCGCCATTTGAATGCCAAGCGCTTGCAACAATGCACGCGTGCTACACTTTGAGTCGCAATAAATTCCTCGTCAATCAACCTGCAGGGTCGGGCCATGTCTTCAGTAGACGCCATCGCTAAGCCGGGGCAGCACGGCGAGGTCCGCCGTCCCGGTCGCGGCCGGCTCTTCAATTCCATCACCGAGGCGATCGGCGATACCCCGATCGTGCGGCTGCGGCGGCTGCCCGAGCAGCACGGGGTTCAGGCCCAGATTTTCGCCAAGCTCGAATTCTTCAACCCGGCCGCCAGCGTCAAGGACCGCATCGGCGTCGCCATGATCGAGGCCATGGAGGCAGCCGGCATTATCGGGCCGCAGACCGTGCTCATCGAGCCGACCTCGGGCAATACCGGCATCGCGCTCGCCTTCGTGTGCGCCGCCCGCGGCTATCGATTGATTCTGGTGATGCCGGAATCCATGTCGATCGAGCGGCGCAAGATGCTCCAGCTCCTGGGCGCCGAGCTGCATCTGACGCCCGCCGTGCAGGGTATGCGCGGCGCCGTCGCGACCGCCGAGGAGCTCGTCCGCCAGGATCCGAATGCCGTCATGCCGCAGCAGTTCAAGCATCTCGCCAATCCGGAGATTCACCGGCGCACCACCGCCGAGGAAATCTGGAACGACACGCAGGGCGCAATCGACGTGCTGGTGGCGGGCGTGGGCACCGGCGGGACGATCACAGGCGTGGGCCAGGTGCTCAAGCCGAGGAAGCCGTCGCTGCGCGTGATCGCGGTCGAGCCGGAGGAGAGCCCGGTCCTTTCGGGCGGACAGTCCGGGCCGCACAAGATTCAAGGCCTCGGGGCGGGCTTCATCCCGGACATTCTCGATCGTTCGGTGATCGACGAGGTGGTCACGGTCGGCAATCAAACTGCCTTCGACACCGCGCGCGCCCTGGCGCGGTACGAAGGCATACCGGGCGGCATCTCGTCCGGCGCGGCCGTTGCGGCCGCGCTCGAGGTCGGCAACCGTCCCGCCATGGCGGGCAAGACCGTCGTGGTGATCGTGCCCTCATTCGCGGAACGCTATCTGTCGACCGCCTTGTTCGACGGATTTTGATTGAGCCTGGACCGCCTGTGCGGTTATGACCGGCGCCTGAGCTGACCCGTAGAGGCGCCAAGTGGCAACCGTCCGTCCTCTGGCTTATTGCCCGACCTGCAAAATCGCCTTCCCGATCGCGACGCGCCGCGAGGGCGGCACTTTCGTGGTGCAAAACGCCACGACCAACTGCCCCAATGGGCACTTCGCACGCATACTCAATGCTCACTACCAAGCCTTCGAGAGCGAGATACAAGCCACATTGGCGACTCACGGCCAGGGAGCCTACGGAGCCATCCTGGCGCTCTGGGAAAGAGTGCGCCGCGCCGAGATAGCGCCGGAACAGGCGCAAGCGGAAGCCGAAAGAATAAGGCCGGGCCTGGGCTCGATTTTCAGTGCAGCAAATTTCTCCGATCCCACCAGGAAGGCCATTCTGCAAGCGCTCATCACCGCCTTTGCGGAAACCGCCGACGGTGAGGAACCCACCCAACCGACCGCGACCCCAGAGGTTGCTCCTGCCCCCGAAGTGAAGCCGTCCCGGGAGATGCAGCCGAAACGCAAAGGCGGCAACCGCGCTTTCCAACGCAGCCTGCGACACCGGCAACGCTTGCTGATGAATCCGCGCAGTCGTTAGCTGCTTCTCGCCGCCAGCAGGGCTTCGGGCCATCGTTGCGTCTCGACCCGATTGAGGCGTAAACTACCGCCATGAAGCAGCCAATTGTCTCGCGCAGCCTGGACGTGATGGGCGGTACTGCCGTATTCCACGGGACGCGAGTTCCCGTGCAAACCTTGCTGGACTACCTTGAGGCAGGCGAATCAATTGACGATTTTCTCGAAGGGTTCCCGTCGGTAACGCGGGAGCACGTCATCGCTTTCTTGGAGGAAGCGAAGGACCGAGCGATCGAAGCAGCGTCGTGAGGGTTCTTCTGGACGAGTGCGTCGACTGGCGTCTCGCGCGTGACATCGTCGGCCACGACGTCAAGACCGCTCGTCAGATGGGCTGGACAGCAATTAAGAACGGCGCGTTATTGACTCTTGCCTCGGAATTTTTCGACGTGTTCATCACTGTAGATCGAAACCTGTCGTTTCAGCAGAACCTGAATAGTTTCTCGATCGCCGTCATCGTTCTTCAGGCAAGAACGAACAGACTTGCCGATCTCAGGGCGTCCCAACCTTCTGGCCGCCATTCAATCCGCAGCGCCGGGTGCCCCCAAATTCATCGGCATCGACTAATTCATCGACTGCGCTGCGACAGCGTACTCAACGAGTCCCACAAGAACATCGCCGCCCGCCCAAAAACCAAGTCGATCAAATTCGCCATCCGGGACGACAGCCGATCGGCAGGGTCGAGCTTGCGGCGCACCTTGATGAACTGCGCGCCCACGCGGCGCGCCAGGAGCCCGTCGGTCAGATCCTTGTCGCCGATGACGACCAGCGCCCTGCCCTTGCGGTCGAGGCCCGAGATCGCGAGCGTGCTGGGTTTGCGGAACACGACCGGACATACGCCGACCTCCAATTGCGCCGCAATAGCGTCCAGCCGTTGCACATAGTTGCCGCGGCGGCTGTTGGAGCAAAGGCGAATTTCGTTCCCCCGCGCCTTGAGCTCGTCCACCTTGGCGACGACGGGAGCGGACGCGACACGCCCACAGTCGGGCACCAGGGTGCCGTCGATATCGAGGATCACCAGGGAATTCTCGAAACCGAACGTGTGTTGCTCGAAATAGAGGAGATCGCCCATCGCGGTGGCCATTCTTCGATCGTTCAGCGCGTGCGGCCGCGCGCGGCCGCGCCGATGAGGGCAACGATGCGCTCCGGCGTGAGCGGCGCCTCGGCGATGTGAACGTCGAACGGAGCGAGCGCGTTCTCGACCGCCGACAAGAGCGCCGCGATCGCCGGGATGGTGCCGCCCTCGCCGGCGCCCTTGAGTCCGAGCGGGTTGAGCGGGCTCGGCGTCGTCATGTGCAGGACCTCCACATGGGGCGCATCGGTCGAAAGCGGCAGCAGATATTCGCCGAAATTGGTCGACACCGGCTGCGCCTCATCGTCATAGAACATGCGCTCGAAGAATGCGTTGCCGACGCCGTGGATGACGCCGCCGATGACCTGGCCCTCCACCACCATCGGATTGATCACGTGCCCGCAATCGTGCATCACCACATAGCGCAGGATCTTCACGTTGCCGGTCTCGATATCGACCTCGACCTCGACGATGTGGGTGCCGTTGGAATAAGTCGACTGATCGGGCGTGAAGTGGCTCGTGGCTTCCAGGCCCGGGGTCGGGCCCCCGGCCATCGAATACCCCGGCATCCCGACCGCGCGCGCCGCGATCTCGCGGAAGCTGCGCTTGATGTCGGAGCCGGCGATCCTGGCGTGGCTGTCCTCCAGCACGATGTCGGCTTCGGCCGCCTCCATCATGTCGGCGGCGAATTGCTTGATCTTGTGCGACAGCTCCTGCGCGGCGAGATGGACCGATGATCCGGCATTGACCGCGGTGCGGGCCGCAAACGAGCCGACCCCGAGCGCGGTTGCCGCCGTGTCGCCGGTCACGATGGTGATCTCGTCGGGGGTGACCCCGAGATGGTCGGCGGCGATCTGGGCGAGCGTGGTCTTGTGCGATTGGCCTTGCGGCGTGGCGCCCGTGTAGACGGTGAGCTTGCCGCTGGTGGATACCCGCGCGGTCGCGCTCTCGTAGGGGCCGAGCCCGGTCGCCTCCACCGCACTGCCGATGCCGATCCCGATATAGCGCCCCTGCCGACGCGCCTGCGCCTGGCGGGCCGGGAAGCCGTCATAGTCGGCCGCCTCCAGCGCCTTTTGCTGGCAGGTCGGATAATCGCCGCTGTCGTAGGTCACCGGCCGGCCGTCGCGGAAGATGATGCCGACCCGGTAGGGCATCTGCGCCGGCCGGATGAAGTTGCGCCGCCGCACCTCGGCGCGGTCGAGCTTGAGCTCGTGCGCCACGCGGTCCATCAGACGTTCCATGACGACGCAGGCCTGCGGGCGGCCGGCGCCGCGCACCGGCGAGGTCGGCACCTTGTTGGTGAAGGCGACCGACACGTCGAGATGAAAGCTCGGAATGACATAAGGTCCCGGCACCGAGGTGGCGGCGATCCACGGCAGCACCACCCCCCAGGGCATATAAGCACCGGCCTCGTGGGTGAGCTTGCCGCGTACGCCCAGGATGCGGGCCTCAGCGTCCACTGCGATCTCCATGTCCCAATGCTGATCGCGCTCCTGCTGGGTGGAGAGGAAATTCTCGTGCCGGTCCTCGATCCATTTGATAGGCGCGCGCAACTTGAGCGCCGCGGCGGCGAGCGCCCCATACTCGGCATAGAAGCTGCCCTTGGGACCAAAGCCGCCGCCCACGTCGGGCGTGACGATGCGTAGTTGATGATCCGCCCAATCGAGCAAATCCAGCAGCACCCGCTTGTGCCGATGCGGGCCTTGCGAGGAGACGTAGATGGTGAGCGCGTCCGCCATTGTACCCGTCGTGGGGTCCGGCACCGCGATCATGCCGCGGCACTCCAGGAAGAAGGGCCCACCGCGATGCTGGAAAATCTGCTCCCGGAAGATATGCGGGGCCTGCGCGAAGGCAGCCTCGGCGTTGCCGACATTGACCGGAATGACGGCGGCGAGATTCGATGATGCGTCCCGGTGAACCAGCGGCGCGCCGGCTGCCAGCGCGGCGACGCAGTCGGACGCCGCCGGCAGCGGCTCGAAATCGATCGCGACCAGCGCAGCCGCATCCTCGGCCAAATAGCGGCTGTCGGCCACCACGATAGCGATCGGCTCGCCGACGAAGCAGGCCTCGTCCCGGGCGAGGCAATACGGCATATAGGCTTGCTTGATGGCGGGGCTCGGCACCAGGAGCGGCACGGTCTGCCGCTGCATCGATGGCGGCAAATCCGCGAAGGTGACGACCGCATGCACGCCCGGCAGAGCCAGCGCGGCGCGCTTGTCGATGCCGCGGATGCCGGCATGAGCATGGGAACTGCGCAGCACCACGGCATGCAGCATGCCGGGCACCTTGATGTCGTCAACATAGCGGCCGCGCCCGGTCAAAAGCTCCGGGTCTTCCTTGCGCTTGATGCTGGCGCCAAACCATCCCATCAGCTTTGCCCCTTCTGCGCACGCATCGCACGGGCTGTGGCCAGTGCCGAGGCGACGATCGACTGATAGCCGGTGCAGCGGCAGATGTTGCCGGAGATGGCGTCGCGCACCTGCGCTTCGCTGGGGTCCGGATTGCTTGTCAGAAACTCCGTCAAGGTCATGAGCATGCCGGGCGTGCAGAAGCCGCATTGCAGCCCGTGATTTTCCCAGAACGCCTGCTGCAAGGGGTTGAGCGCGCCGCCGATCGCAAGTCCTTCCACGGTCGACACCTCGCGGCCGGCCGCCTGCACGGCCAGCATCAGGCACGAGCGCACGCTCTGCCCGTCCACCAGCACGGTGCAGGCCCCGCACACGCCGTGCTCGCAGCCCAGATGGGTGCCGGTGAGCTCCAGCTCGACGCGCAGGAAATCGGCGAGCGTCATGCGGGTCTCGACCTCGCGCTCGGCGTCGCCGCCATTGACGCGCAGCGTGATGCGGCGGCGATCGCTCATGCGGCCCTCCGTTCGCGGCCGCGCGCGACAGCGCCCTCGAGCGCCCGATAGGTGAGGATGCGGGCGAGATGCTGGCGATAGGCGCCGCTCACATAAATGTCGGTCGCGGCCTCGAGCGCCTCCGCTTCCACGGCGGCGGCCCGGAAGGCCTCGTGCGAGGGCAACTGGCCGACCAGCAGGCGCTCGGCCTTGGCCAGCCGCACCGGCGCCGGCCCCAGGCCCGACACGCATACCGCCGCCCGCACGATAGAGCCGTCGGCGGCAAGCTCGACCAGGCAGCTGACTGCTGCGATAGCGAAATCGCCATGGCGGCGGGCGAATTCCTCGAACGCATAGCCGTGGCCCGGCGGCCACGCTTTCAGGTCGATGCGGGACAGAATTTCGTCCGGCTGCAGCGCATTGGTCATGATGCCGGTGACCCATTCCGGCATCTTGATGGGCCGGCTGCCGGCGCGGTTGGTGGCCTGCAGCGTCCCATCGTACAGCGCCACCAGATTGACCAGCTCGGCCGAGGGATCGAGATGGCAGAGCGAGCCCCCGAAGGTGCCGCGATTGCGGGTCTGGCGGTGGCCCACATGCTGGAGCGCCTCGGGGATGATCGGAAAGGCGCGCTTCACCTCGGCCGAAAATTCGAGATCGCGCTGCCGCGTCATCGCGCCGAAACGGCAAATCGCGCCGTCGATCATCGAGATGTGGGACAGCGGCTTGATGCGGTTGAGATCGATCAGATGGTCGGGCGCCACCACCCGGAAGTTGAGCATCGGCATGAGCGACTGTCCGCCCGCCAGCACGAGCGCATTGTCGAGCCGGCCGATGAGCTCGGTCGCCTCGGCCACGGTGGAGGGATCGTGATAGACGAAAGGCGGCGGCTTCATGCTGGTCTCTGATCGGCAATGCAGCGGCGGGGCTTCAGCCCTCCACCTTGCGCACGGGGGTTTCGGGCTTGAGGCCGGGGCGCTGACGGGCGAGCGTCTCCTTGCCGGTCTCCTCCCAGGCGCCGCTCACGGCGCGCTCCGCATAGGTATCCCAGCGGTCGATCCAGTCGCCCAGCGGGTAGCCGTGCCACGGCGCCTTGAGCGCAATCGGCGGCAACCCGAGCTTGCCCCACAGCGTCTGGGCCCGCTCCATGAATTCCTTTTTCGGCAGGGCGAGCGGCGCCATCGGGCCTTTTCGCGTGGCATCGATCAAGAGCTTGGAGGCCCGCCCGCTGCTGGAATATTGCGAGCCCTGGTCGCCGCCGTGATAAGGCGCGATCTGAACGTCGTCGATTGGATTGCAGCGATAGGCGATCGACCACAGCACCGCATCCAGATTGGCCGGATCGATATCCTCGCTGATGCCGATCACCAGCTTGCCGAAGATCGCCTGAAAGGAGGCGGCGCCATGCAAGCCGCGCCACACCTCGCTGCGCGCCGTGCCGGGCGCGAACTGCACGAAGATGACCGGACGCAGATTGGTGAGCGGCTCGTGCAGGATGACGCTCTGCACGCCGCGCACCGACATCTTGTCCTTCAAATGCGCCAGGAATAGCGGCTCGTAGGCCACCTTCTTGACCAAACTCGATTCGCTTGGCGTGACCTGGCTGATGATGGAGGCGAACACCGGGTTACGCCGGTGCGTGATGGCGGTGATCCGCACCGGCATGTTGAAGGCTTCGAGCGCCACGTAGCCGTTGCTCTCCCCGAACGGCGCCTCGGGCTCGAGCTTGTCGGTATCGATCAACCCCTCGATGACAATCTCGGAATCGGCCGGCACGTCGAGGTCGATGGTCAGGCATCGGGCGACCGGCACCGGGCGGCCCGCGAGCGCTCCCGCCACCCCCATCTCGTCCAGATCGGTGGCGAGCTTCTGGGCGCCGGTGAACATCACCACCGGCGCCGCCCCGATCACGATGGCAATGGGCATCGGCCCCTTGCGGGCCTGGTACTTCTGCCAATGCAGAAAGCCGCCGGCCCCACCGGCGCGCGCCACCATGCGGACCACCAGCCGGTCGGTGGCCTTGAGCGCCGCCCGGTAGGTGCCGATGTTCTGGATGCCGGATTCCGGATCCTTGGTGATGCACAGCGTCGCGGTCAGATAAGGAGCGGCATCGAAGCCGGGCGTCGAGATCGGCACCGGGAACAGCTTCATGCCGCCGCCGGGCGCGCGCAACGCATCGCCGGTGATGACGATCTCCTGGCACTGCGGTGCCTCCACCCGTACCGGCGGAATCGGATTGGCGATCGCGGCCATCCAGCCGGCCCCGATCTCGCCGACCGCGCGCCGCATCCCGAGCGAATAGATTTCGGCCGACGCCGCGATGGCGCCGACCACGACCGGAATATCGTAGCGCCGGCCGCTGCCGTCGACCACATGGGTGAACAGGAAGGCCTTGCGTTCCGCCTCCGGGATGCCGCCGATGAATTGCAGGCGCACCAGCGGATGCAACTCGGTGTCCTTGTCGACCGGATGATCGATCCGCACCAGCAGGCCCTCGGCCTCGAGATCCGCAAGATGCTCCTGCAGGTCGAGCCGCGGCCGCGTGTCCGCCGCGTTCTGCCTCACCACCACGTCATCCATGCTTCATGTCATCCACGCTTAATGTCCGCGCTGGCAGCTCCCATGCCGCGGGGCGCAAGATGAACGTTTCCGCGGCCGGCAGCAAGGCAGAGCAACCTGCCGGCTGTTTGGCATGTTAAGATGTCGCCGCCGGATCGAGCTTGGGGACCCGCGGCATGTACAGCGCGACCATCGGCGGCGAGCGTCACGTCTTTCCCGATCTGGTGACGCTGCTCGCCAAGGCTTCGCCCTTGCGCAGCGGCGACGCGCTGGCCGGCATTGCGGCGCAATCGGGCGAGGAGCGCGTGGCCGCCCAATATGCGCTCGCCGACCTGCCGCTCGCCGCGTTTCTCAACCATCCGAGCGTCCCCTACGAGACCGACGAGGTCACCCGCCTCATCATCGACACCCACGATGCGGCTGCGCTGGCGCCGGTCGCGCATTTGACGGTCGGCGGCTTGCGCGACTGGTTGCTGTCGGATGCCGCGACGGCAGACCGGCTCGCCGCTTTGGCGCCCGGCGTGACGCCCGAAATGGCCGCCGCGGTCGCCAAGATCAGCCGGCTGCAGGATCTCATGGTAATGGCAGCCAAGTGCCATGTGGTGACCGCGTTCCGCAATACGCTCGGGCTGCCGGGCCGCCTGTCGGTGCGGCTGCAGCCCAATCACCCGACCGACGACATGCGCGGCATCGCGGCCAGCATTCTGGACGGCCTGCTGCTCGGCTCCGGCGACGCCGTGATCGGCATCAACCCGGCGACCGACAGTCCCGAGCGTACGCATACGCTGCTGTGCATGCTCGACGACATTCGCATCAAGCTCGATATCCCCACCCAAAGCTGCGTGCTGGCCCATGTCACCACGACGCTCGATCTCATCCACAAAGGCTCGCCGGTCGATCTCGCGTTTCAATCGATCGCCGGCACGCAAGCCGCCAATGCGAGCTTCGGGATCGACCTCGCGCTGTTGCGCGAGGCGCATGCCGCCGCGCTATCGCTCAAGCGCGGCACGCTCGGGCAGAACGCCATGTATTTCGAGACCGGGCAAGGCAGCGCGCTCTCCGCCAATGCGCATCACGGCGTCGACCAGCAGACCCTGGAGGCGCGTGCCTATGCGGTGGCGCGCGCCTTCTCGCCTTTGCTGGTCAACTCGGTGGTGGGCTTCATCGGGCCTGAATATCTGTTCGACGGCAAGCAGATCATCCGCGCCGGCCTGGAGGATCATTTCTGCGGCAAGCTCATGGGCCTGCCGATGGGGGTCGACGTCTGCTACACCAACCACGCGGAGGCGGACCAGGACGACATGGACGCGTTGCTGACGCTCCTGGTCGCGTCCGGAGTCAACTTCATCATGGGGGTGCCGGGCGCCGACGACATCATGCTGGGTTACCAGAGCACGTCGTTTCACGACGCCCTTGCCATGCGCGACCTGCTCGGCCGCCGCCCAGCGCCGGAATTCGAAGCTTGGCTGGCGCGGCAGGGGCTCATGGACCCGGCAAACCGGATTCGCCCGCAGAGCCTGCCGAGCCGGTTTCGCGCGCTGCTGCCGGCGTGAGCTCGGGCACTCGCCCTTAGTCCGGCTTGATGTTGGCCGTCCGCACCACCTTGCCCCACTTCTCGGTTTCCGTGACGATGAGGCTCTCGAACTCGGCGGGCGACATGGGCATCGGTAAGCTGCCGAGGTCCGCAAGATGAGCCTTGATCTTGGGGTCGGCGAGACCTGCGTTGATCTCCTTGTTGAGCCGCTCGACGATCTCGGCAGGTGTACCTTTGGGTGCGCCGATGCCTTGCCACGTGCTGGCCTCGAAGCCCGGCAGAGAATCGCTCACCGGCGGCACCTCCGGCAGCGTCTCCGAGCGCGCCGCCGTGGTCACCGCCAGCGCCCGCACCTTGCCGGCCCTGATGGTCGCGAGCGACTCAGGCAAGGGACTGAACATCACCTGTACCTGGCCGCCGAGCAGGTCGATGAGCGCGGGCGCGCCGCCGCGATAAGGCACATGCAGCATGTCGATGCCAGTCGTTATCTTGAACAGTTCGCCCCCCACATGGGACGTGCTGCCGGTGCCGCCCGACGCCATGGTGACCTTGCCCGGGTTCGATTTGGCGTAGACGATGAACTCGGGCACCGTCTTGGCCGGAACAGACAGGTTCACCTCCATGACCAGGGGCACGCGGCTGATGCTCGCGACCGGAGCGATGTCGCGGATGAAATTGAAGTTGAGCTTCTCGAACAGCGTCGCATTGACGGTCACCGACGCCGGGATCAGGAGCAGCGTATAGCCGTCGGCGGCGGCGTGCACGACCGCCTCGATGCCGATATTGGTGCTCGCGCCCGGCCGGTTCTCGATGACGAACGACTGCCCGAGCCGCTCCGACAGCCATTGGCCCATCAGGCGCGCGGTGATATCGAGCGCGCCGCCGGGAGCGACCGGCACGATGATGCGCACCGGCCGCGTCGGATACGCCTGCGCGCTCGCCGAGCGCGCGAACAACGGCACGCTGGCGAGACTCGCGGCGAGGCGCAGAGACTGTCGGCGGGAGATGCGCATCCGAGTCGTCGTGGCGGTCCAAGCCAGCGCCGGTCCAGGAATCTGGCCGACGCTCGCGCCACTATACAACGATCTTCAGCGCCTCGCCGAAGGCGATGTCG
>DASYFD010000068.1:0-3112 GCA_036498625.1 Xanthobacteraceae bacterium | reverse complement strand
GCATGCCGACAACACCGCCACGGTCATTTTCGGAAAGTGCGAGCTCGGGCAGGGCAACATGACCGGCATGCTGCAGATCGCCGGCGAGGAGCTCGATCTCGACATCGGCCAGATGATGGCGGTGCGGCTCGACACCCACGTGACCCCGGACCAGGGCGCCACCACCTCGAGCTCGTCGATCGAGCGTGGCGGACCGCAGTTGCGTGTGGCGGCGGCCGAGGCGAGGGCGGCGCTGCTGCGGCTCGCTTCGGTTCGCTTGAATGCGCCCGTTGCCGCGCTCACGGTTGCGAGCGGCATCGTGTCGGTTGCGGGCGAGCCGGGCCGGTCCGTCAGATACGGCGATCTCCTGGGCGACAAGCCGTTCAATGTGACGCTCACCGGCAATGCGCCGCGCAAGCCGGTCGACCAGTACAAGCTCGTGGGCACCCGGGTGGCGCGGCTCGACCTGCCCGACAAGGTCAGTGCCAAATACATCCGCATGCAGCATGTGCGCGTGGCCGGCATGCTGCATGGCCGCATCGTGCGTCCGCGCGGGCAGGGCGCGTATGGGACCGGTGCCAAGCCGCTCAGCATCGACGAGAGCTCGATCAAAAACATTGCGGGCGCCCGGGTGGTGCGCAAAGGCGATTTCATCGGCGTGGTCGCGGAGCGCGAGTGGGATGCGGTCAAGGCCGCCCGCGCCCTAAAGGTCGATTGGCAGGTGAATTCCGCGCTGCCCGGCAACGGCAAGCTGTTCGAGACCATGCGGGCCGCGAACACCACCGATACGCTGGTGGTCGACGACGGCGATGTGACGAAAGGTTTTGCGCAGGCCGCCCATGTGGCGTCGGCGAGCTACCAGTTGCCCTATCAGGCGCATCTGCCGTTCGGCCCCAATTGTGCGCTCGCCGATGTCGGCCCGGACGGTGCGTTGGTGATGTCCTCGACGCAGGACGTCTACAATTCGCGCCGCATGCTCGCCGACGTGCTCGGGCTGCCGGCCGAGAAGGTGCGGGTGCAGTATTACGAAGGCTCCGGCACCTTCGGCCACAGCTGCTATGAGGATGCCGCCCAGGCGGCCGCCATCATGTCGCAACTGGTGGGCAGGCCGGTGCGGGTGCAGTTCATGCGCTCCGACGAGCACGGTTGGGACAATTTCGGGCCCGCGCATGTGGCGGATGTGCGCGCCGCGATCGATGCCGCCGGCAGGATTGTGGCCTACGAGTACCAGGGCTGGCAGCACGGCTGGCACGTGATCGAGACGTCGCAGGAGCTGGCGCTGCGCACGCCGACCAAGGAGCGCACCAGCGGCTCCAACTCGATCATCGTGAACCGGATGAGCACCGGCGCCATGTACGCGATCCCCAACCGGCGGGTCGTCAGCCATGCGGTGCCGATGGCGGGATTGCTCAAGGGCTCGCCGCTGCGCTCGCCCATGGACATGCACTACTCGTTCGCCTCCGAGCAGGTGATCGACGAGCTTGCCCATGCGGCCAGGATCGATCCGCTGGAGTTCCGCCGCCGCAACATCGCGGGCGAGCGCTGGCTCGGCGTGCTCGACGCCGCGGCGGCCGCCGCCGGATGGAAGCCGCGGGTCGCGGCCGCGGCGCTCTCGGACGCCGACGTGGTGACGGGACGCGGGATCGCGATCGGCACGCACCACGTCTCGTTCGGGGCGGCGGTGGCGGAGATCGAGGTCAACAAGCGCACCGGCAACATCGTGGCCAAGAACCTCTATGGGGCGCTCGATGCCGGCCTCACCGTCAATCCGGCGCTGGTCGAGAACCAGATCGTCGGCATGATGGTGCAGGCCACCAGCCGCATCCTGAAGGAGGAGGTGACCTTCTCGGACAGCAATGTCACCAGCCTCGACTGGGAGAGCTACCCGATCCTGCGGTTTGCCGAGCACCCCGAGGTGACCCCGGTGGTGGTCCAACGTCTCAACGAGCCCTCGACCGGCGCCGGCGAGGAGGTGATGGGCTCGACCGGGGCCGCGATCGCCAATGCGTTTTTCGATGCCACCGGGGTGCGGCTGCGGCAATATCCCATGACGCCCGAGCGCGTGCGTGCGGCGCTTGCGGCGGGCCGGACATGAGGGGGTGAGACCGAGGTGGGATTCTTGGCGCCCGATTGTTGCCGTGAGCCAACTCCGCCCGCTCGTCCCCGCGGACGCGGGGACCCAGCCTTTGCCCCATCGACGTCCGTGCATTTTGGCAAAGTCTGGATTCCCGCGTCCGCGGGAATGACCAAATGTAGCGATGCCTTCGCCCGCTCGTCCGCGCGGGGTCGAGCGGCTCGGGAGATTTTTCAGTAGAGTGCACTACCCATAAGAATTCAATCGGCCGGATTTCACAAGATCTCCGGTTTTCCTTCAGGGAGGAAACAATGACCAAGCGCAATCGTCTCGCCTGCAAGGCCGCATTGCTGGGCGGCATCGCCTTCGCGGCGGCTCCGGTGCTGGCCGCCGAGGTCACCTCCGAGCGGCTGATCAATGCCGACAAGGAGCCGCAGAACTGGCTGATGAACCACCGCACCTATGACGGCCAGCGCTTCTCGCCGCTCGATCGGATCAACAAGAGCAGCGTCAAGGGCCTCAAGCTCGCCTATGCGGTCGCGCTCGGCGGCACCTCGAACAACGAGAATCTCGAGGCGACGCCGCTGGTCGAGGACGGCTTCATGTACATGGTCGATCTGTGGGGCATCGTCTACAAGATCGACGTGCGCTCGGGTGACGCCGGCCGCATCGTCTGGCGCATGAATCCCAAGCAGGCCAAGGTCGCCAACGCCAATCGGGGCGTTGCGCTGTGGGGAAATTACGTCATCTCCAGCGCCAGCTATCCGCCGCGCATCATCGCGTCCGACAAGGACAGCGGCAAGGTTGTCTGGGAGACCAACCTGTCAACCGACCAGGCCGAGGTGGCGATCACCGCGGCGCCGCTCGCCGTCAAGGACAAGATCATCGTGGGCGCGTCGGGCGGCGACCGCGGCGTGCGCGATTTCATCGCCGGGCTCGATGCCGCGACCGGCAAGCAGCTGTGGCTCAAATACACCATCCCGGCGCCCGGCGAGCCCGGCAGCGAGACCTGGAAGGACAAGAACAATGCCTGGCAGACCGGCGGCGGTGCCGTCTGGG
>DASYFD010000067.1:0-26423 GCA_036498625.1 Xanthobacteraceae bacterium | reverse complement strand
GCTGTGGTGCCGGCTTCCGTGGTCGCGGGCGCCGACGGCTTCCTGCGCGTCGATTATCGCATGCTCGGGCTCGAGATGGTGACCTACCAGGCCTGGCAACAGCGCGAAGCAGGGTATTCCCGCCGCGTGGCGGCGTAGTGTTGCCGCCGGCCGCGCCGCGATTGCACAGATTGACGAGCTTGAGCTGAACGAGTCGGTGAACGGGGTGGGACTGAATTGACCGAGAACAAGAAGATCGATGCCGCCTTGGCCGGCGTCGATGAAGCCAAACGCGCAACCCTGAGCCGGCTGTTGACAGGCACCGCCTTCGTGGCGCCGGTCGTGGCGTCGTTTGCGATGGACGGTCTCACGATCTCCAAAGCCCAGGCATTGCCCGCCAACGGATCGGGCTTTATCGGGGCGCCCGTGTGATGCCGCATGCCGCGGGCAAGCTTGAAGAGTCCGTCGTAAGTGAGATCATGAAATGACCGAGAGCAAGAAGATCGATGCGGCTCTGGCCGGCGTCGATGAAGCTAAGCGCGCGACCTTGACCCGGCTGGTGGCCGGCACCGCCTTCGTAGCGCCGGTCGTGGCGTCCTTTGCGATGGACGGTCTCACGATCTCCACGGCCCAGGCGATAACGGTAGCCGCCAACGGATCGGGCTTTCTTCCGGCTGGCTGACCCTGCATACTCGTTGCCGCGATGATGCGCCTGTCGGCAACCCTGATCGTCCGCGACGAGTCGGCGTTCATCGAAGCTTGCCTTGAATCTCTCGCCGGCGTCGTCGACGAGATCGTCATCGTCGATACCGGGTCGCGCGACGATACGCTCGAGAAGGCGCGGCGCTTCCCGGTCGCGCTGCATCATTTTCCCTGGTGCGGAGATTTCTCGGCGGCGCGCAACCATGCGATCGAGCGCGCGACCGGCGACTGGATCCTCTACATCGATGCCGACGAGCGCCTGCAGGCGCCGGATCGTGCGCTGCTGCGCCGCATGCTCGCCGATCCCGGCAAGGCGGCCTGGCGGCTGCGGCTGCATCCCCGCGTCGGCTGGACCGCCTATGCGGAGCTGCGGCTGTTTCGCAACGATCCGCGCATCCGCTTCCGCGGCGAGATCCACGAGCGCGTGCATGAAGACGTGAATGCGGTCTGCCGCAGCGACGGACGGCAGATCGGCTTGTCCGAGCTGACCCTCACCCATGTCGGCTATGAAGGCGATCAGACGCGCAAGCTCGGCCGCAACATCCCATTGCTGCGCGAATACCTGGCCCGCGAGCCGACCCGGGTCTATTGCTGGTGGCACCTGGGCGAGATGCTGCGGCTGCAGGGGGACGAGGAGGGCGCGCGCCAGGCTTGGCGCAAGGGCATCGAGGCCGTGCGGGCGCAGCCGCCCGGCGTGACGTCACCGAGCGACAGTCCGCCCTTCGTCTCGCTCGTCGCGCTGCAATCAGACCGCAACGAAGCGATCGATGATGTGTTGCTCGAGGCGCTGGCCCTGTTTCCAGAGCATCTCACCCTGCAATGGATGGCCGCCAAGCATGCGATCGAGACCGGCGACGACGCGACCGCGCATCCGATCCTGGAGCGGCTGGCGGCGATCGACGCGGAAAGCTTCTTTGACGAGCACTTGGCCTACGAGAAGGCGCTGTTCTCGCATCTGTCGCGCGAGGCCCTGGCGCTTTGCCATTTTCGTGCCGGCCGCTTCTCCGCGGCGGCGCATTGGTACCGGGCAGCGGCCGCCGCGGCACCGGACCCGGCCGCCTGCGAGCTCAAGGCCCGACTGGCGCAGGCGCGCTCTGGCAAGACATAGCGCTCGTCAGGACGTGCGGTCGTGCCGGCCGAGCATGCGCCTGAATGCGTTGCTCCGGTACAACCGAAGCAGATAGCCGATGTGTCTGGCGACGGCGGTTGCCCCCGCGCCCCCTGCGCCCGGGCGATAGCGGGCCGCAAGCGTTTCCGGCGCGAAGCCAAAACGCAGCTTGTCGGCGACGAACAGTCCCCGGCGCAGCCAGTCGGGCGCGCGCGCCCGGCGCAAGGTCGCTTCGGCATGGGCGCGCGCCGCTGCCGATATGGCGACACCAGCCGGCGGCGCGAGCCCGAACAATCGGCCGGCCTGCACGATCCAGCTGCCCAGCATATCGGCGCCGCCGTTCCGCTCCATATGGGCCGCGATGATGCCCCAGGCTTCCGGCGCGAGCGCGTGCCCCTGCTGGGCAAATTCCCAAAGATCCTTGATGGCGAGGGTACGGCGCGCATAGCCGCGATCGCCGACCTGATGATGCAGCATCGCGTGCAGCAGGTGCCACTCGGCCGGAAGGATACGAAAGGTGTGATCCGTCATGCGCCCGGCAGCCGACACCGCCCACAGCTGCTCGGTCGCCAGCAGCTTGCTGCCCGCAAAGTCGAGCGCCTGCGTATGCAGCTCGACCGGAAAGTGGCGGCCGGGCTTTCTCATCTCGGGCAGGTGATGCTCGGCCGGAAGCGGACCGCTGGCACCTGCGTAGCCGATCGCGCGCAGCGCCTGCGCGGCGCGCTCGGCCTCCTGCGGCCGCACCAGCATGTCGAGATCGCGCATCGGGCGGGCTTCTGACCAGGGCGCGCATCCCTCGGCCAGATAGCGGGCGCCCTTGATGAGCAGCGGCACGATCCCGCCGCGCTCGAGCGCGGTCAGCACTTCCAGGAGCTGCTCGCGCTGGTCGCTGCGGCGCGCCAGATGCTGGGCATAGGCCGCCGCGAGCCGGCTGCTGACGTGATCTTCGAGGTTCGCCCCGCGCATCGCTCGCGGCAACGGCAACAGCAGCGAGCGCTGCTCGAGCGCAAAGATCAGCGGCGGCAGGACGCCATGCGCGGCGGCGAAATCCACCAGTACCTGCCAGGAGAAGGCGCTGCCGAACAGCTTCGAGCGCAGCGTGCTGGTGTCCTGGAGCGTGTAGCCCACCCGCAATATCTCGCCCAGGAGCGCCAGGCTGCTTTCATCCGTGATGGTGGGGGGCAGCAGCTCCAACGTTACGCTCCGCGTTCTGGCGAGGGACAAATCCTGGCCGGGCCGCAGTTTAGCCCATCTGGTCGCCCCGGCACGACAGGAATGCGGAGAACACTATCAAGTGCTCTCGGGAGCCGAGCATGCGCGGCCGGACCGCACGGGGCTGAAGGGAGGCCGTTTGATCCTAAAGATCCAAAGGGATCGGAATAACGCCGTGATTGAGGTCTCGGCCCGCTCGCTGCCCCTCGTACATGCGCCGGAACAGATTCCAGAGTTCTTCGTTTGCCTCCCGAGGGCCTTGGCCGAGAATTCTTGGTGGGGCAAGCAAGACAGGAGCCACCATGAGGGCCACACTTCTCAGCAGCGTGGCGGCGATCGCTCTCGCATTCGGCGTGACAGCGGCCACTGCTCAAAATACCGCGGATCCACGCCGTGGCGATGATCAATCGCAACGCACGCAGACGGATCAAACGCGGCGCGATCAGTCCACGCAGCCTACGGGTCAATCGCAGAACATGCCGTCGGGGCAGCGCATTGACCAAAGCGACCAGCAGAGTGGCCAAAACCGGCAGGGTGCGCAGGCACCGCAGCCAAGCGGTTCCGCTCCGGGCGGGACACAGGGTCAGAGCCAGCAAGGCGCGCGCGAGCCTGCGCCGGGAGAGAATCAGCAGGGCGCGCAGGCACCGCAGCCAAGCGGTTCCGCTCCGGGCGGGACACAGGGTCAGAGTCAGCAAGGGGCGCGCGAACCCGCACCGGCACAAAACCAGCAGGGTGCGGCGCCGGTGCAGGGACAGTCCCAGCAAGGTGCCGCGGCGCCGCGGCAAGGCACCCCGGATTCCCAGGCTGCGACCCGCGAAAGCAAGCAGCTCGACGCCTCTGGGCGGATCGAGCTCGGTGAGCAACAACAAACCCGCATCACCAGCGCAATCCGGCAGCAAAAGATAGAACCGGTCACCAATCTCAATTTCGCGGTGAGCGTGGGCACTGCGGTGCCCTCGTCCGTCCGGCTGTCCCCGCTCCCGACAGAGCTGGCCGACGTTCTGCCGCAATACCGCAGCTACAGCTTCTTCATCGCGCAGCGGGAAGCCGTGATCGTCGATCCGCAAAGCTTTAGGATCGTGGCTTTTGTGCCTTTGGGTGGCGGCACCGTCGGCACGGCATCGTCGCGGGATACGACGGAGTCTGTGGCGCCGCCTCTTTCGCCCAAGGCGAGGACGACGCGAACGGAGCGGAGGAGGGTCACCGATCACGAGCGCCAGAAGGATTCCGATAGGCAAAGACCGGTGGATAGGGACACCGACCTGACAGTGGGGTCTTCAAGATCGGAGACCGTCGAGGTCGAGGAAGCGCCACCCAGGACCCGGCGGATGGCCCCGGCGCACAGATATCGTTACTTCGAGCCGGACGACCGCGGCCCCGTCGTGGTCGATCCACGCCCACGGTCCGTGTTCCCCCTGTTCGATATTTTCCGATAACGCCTGCCATCAATCAGGAGCCGGACTGGACCGGCCGGCCCGGCTTCCTCCTTGAAACGGCGTTCCGCCGCTCGCAAGTGCGGCCGCGCGCCGCGCACGCTGCCTCGCCGCCAAGAAGTGGCGCTTTCGCAGTGCAGCGCGCGCACAAGGAGCCGCAACGACGTCTTCTGCCGTGATTGCCGGCGATGAACCAAGCAGGGGTGCGCCGCTTGCGACAATCTGGCCGGCCTTGTACGATTTGTCGACCGAGAGATCGAACGGTCGCGAAGTCCTCAGAAGGTTTGCGCTTTGCGAGGTTCGCTCTCTTTTCGACCCAGGCCGGCCGTCCTGCCGCGATGAGGGGGAGAACAACCATGCTTTACCGAAGCCTGTTCGTTGCAACGGCACTCGCGGCGTTGTCGGTGTCGACCGCCGGCGCCCAAGTCCTGGATTATTCGCGCTATGCGAATTTGAAGGGCCAATGGCTTCCGATCGGCGGTCCTGGGCGATTTGACATTACCAAATACTGGGGCCCGGGGCAGGAAGCGCCGTTGACACCCGAGTATCAGGCGCTGTTCGAGGCCAACCTGGCCGACCAGGCAGCCGGCGGACAAGGCAATGATCGCGACTTTGTCTGCCAATCGCCCGGCATGCCACGCGTCACCAATGGATATGGCGAGATCGAGTTCGTCATCACGCCGGACACCACCTATGTCATGACCCAGCACATCCATGACAATCGCCGGATCTTCACCGATGGGCGTGATTGGCCGACCGATCTCGAGCCGGCATTCCTGGGGTATTCGATCGGCCGATGGATCGACACCAACCAGGACGGTCACTTCGACCTCCTCGAGGTCGAGACGCGCGGCCCGTTCAAGGGTCCGCGCTCCTACGACACCAGCGGCCTGCCGTTGCACCAGGACAACCAGACCATCGTCAAGGAGCGGATTTACCTCGACAAGTCCGATCGCGATGTCGCTCATGACGAGGTCACGGTCATCGACCATGCCTTGACGCGGCCGTGGACCGTGATGAAGAACTAT
Source organism: Xanthobacteraceae bacterium (assembly GCA_036498625.1). Lineage (GTDB taxonomy): Bacteria > Pseudomonadota > Alphaproteobacteria > Rhizobiales > Xanthobacteraceae > VAZQ01. Next base: position 20,961 of record DASYFD010000067.1, on the reverse strand, counting down.
CATCGCGTGTCGAGCTCGCAGCCCTTCTGGCGTGAGATCAACTGCGCCGAGAACAACAATCATCTGGAGATCAGCAAGGAAACCTACATGCTGAGCGCGGACGGCCATCTGATGCCCACAAAGAAGGATCAGGCGCCGCCGGATCTGCGGTATTTCAAGCCGACGGCGAAGTGACGGCGGGAGGCGGGCGTCGGGGCGGCGCCTGGCATAGCGCGCCGTTTCAGGCGACGTGCCAGCCCTTGACCTGCGCGGCCATGCGCCAGATGAGCTGGTCGAGGTCGCCGTCGAGGGCGGAATCCGAGCGCCGTGTGTTGATGAAAGCCGCCCAGCAGAATCCGCCATGGGTGCGCACCATGATGGTCGAGGTGCCGGGCAGGCTGCCGTTGTGCCACCAGTTGTTGGCCCGGTTGACCGCCCAGCCTTTCGCATAGCCGGCATTGGCGCTCGACGCGGTGGTCATGCTGCGGATGGTGTCCGGCTTGAGGATGTTCGGCGCCGATAGTCCGTCCACATGCATGGCGAACCGCACCAGGTCGGCCGGCCGCGCGATCCAGCCGCCATGGGAATCCATGCGGGCGACGTTCATCCCATAGGGATTCTCGTTGCCCTGCCCGTAATAGGCGACCTCGCCGCGGCGGCGCTGGGCGAGCGTGTTGCCGGCGATCGTCATATCGGCGATGCCGCAGCGCTTGAGCACCGCGTCGCCCACAAACGCCGCGTAGCCCTGACGGGCGACTTTCTCGATCACGCGGCCCAGCACGCAATAGCCGAAGTTGGAATAGGCGTAGCTCTGGCCCGGCGGATGATCCAGGGACCGGTTGCGCAGCACCCATCCGATCAGCTGCGCGTGGTTCATGCCCGCGTTCATGAACATCGGATCGTCATGGTCTTTGCTCCAGCCCCCGCCGGTGTGGGTGAGGAGATGCTCGAGCGTGATCTGGTCCACCTGCGGCCGGTAGGGCGGGCCGCCGAAGTCGGTGCCGAGCACGCCGCCCGGACCGAAGACGCGGTCGGTGAGCCGCAGGCGGCCTTGCTCGATGAGGCTGAAGACCGCGACCGAGGTGATCGGCTTGCTCACGCTGGCGATGCGGAAGAGATGCATCGGGGTGAGCGGCTCGCCCTTGTCGCGGTCGGCGAGCCCGAAGGCGTCCTGGTAGATGAGCGCTCCGGCATGCCCGACCGCCACGGAAAATCCCGGAACCGCGTAGGTCTGCATGAAGGCGCGCGCGGTGGCCGCCATGGCGGTGCGCTCGGCCGGCGTCGGCTCGGCCGGTTCGCCGCCCGGGGCCGGCTGGGCGGCGGCAGGCGAGGGGGCGAAGGGGCCGGCCGCGGGGCCGAACGGCCCGCCTGCCCAGGCGCCGGCGCCCAGGCCTAACCCGAGCGAGCGCCTCAGAAAGGTCCGCCGCGCAAAGCCGCTGGAGGACACGGATTCTCCTTATCGGGGTGGGCACCGCCGCGCGGCTGCCGGGGTTTCTGCCGAATCTTGGTCGTACGGAGGGCCAAAGCGGATCAAATCGGCCGCAACGGCACCTTGTCATGGCTCCGCCCGCCCTGGCAATCGCGACCAGGCCTTGAACCTTTTTGGCCGCCGGAGCGACCAATGGACGGGAAAATAGCCATCGGATGGCAGCCTGTCGGTCCTCGGTCACGAGGAACAAGAGCGGGCGCCCCACGTTGGTATTCCGGATCATCCGGGAGGCGTGTCATGCAGCTGCGTAGCGGTCTTTGGCCGGATTATGATCCATTGGCACTGGTGGTGCTGGTGGTCGGAATCATCGCGATCACGACCTGGGCGGTGGGTTTCTAGAAGCGGCTGGGTTTCTAGAAGCGGCCTGCGAGCCGCCAAGGCGCCCGCGTCGGGAGCCCCCTTGGTCCCGATTCCGCGCAAAATATCGGCGGCGTGCCACCGAGCATGAAATTCTGCGATCTGTTATGGATGGCGGAGCGCGGCGATGTTTCGTCGCCGCAGCGCACATGCGGGTCCCGGCATGAATCCCATCACACATCCCGTAGCCGCCTCTTCGCCGGCGCTGCCGCCATCCGATCCCGGCAACGGGCACGCCCTTGGTGCAGCGCCGCAGTTCGATGACGGCTTTCGGGCTCAGCTCATGCAGCTCGTCGCTTGGCGTCGGGACGTGCGCCGGTTCCGCACGGAGCCGCTGCCGCCCGGTACGCTGGAGCGCCTGATCGAGACCGCATGCCTGGCGCCTTCGGTGGGCTTGAGCCAGCCGTGGCGGTTCGTGACCGTGGAGGATCCGGCGCGACGCGAGGCCGTGCGCCAGGAGTTCCGGACCTGCAACGCGCAGGCGCTGGCCTCCTATGCGGGCGACCGCGCCGGCCGCTACGCCGCCCTCAAGCTCGAAGGCTTGCGCGAGGCGCCGCATCAGTTCGCCGCGTTCTGCGACCGCGCGACCGAGGTCGGCCACGGGCTCGGGCGGCGCACCATGCCGGAGATGGCCGAGTATTCGGTGGTGGCCGCCATTTCCACCATGTGGCTGGCGGCGCGCGCGCAGGGCATCGGCATGGGCTGGGTCTCGATCCTCGATCCGGCCCGCATGACCGGGCTGCTGGAGGTGCCGGCGGACTGGCGCTTCATCGGCTACTTCTGTCTCGGCTATCCGCTGCACGAGGACGATCGCCCCGAGCTCGAACGCGCCCGCTGGGAGCGCCGTCGCTTGGCGCAAAGCTGCGTGCTGGCGCGCTGAGGCGCGCGCGCCGGTGCCCCTTGTGACGCGTGCGCGACCGCAATACGGTCGCGGCTGCGTTCCAATCCCGCCATGGTGCAACATGCCTCTCAACATCCGACGCGTCGTGACCGGTCATGACGATGACGGCCGCGCCATCGTCACCATCGACGAGATCAGCCGCAACGTAATCTCGCGGCGGCCGCGGCACGAGAGCTGCGTCGTCTGGTCGACCGGCTCGTTCCCGAGCGACAATGCGAGCACGCTCGACGGCGGCGCCCGGCCGGTCGCCAGCACCGATCCGGGCGGCTCGGTGTTCCGGATCGTCCAATATGCTCCCGGTGTAGCGCCGCGCAATCACCGCACCGAGTCGATCGACTATGCGGTGGTAATGGCGGGCGAGATCGACATGGAGATCGACGGCGCCATCGTGCACCTGCGCCAGGGCGACGTGCTGGTGCAGCGCGGCACCATCCACAATTGGAGCAATAACGGCACGGTGCCCTGCGTCATCGCCTTCGTGCTGATCGCCGCCGCCCCGGTCGAGCGCGCCGGCCGCACCCTGACCGCCACCGGCTGACGGGCCGGGCGCGACACCCTATATTAGAGGGCGGGCCGGCGATCACGGCTCGGCCGAAAGGGCGTCTTATGGACCGATTGCTGGTCATCGCGGCTTTGCTGGGGCTGCTCGGGCTCGCGCTCTGGGCCGCCTACCGGCAATGGACCCTGTTCGATGTCGATGTGCCGGCCTGGGCCTGGGTCTCCATGGGCTTCGGCGCCTTGCTTTCAATCCTGGTCGACGGCGGCCTGATGGCGCTCATCTTCTACTCGAGCCGCAAAGGCTACGACGAGCCCCCGCACAAGATCGACCCGCCGGACGAGCAGTAGGCTGTAGGATGGGTTGAGCTCTTGCGAAACCCATCAACCGCCGCCGAGGGGTTTCGCAAGAGCTCAACCCATCCTACGGCAGCTGAACCGTCACGGATCAAGGCACGATATCGGGCGGCGGTGGCGCGGGCAGCGAGAAATGCAGGATCCAGAGCGCTGCCAGAAAGGCGAGCAGCACCATTCCGATGATGTCGTAGCGATCCACGCGCGGCATGAACGTATCTTGGCACGGTGCGGGCGAAAGCAAAAGCGGCTTGGCTCCCGCGCGCCGTCGCGCGAAAGCTTGACCGCACTATCCAAATCAGCGTAATTCCTGAAATTGAAACTCACGATCTGCGCCCGGCCGGAACTCCGCGCCGGGCTTTTTGTTGCGCCGGCCAGCAAGCCAGCCGCAGAATCCAAATCCGGAAATCATCCATGAGCATTCCTCCCCGCGGCCCCGGCGGCAAGCCGGTCACGCGCGCGCTGGTCGCCGCCCTGCAGGAAACCGCGCCCGATGCCGAGGTGCCGAACTTGCGCCGCATCGTCGACAATCTGGTGCGCAAGGCGATCGACGGCGACCTTTCCGCCATCAAGGAAATCTTCGATCGCATCGACGGCAAGACGCCGACCGCTGCGGCCGGCGCCGGCACCGGTGCCGAAGAGCCGAGGCGAGTCGTGTTCCGCTGGAAAGGCGACGACTAGTGCAGCCGCCCGACACGCGCTTCGAGAATTACTTCGCGGGTTACTTCGCGGACGAGACGTCGGCCGAGGTCGGCGTCGATATCGAATATCGGGCGCGCCCGCAATTCCGTGCGTTCCACGCTCGCCGCGAACGTTTCGCCTGCATCGTCGCCCATCGCCGCGCCGGCAAGACCGTTGCCTGCGTGCAGGATCTGCACCGTGGCGCGCTGCTGAGCCAAAAGCTGCGCCCGCGCTATGCCTATCTGTCGCCGTTTCTGCGGCAATCCAAGCAAGTGGCCTGGGACTATGTGCGCGCCGCCATGGCGCCCGCGCGTGATATCGGGGCATGCGTGCATGAGACCGAGCTGCGCGTCGATTATCCCAATGGCGGCCAGGTGCGGCTGTTCGGCGCCGACAATCCGGATGCCTTGCGCGGCATCTATCTGGACGGCGTGGTGCTCGATGAATATGCCGACATGGACCCGCGCGTCTGGTCGGAGATCATCCGGCCGGCGCTCGCCGACCGGGAGGGCTGGGCGGTGTTCATCGGCACCCCCAAGGGCCGCAATGCTTTCTTCGAGATGTGGCGCCGCTCCCAGTCCGAGCTCGGCTGGTTCTCCCTGATGCTCAAGGCGAGCGAGACCGGCCTGATCGCGCCACAGGAGCTGGTGCTGGCGCGGCGCGATCTCTCCGAGGCGCAATATGCGCAGGAGTTCGAATGCTCGTTCGACGCAGCGGTGACCGGCGCTTATTACGGCGCGCTGATGCGGCAGGCGGAGACCGACGGCCGCGTGTCCGGCGTGCCCTACGATCCGGCGGCTCTGGTGTGGACCGCCTGGGACCTCGGCATCCGCGACGCGACCGCGATCTGGTTTGCCCAGATGGTCGGTCGCGAGATCCGGATCATCGATTATTACGAGGCCTCCGGCGTGGATCTCGGCCACTATGCGCGCGAGCTCATGGGCAAGCCCTATGCCTATGCGGGCCACATCGTGCCCCACGACGCCAAGGCCAAGGAGCTCGGCACCGGCAAGAGCCGGCTCGAGGTGCTCAGCAGCCTCGGCCTCAAGGGCATCACGCTCGCCCCCATCCACCGCATCGAGGACGGCATCAACGCGGTGCGCATGGTCATTCCGCGCTGCTGGTTCGATGCCAGGAAATGCGGCCGCGCCCTCGACGCGCTGGCGCTCTACCGCGCCGAGCACGACGACAAGCACGCCGTGCTGCGCCCGCACCCGGTGCATGATTGGACCTCGCACGCCGCCGACGCGTTCCGCTATCTCGCCATGACGCTCGACCGCCAGACCGGCGGCGGCGCATTTCACCGGCGGATCGATTATCCGCAGCACGGGGTGGTGTGAGGGGCTGTTCTGTAGCCCGCATGGAGCGAAAGACAATGCGCGAGCAGCCGTGCGGCGATCCGGGCTACGAAACTGCGCTCTTCCGGCGCAGCCAGAACGAGCCCACGAACGGATGCAGGCCGAATTCGGCGAGCAGCGGAAATGCCGCCCGGAACGGCGCCGAGCCGCGATGCATCAGGTCGTTCAGCGCGCAGATGATCTCGAACTCGCTGTTGAACGAGAGGAAAGCCTCGAGCAGATATTGCTCGTTCCAGAAGCGTCGATCTTCGGTGAGCCACTTCGCCGGATAATCCCGGGGCGAGAAGATGTCGTGGACATGCACGACCACGCCCGCCGGCAGGATCGGCAGGATGTGCAGGAACTCGAACTCGACGTCGCCCATGGGCCGCAGCACGTGGGACGAATCGATGAACACGATGTCGCCGGCCTCGAGCGAGCGGAACAGCGTGAGATCGGCCGCTTCGATCCGCTCGCGCTTGAGCTCGACGCCGAGATCGCTAAGCCAGGGATTTTCGAACGGCTCGTAGCAGATGTGGCGGCAGCGATATTCGGCATCTTCCCGCATCGCGTCCGCAATGGCGAAATGCGCCACCAAGGTGGATTGTCCGCAGCCGATCTCGATCAACCGGCGCGGCTTGAAATGCCGGATCATGGAGTAGAGGGCTTCGGCATCGCCCGGACCGAACATGTCGTTTTGATAGCTGAAGGTGCGCCCGCCATGGCTGCGGCCCTCGAGCGAGCGCAGAGCTTCCCCGAAGGTGAAGCTCTTGAGCAGATTCATCTGCCCATCGAGATTCCAGTCGATGCCGGCCAGCTTCCGCGGCGCGGCCGGATCGCGAATGATGTCCTCGGCCTGGTAGACCGGCTCGTGGTAATGACGCTTGATGACGCAGAGGCCGGCCTGATCGAGCAAGCCGCGCACTGCGTGCAGGTGGGCACGCCGCGGGCCGGCGAAGCGCATGAACGGCAAGGCCGGCAGGAACAGCGCCAATGCCAGATAGTCGCGCAATGTGTCTTTGATGGAAATGGGCTTGTTCCGTCTGCGGGCCTGAGGTTGCCTGATTGATAAGTAGCGGGTCTTTCGAGTCAACTTGCTTGCAGCGTTAAGGTTATGGCGGGGCCGCGCGTTAACCACTTCTCTCGGGCGTTGTCCAATTTACTTCGATCGGCGGAATCCATTGAGCCGGCATGCCGGCCGTGCAAGTTGTCCATCCAGCTATTCAAGGCGCGTATCCATGGCGCGCAGTTTTGGCGCCGAGGCAATATTGACATGAGCCAGCCGGGTTGGCCTGCGGTCACGCTCTGCATACCGACTTTCCGCCGCCCGCAAGGCCTGCGGAAATTGCTCGAGCATGTCGGCCGGCTGACCTACCGGGGCAAGCTCTCGGTTCTCGTGGTCGAGAATGATGCGGAAGAGCGGGCCGGCGAGGCCGTGGTGCGCACCGTGATGCGCGCGTTTCCGTTCCCCTTGACCTGCATCGTCGAGCCCAGGCGCGGCCAGACCTACGCCTATAACCGGGCATTCGCGGGCGCCTGCGGCTCCAAGCCCGACTATGTGGCGGTGCTCGATGACGACGAATACCCGGAACCCGGCTGGCTCACCGCCATGATCGAGGCTGCGGTTGCGAACCGGGCCGACATCGTCGGCGGGCCGGTATTTCCGGTGTTCGAGGATTCCGGGCATTGGCTGTCCGCCAGCGGACTTTATGAGCCGCGCCGCTATCCGAGCGGCCGGGTGGACATGATCTATGGCGCCGGCAACATGCTGATCCGGCGCGACGTGCTGGCGCATTATCTCGACGAGCCGTTCTCGAACGCATTCGCCTTCACGGGGGGCAGCGACTTCGACTTCTTCACCCGCTGCCGCCGCGATGGGCGTTCCTTTGCCTGGGCCGATGAAGCGCGCGTGCGCGAGACGGTTCCGCGGTCGCGCACCAGCGTTGCCTGGCTGCTTCGCCGGGGATTTCGCAACGGCACCGACCGCACCCGGATCGACCGGAGATTTGCGCGCGGCACGGGTCGCACGATGCGCCGTTGGCTCAAAGGCGTCGGGCTCATGGCCTACGGCATGGCGTCGCTGCCGCTCGCGGTCTTCCGCGGCCGCTGCGCGGCCGTCGGCAGCCTCATCGAGGCGGCGCGCGGTGCCGGCCGCATCGCCGCCGAGTTCGGCATTATTTACGAAGAATATCGCTGAACAGGCCTCCGCTGGGACTGAACGTCGAGGGGCGAGGATCCCACCCCTGCATTTACCTTAACGCGGCGGCACACGAGCTCCGGCAGATCCTTCGCCATTAACAACGTAGGGCATTACCGCTTCTCCGCGCGATAGCCAGCAACTAAATTGGGCGTGGGCGACGACGACCTGGACTTTTCTGCCAAATGTTGAACCGCTCCGTTTTCATGTACCTGTGCGCCTACATGGCGCCGGCGGCCATCGGCTTTCTGGCGGTGGCGCTGTATACCCATCTGCTCAGCCCGGCGGAATACGGCGAATACATCATCGGCATGAGCGTCGCCGGCCTGGTGGGGGCCCTGTTCTTCACCTGGATCCGACTTTCGATATTGCGCTATCAGGCGACTTCGGCGGCGATCGATCTGCGCGGCACTGCCATTGTCACCTATGGGGCCACCACGCTTGTGGTCGCCGTGCTGGCGCCGCTCTTGCTGCTGGTGCTGCGGCCCGGCATGGATGCGCGCATGCTGGCGGCGGCGATCTTCATGGCGCTGACCATGAGCGCCTTCGACATCGGCCAGGAGCTGCGCCGTGCCAAGCTTCAGCCGGCGCGGTTCACCCTGGTGGCCGTGCTGCGCAGCAGCCTCGGCTTTGCCTTCGGGTTTGCGGCGATCAAGCTCGGCGGCGGCAGCCTCGGGCTTCTGGTCGCGGTCGCCGCGAGCTTCCTGATCGGCGGCCTGTTCAAGACCGGCATCGGCACCGGCGCCCCGATGCAATGGATCGAGCGCGACCATATCGCGCAATTCGTGCGCTACGGCTTGCCGCTCTCGATCGGCGGCCTGTCGTTTGCGCTCTATAGCGCCGGCGATCGCCTGGTGGTGGCCTATCTGCTGGGACCGGAGGCCGCCGGCCTCTACGGCGTGTCGGCCGACCTGGCGCGGCAATTCATCGTCATCCTGGCGGCAAGCTGCGCTTCGGCTGCCTTTCCGGTCGTGTTCCGCACGTTGGCAAGCGAGGGCCCGGCGAGTGCGCGGGCGCGGCTCAACGAGAATGCGGAGCTGCTGCTGGCCGTCATCGCGCCGGTCGCGGTCTGGCTCGCGGTTTCCGCCGACGTGTTCGCCTCGGTGATGCTGGGCCCGCAGTTCCGCGCTGGCGTGCCGCTCCTGCTTCCGCTGCTGGTCACCGCCCGGCTGTTCGGCGCCTTCAACCAGTTCTATCTCCAGCTCAGCTTCCAGATCGCGGAGCGGCCGCTGCTCCAGGTCCTGGAGGACACGCTGATCCTGGTCGTCGGCGTCGTGTTCATGGCGGTGCTGGCCTATGAATTCGGCCTGGTCGGCGCCGCGATCGCGACCGTGCTGACCGAAGCGACCGGTCTGCTCATCGGCTGGGTGCTCTCGCGGCGCGCTTTCGCCATGCCGTTTCCTGCCGCGCGCCTGGTCCGGGTGCTGGCGGCCACCGTGGCGCTGGCGGCGGCTGCTTCCGGCGCCAAGCTCATGGTCGGCAATTCCGGCCTGCTGGCGCTGGGCGCGGTGTTCCTCGCCGGCGCGCTCGCCTATGGGGGAACCGCCTATGCGCTCGACATCGCCCATGTCCGTTCCTCGCTGACGGCGCTCTTGCGTCCTTATCTGGCGGGCTCTCGGGCGCGTGCCCTGGTTCGGGGATAGCCATGCCGGTCTCCATCATCATCGCGGTCCGCAATGGTGGGCGCTATATCACCGAGGCGATCGAGAGTGCACGCGCGCCGCAGGTTTGCGAGATTCTGGTGGTCGACGACGGCTCGACCGATGGCACCCGCGACATCGTGAAGGGTTTCGCGGATCCGCGCGTCCGCCTGCTGTGCAGCGCCGCGACCGGCGTCTCAGCGGCCCGCAACACCGGCGCGCGCGTGGCGACCGGCGACTGGCTGATGTTCCTCGACGCCGATGACCGGCTGCGCCCCGGCGCCATCGCGGCGCTGCTCGCCGCGGCCGGAACGGCGGGCGAGGCGATCGCCGTCTATGGCGACTACGATCGTATCGACCAAGCGGGCCGGGCGATCGGCATCCGGCGGGCGTGGCGTGGCCGCGCCAAGCCCTCGGGCCGCATTCTCGAGCGTCTGGTGGCCGGCAATTTCATCGTCAATGGCGGCGTCATGATCGTGCGCGCGTCGGCGTTCGCGGCCTGCGCCGGCTTCGACGAGACGCTGCGGTTCTGCGAGGACTGGCACTGCTGGTGCAGGCTCGCTGCACTCGGCGACATCCGCTATGCCGCGGTGCATGTGCTGGACTATCGGGTGCATGACGCCGGCACCATGACGGCGCGTGCGCGCTCGCCCGCCGACTTTCTTCCCGCCGCCGAGCGTGTGTTCACCGATCCCGCCATTGTGGCGAACCTGTCGAAGAGCAGCGTGAGCGCGCTGCGGGCAGCCGCGGAAGTGCATCTTTCGGCCTATGCGGCCGCCCAGGCGGTGCGCTTCCACTGCTACGGCCAGGCCTTCGCCTATACGGCGCGCGCCATGGCGCAGGCGCCACGCGCCGCGCCCGGGGTAATGCTCAAGGTCGGAATGGCGTTCCTGGGCGCGTAGCTGAATCCTGCGGCCTCATGGTGAGGATCGCGGGCAACGCCCGCGCCTCTCGAACCATGGACGCGTGCGCGGCGCGGCCCGGGCTACATCCTTCGAGACGGCCGGCAAGAGCCGGCCTCCTCAGGATGAGGGAGTCAGTGTGCGTTATTGTTAATTCGTTTCGCCTCGTTGCTCCAGCCGCACCTCCGCTATGATGGATCAACCCCATCTTGCCGGCACCGGGCCCACATGTTTGCCGTGATCGACACTGCGACTGTTTCTCGCCCGCCCATCGCCGGCGCTCCCGTCCGCGTGCCGCTGCTGACGCCGGCGCCGGTGCTGCTGAGCGGCGACGCGCCGCGGCGCCAGCCGCTGCGGCCGCCGGCGTTCCGGATCGACGGCTTCGATGAGAAATACGATTTCGATACGCTGTTCTACGACGCGTTCTTCGATGCCGCCGGGCGCGAGGTGGTGGCGCTCGGGCCGCCGCTCTTGAACCTGCGGCCGGCGCTCGCGCGCATGCGGGCGACGGCGTTGCCGTCCGGCACGCCCTGCCACTTGCGCATCCGCGAGATGGACCGCCATGCCCAGGTCCGCATTGCGGTGCCGCCGGGCACCGAGCGGTTGACGCTCGCGGGCGAGCTCGGCGATTTCGTGCTGACGCCGCGCCCCAACCGCTGCGCCCTGTTCCACGGCCGGCGCGTGCTGTTCACGCTGTCGAGGAACAACCGGCTCGACTGGATCCAGGACTGGATCCGCTACCACCGCGACATCCACGGCGCCGATGCGGTGCTGATCTACGACAATGCCTCGACCCGTTATGGGCCGGGCGAGCTCGCCGCCGCGATCGCGGCGGTTTCCGGAATCGCCGGCGCGATAGTGTCCTGGCCGTTCAAATACGGGCCGCAGGGCCTCGACGCCAAGCGGTTTTGGGACTCGGACTACTGCCAGAACGGCGCCTGGGAGCACGCCCGCCGCTGCTTCCTCGCGCGCGCCAGAAGCGTCATGAATGCCGACATCGACGAGCTGGTGGTGTCGAATGGCGACGCCGGTGCATTCGAGGCGGCCGAGCGCTCGCCCTTCGGGATCGTGCGCTATCGCGGCGCCTGGGTGCCGGGAATCGCCGGCCTCACCCGCACGGCCACCGACCAGGCGCCGATCCGCCACAGGGATTTCGAGCACATCCTGCGTCCGCTGCACAGCAGGCGCTTCGGCGTGCTGCCGGCCGTCGCCGACCGCTGCCCGCCGAAATGGGCGGTGGTGCCGGCGCGCTGTCCGGAGCGCGCGCAGTGGTGCGCCCACAACATCAAGCGCTGGATCGCCGCGCTGCCGGTAACGGCGCGGTTCTCCTACCGGCATTTCCGCGAGATCAACGACAACTGGAAATACGACCGCTCGCCGCGCGTCGCGTATGATCCGGTCCGTCACGTGCACGACCCCGCGCTCGCCGGCAACTATAGCAAGGTAGATTGGGGCGCTTGACGCGCCGTCGGGACGCGGGCCGCCGTAGCCCGCATGGAGCCAGCGGGTCGGCGCAACGCGCCGCCCGATGATAAACCCCGCGCAATGCGGGAACGGCCGCGCCGCGATTCCCGGATTGCGCCACAGGTGGCGCGTCGCCCCCCGTCGGTTTCATCCGGCCTACCCAAACACAAACAACTATTGACCCGACACGTGGGCTCCACATTCTCCGCGCTATCGCCACATTTTGTCGTCGCGGGCGCCTTCAATTCGCCGGAAGGGATTGCTCAGGTTCCCAGGGTTCCGTCGGATGGGGATTGGCATGCTACCCGAGTTGACCGAGACTTCCTACCTTTCGCGCTTTTTTGCCAAGTTTGTCGAGATCATCGCCGCCGGCCTTGCCACTGCGCTCTGCGGCTATCTCATTGCGTATCTCGGAAGCCCGCTTCCCTCTGCCAAGCTGGCGCCCGTCGCCGTATCGGCGGCTCCGAATGCCGGCGAGGTGGCACGCCTTCCGGCCCAGCCGGCTCCGGCAACCGCCGCCGTCGATGGGCAGCGCGCCCCGAAGCCGGTTGCGGATGGTCCTCCTGCCCAACCCGCACGAAAGGCCGAGAAGGCCGCCCTGGCGGTGCCGGCGCCCAAGGACGGCAAGGCCGGCACGAACGCCCGCAGCGAGAAATCCGCTGAAGCTTTGGCGCGAGCCGCGCTCGCCAATTTCGACGCCGACCGGCCGACGCCGGCCGATGCGCCGATCCGAAAGGGCGTGGCCACCGCAGGCTCTGCGTCTCCTGCACCGGCCGATGTCCTGCCGCACCAAGTCGATTTTCCGCCGCCGCCTGCCGCTGTCGAGGTCCAGCCGCGCCGGCTTGCCACCGTTGACCCGCTGCCGCCACCGTCAGAAACCGCGATGCCTGAGGCGGAGTCCCCGGCAGGCCTGCACACGGGCCTGTTCTCGATTTTCAAGCAAGTGCCCGATCTGCTTGGTGTCGGCACGCCGTCGCTCGCCGGCGAAGCCCCGCGTCCGCCCATGCCGGTCGGCAGCGCATCGCGTGAGCAGTAGCCGGGCTTGAGCCCGTCTCGCGCCATCGCCGGATAGGGCAGGGCCTCGGCACCTACACTCCCAGCAGAGTCCGCAGTCCACGCCTCAGCTGCGTCGGGAGTGCTGAAAGCATCACGGCGCTGACTGGCCGCAGCCGCACCATCCTGCGGGCTTTGCTCCGCGGCCCACGCAAATCGCGGCGCGCGCAACCGGTGCAGCGCCGCTCACTGCGCCAGCCGCTTGAGCTCCGCCTGCGCGTCGGTCGATTCGACGAAATCCTTCGGGCAGGTGCTCGCGGCGGTCTTGAGCGATTCGATCGCGGCCGGGCGATCGGCGCGTAGCAATTGCCAGGCGCCCACGTAGAATTGCGCCTCGCAGCGCTCGTCGGGCTTCGCGGTCGCCGCCAGCGTCGCCTCCGCGGTTCGCTGCCCCAGATACAATTCCACCACCGCGTAGGGCCATTCGGACGGCTTGAGCTGCCGGGCATTGGCGGCGAGCTCGGCTGCCGCCGTCTGGTCGCCGGCGCGGGTGCGCGCGAGGTAGAGCCAGAGCGCCGGATAGGCATCGGCCGGCTTGTCGGCGACCGCGCGCGCCAGATCCGCAATGGCGGCGCCGTAGCGGGCGGCGTAGAAGTTGGCGAAGCCGCGCGCCCGATAGCCGCTGGGGTTGCGGGGATCGATCCGGATCGCCTCGCTGTAGTCCGCGATCGCGGCGTCGAAGTCGCCCTTGGCCTCCTGCAGGTCGCCGCGGTTCTGGAAGGCGCCGGCGTATTTGGGGTCGAGCCGGATCGCCTCGTTGATGTCCGCGAGCGCGCCCTCGAGATTGCCGTTGGCCTGATAGGCGTTGCCCCGGGAGGTGTAGCTCTGCGGATCCTTGGGATCGAGCCGGATGGCTTCGTTGAAATCCATCATGGCGTGCGCGAGGTTGTCCTTGCGCTGATAGGCGAGGCCGCGATTACGGAAGGCCGCCCCGTAGGTGGGATCGAGCCGGATCGCCTCGTCGAAATCCATGAGCGCATGCTCGAGGTCGCCCTTTCTGCCATAAGCGGTGCCGCGGTTGTTGAAGGCGCTCGCCGACCTGGCGTCGAGCCTTATGCCTTCGTTGTAGTCGGCAAGCGCGCGGTTGAGGTCGCCCTTGAGCAGGTTGGCGTCGCCGTGGTTGATGAACGCCAGGGCGAAATTGGGATTGAGATTGATCGCCGCATTGTAGTCCGCGATGGCGCGATCGATGTCGCCCTTCATCTGATAGGCCTTGCCGCGGTTGTTGAAGGCCTGGACGAAGTTGAAGTCGAACCGGATCGCATCGCTGTAGTCGGCGATGGCGGCGTCGATGTCGCCCTTGGCCTGATGGGCATTGCCGCGATTGTTGTAGGCCGGCGCGTAGGCGGGATGCAGCTTGATTGCCTCGTCGTAGTCCGCGATCGCATGATCGAGGTCGTGCCGCTCCTGATAGGCGGCGCCGCGGTTGTTGTAGGACACGGCGAGATCGCTGCGGGTCAGGTTGCCGGACTCGATCAGCGCAGTGCAGCCGTTGATGCGCAGGTCGGCCGCAAAGGTGCGTTGCCGGTTCTCGCACCAGACCCGGTCCTGCGACGAGCTCTCCGGTATCGGCCTGTTCTGCGGCAGCTGCGCGCCGGCGCTGCCGGCGCCGAGCCACCCGACGGCGGCCAGAGCCCCGATCCCGATCACCCGGTGGTACGCCGACCTGCGCAGGCCAGATCTCATGATGCCCTCATCAAGGTTGCTCCGCTGCCCGCCGGCCAGCATATCGGCTCGAATCGGTTGCGAGAAGGGCGCCGTGAGCGCTGCGCACAGGTGAGAATGGCCCTTGATGCCGGCTTTTGTCCGGCACAGCGGGGCGCCGGCGCGGACCATTGCCGGGCTGGTGGTATTAGTACGCAGTTCCGGCGGGAGCGTCGCTCCTGCGCGCGGGCGCCTTACGCGGCCGATTCGGCCAGCAGCCCAAGCGCCGCGAGCGCGTCCCGCATGGTGCCGCGCTCGCGCTCGAGAAAGGCCGCCGTGGCGGCGGCGCCCAGATAGGTGTCGACCCAGTGGTGACGTGCGAGCTCGCCGCGCCAGGCATCACCACCGACCGCGGCCAGCAGCGCGTTCTCCCAGAACGCGATCTGCGGGGCCGTCATGCCGCGCGTCCCGATCACGCCGCGCCAGGTGCCGACCACGCAATCGATGCCGAGGTCTCCCCAGGTCGGGACCTGCGCGAACGGGCCGGTCATGCGTGCCGGCGCGCTGACCGCAATGGCGGTGAGAGCGCCGGACTCGAGCTCCGGCACCGCGCTGGTGGCGGTGATGACGGCGAGATCGGCATGGCCCTCGACCACATGGGCGACCGCATAGCGCGCGGAATCGAACACGTCAGTGCGCAATGCGGTGACGTCGCCGCCGGCCTGCTGGGTGATCTTGGCGAGCGCCATGTGGTTCATGTTGCCGATGGCGGTCGCAAATGCGATCCGGATGCCGCCCGGATCGTTGCCGAGCCGGGTCAAGAGCTGCTGGGCGTTCGCGATCGCGGTTTGCGGCCGGACCACGAACACCAGGTATTCGGTGTAGAGATTGGCGAGCGGCGTCAGCGCGGCAAACGCGAGCGTGCTCTCGCCCAGGAGCCGGTTGGTGATGATGGTGGGCGAATTGATCGCCACGATGTGCGGATTGCCGGGATGCTGCGCCAGATAATCCCAGGCATTGCCGCCGCCGCTGCCCGCGATGTTGGTGAGCTTGATCGGAACCTCGACCAGACCCTTGAGCAGATCGATCAGCACGCGCGCCGGCCGGTCCTGTCCGCCGCCGGCCGGTGTTCCGGCCACCAGCTCGATCTCTTGCTGCGGGCGCCAAGCGGCGCCCAATGTCGCGGCCTCGACCATACTGAGGGTCTCCGTTGAAATATCTGGTTCGCGTTCATGATGCGGGGAGAACGCACCGAGCAGCGGTATAATGACAAATCGGCGGGCGAGCCAGGGAGGGGAAAGTGGAAATCAGTCTTGCGGGCAGGGCGGCGGTGGTCACCGGCGGGAGCAAGGGCGTGGGGCTCGCGGTCGCGACCCGGTTTGCGGCATCAGGCGCCGATGTGGCCATCGTGGCGCGCGGACGCGAGGGCCTCGACCAGGCGCTTGCCAGCATCGGGGCGACGGCGCGCGGGCGCGTCCTCGCGGTGCAGGGCGACGTCGCGCTCGTTCCCGACGTGCGGCGCGCCTTTGACGAGACCATGGCGGCCTTCGGCAAGATCGATATCCTGGTGAACAATGCCGGGGTGTCCCGCAATGCGCCGTTCGAGCAGATCACCGACGAGATCTGGCGAGAGGATTTCGATCAGAAGCTGTTTGCCGCCATCCGGCTGACCCGGCTGGTGTGGCCGCAGCTCAAAGAGCGGCGCTGGGGACGCGTGATCAACACGCTCAATATCGGCGCCAAGGCGCCGCGCCCGGGCGGGGGTCCAACCGCTGTGACCCGCGCCGCCGGCATGGCGCTGACCAAGCTGCTGGCCGGCGAGGGCGGGCCGTTCAATGTCCTGGTCAATGCCCTGCTGATCGGCTTCATCGAGGCCGACCAGCATGTGCGCGCCGCCGCCCGCACCGGCGTGAGCCTGCAGGAATACATGAGCCAGCGCAGCAAGGAGATCCCGCTCGGGCGTCCCGGCCGGGCCGAGGAGTTCGCGAACCTGGCCTGCTTCCTCGCCTCCGATGCCGGCTCCTACATCACCGGCGCCGCCATCAATGTGGATGGCGGGTTGTCGCGGGTGGTGTGAGGCTCGGGAGTGCCAAATCGCTACGGCGAACGCGGACGCGCCCCGGCGTCGGCTGCATCCACGATCGAAAATCCGCGCGCCTTGAGGGCGCGCAGGAAGGCCGGCAGCATGGCGGCGGTCTGCGCCTTGGTGTCGTGAAACAATATGATTCCCCCGCGGCTTGCCTCGACCCGTTCAAGAATGAGGCGAAGCTCCTGGTCGGGCGACATCGGGTTCCAGTCGCTCGCCCACAGGTCGGCCCCGAACACCGCCATGTGGCGGCGCTCGAGCCAATCAAGGAGCGGCGGGGTGGAGGAGAAGTAGGGAAAGCGGAAGAACGGCGTCACCGGCGGACGCCCGGCCTGCCCATTGAGCGCGCCCTCGACCGCCGCGATGCCGCGGTCGATATCGGCCTGCGCGCCCGCGATCGGCATTCGGTCGAGCATCGGGTGCGAGAAGCTGTGGTAGCCGACGGTGTGGCCTTCGGCGAGCTCGCGCCGCGCCAGCGCCGGATGTGCCTGGGCGTTGCGGCCGATCAGGAAGAAGGTGGCGCGCACGCATTCCTGCCGCAGCGCATCGAGCACGCGCTCCGTGGTGCCAGGCCACGGTCCGTCGTCGAAGGTGAGCACCACTTCCTTGGGGGCGAGCGGCAGCGTCTGGGGAAACTGCTTGCGGCCGACGCGCGGCGTGGCGGCCGCATCCACGTCGAGCACGCGCGCGGTGCCGAGCGCGTCGGCATTGCCGGGGCAGGGGGCGCCGTGCGCGGCCGTGGTGAGGGCGGCGAGGGATACCAGCGTGACTATCGCGAGGAATTTCATCTTCTGTAGGATGGGTTGAGCGGGCTATGCGAAACCCATCAGCCGTCTTGGATGGGTTTCGCCAGAGCTCAACCCATCCTATGGCGTTGGAGAATCACAGGACAGCGCTACGGCAGCTTGGCGTAAGGCTCCATGCCTTTCGCCACGATCACCGGCGCGACCGCGGAGGAGGACAGGAACTTGGCGAATGCCACCGCCGCGTCGTGCTGCTTGGTGCCGCTGACCACGCCCGCCACCATGAGGAACTTGATTCCCGGAATGTCGGGCAACGGCTCCAGCAGCTCGACGCCCTTCAGGGTGTTGAAGTTGCGCTTCTGCGCCACGCCGATCTGCGCGTTGCCGGTCGCGACCGCCTGGGCGGCGGCGTCGCCGCCCTGGGTAAGCTTGATCTTGGGCTTGAGCTCGTCGGCGATGCCCATGCGCATGATGAGGCCGGAAAAATAGACGCCGTCCTGCGCGCCGCCGCTCGGGTCCGGATAGGCGATGCTGTCGGCCGCCAGCAGCGCGCGCTTGAAGGCCTCGGGCGAGCTGATGTCGGGCTTGGGCGCGCCGGCGCGCACGCCGACGCCGATCGGGGAGCGCGCCAGGTCGACCAGCGTGCCGGCTTCCACCCGGCCCTGCTTGAGCAGGTCGTCGAGCACGTAACGTTCATTGATGGTGAGATCGGCGGCGTCGCCGGCCTCGATGCGGGATTTCATCTTGGGCGTGGAGCCGTATTCGATCACCAGCTTGTGGCCGGTTGCGCCTTCGAAGTCGGCGGTGAGCGCCCCCAGGATCGACTGCATGTTGCCGGTGCTTAGCACCTTGATCTCCGCGGCGCCGGCCTCGCCGGCCGGCAGCGCAAGTCCCAGGAGCAGCGCCAGCGCGCCCATGGTCAATCGGTCCATCGTATTCCCCTTCGCCG
Organism: Xanthobacteraceae bacterium; assembly: GCA_036498625.1. Taxonomy (GTDB): domain Bacteria; phylum Pseudomonadota; class Alphaproteobacteria; order Rhizobiales; family Xanthobacteraceae; genus VAZQ01. The sequence goes on along the minus strand of DASYFD010000067.1, from coordinate 2,690 downwards.
GATGTGATGAAAAATTGTGATCGAGGAGACCATTTTACACACGCTGGCGCGGACACAACAGGGCTGATCGCAGCGGAAAATCAGGGCCGCTTTGGGCTCGGAATCCGGACCGCGCGGCTCGGCCAAGCTTACTTCTTGTACTGTATCGCCGCCGCGAAACGAGCGTTCGCGGCGTGCTCGCGCTCCGGCGGCTTTGCTCGCCCGTCCATCGCGATCTCGATGATCAGCTTCTTGAGGATGGCGTCCGCAAAGGTATCGAAGTCCTTGGCCACCACCATGAAGGCGCCGGGACCGCCGATCACGTTCTGCTTGTAGTAGTAGTCGAGGTCCGGCTCCCAGGCGAGGATCGGCAGCCCGTTGATGACGATATCGGCGGCGACCGCCTCGTCGCGGGCCTTGGCCGCGCTGCGGCCCCGATTGTTGGCGCCGTCGCCCGAGATGTCGATCACGCGCCGCTCGCCCTTGAACGGACTCTGCCGGAACCAGCGCATGGCGGTGTCGATGGCACCCGAGATCGAGGTTCCGCCGCTGAACAGCTTGCGCGGCGTGGTCTCGATCAGGGCGGCCACCGAGTTGGCGGAGGCTTCATCCTTGATCACGGTCCAGGGCACGATCTCGGCCTGCAGCTGCGGGCCGGTCCACTGAAACATCGAGACCGCGATCGATTGCTTGCCGCCGCCGGCGATCGCCTGCAGCACCTGCGGGCTGCGGAACGCCGCCACATAGCCGCGTCGCTGCAGCTCGAAGCGGGTCGCATCGACGCTGCCGGAAGCGTCGACCGCGAGCAGCAGCTCCATGTCGACCGTGGTCTGGGCGCCGGCGGGGCCGGGGCACGCCGCGAGCAAAAGCAGGGCGCTGCCGCAAGCACTGATCCAGATCGCGCGGAAATTATGCCAGGTCATGGTCCGGTTTCTCGTCGTCGATGCACTCTTTAGAATTGTATGCCGCATCGCGGACCGGCGCCACTCGCCTGCGAGGGCCTCATGCGCCGGAAGGGCAGTGTCCTCGAACAGGCCGATCGCCTAGCCGGGCCTGGAGCGCGTGCTCCGACCCGCCAGGATCACTTCGCGTAGCCCTGCGACCGCAGCCATTTGATCTTGCCGTCGCCCGCCAGCCATTCGTCGATCTCGGCTTTGCTCTTGAAGCCGCCGATGAACTTGGTCTCGACCCCGGGGCAGCTCGCCTGGATTTGCCAGTCGCCCTCGGCGATTCGATTGGGCTTGAAGGTGACGCGAGGAGATTTTGCCATGACAACAGTATGATGGAGAATCGCGGCGGCGGCTAGTGCCGATTTGGGCGCCATATTGCGGCTGCGGTGGCCGGAAGCCGCGCGCTTGACACGATTGCGCAAATCAGACTACTCGTGAAATTGAAACTCACGAAGTGTGCGCCGATCCCGGGCTGGCCCTGCGATCGGCTTTTTTGTGCGCAAGAGCGCGCCCGGCTTTCATCTGCGCCAGTCGCTTGACACGATTCTGCAAATCAGACTATTCGTGAAATTGAAACTCACGAAGTGTGCCCGGGCGGGAAACCGCGCCGGGCTTTTTTGCGTCGGCTGTCGCGGTTGTAGGATGGGTTGAGCGCATAAGGGCGTTTACGCCCGTCTCCGCGGGCTATGCGAAACCCATCAACCGCCGCCGATGGGTTTCGCGAAGCCGCTCAACCCATCCTACAACCGCACCTCCAACATCAGGCTCCCCACCGATGCCCAAAATGTCGACGTCCGAGCTCAAGGCCATGCTCACGGCCGAGAAGCTGGATGCGCTCGCCGCCATGCGCGCCTCCAAGCTTTCGGCCGAACGCGCCCATGCCATGGATTACTACAACGGCGACATGAGCCGCGACATGCCGGCCCAGGAGGGCCGCTCGCGCGCGGTCTCGACCGACGTGGCCGACACCATCGACGGTTTGATGCCCTCGCTGATGGAGATTTTCGCCGGCAGCGACGACGTGGTCCGCTTCGAGGCCTTCGGCCCGGAGGACGTCGCCGCCGCCGAGCAGGAAACCGACTACGTGAACCATGTGTTCATGCAGCAGAACCCCGGCTTCCTGATCCTCTATTCGTTCATCAAGGACGCGCTCTTGTCCAAGGTCGGCATCGTCAAGGTGTGGTGGAGGAGCGCGAGGAGGAGAGCCGCGAGACTTATCTCGATCAGCCCGACGACGCGTTCGCCTTGCTGGTGGCCGATCCGGATATCGAGATCGTGGCGCACAGCGAGCGCCCCGACCCCGCGTTCCGGCCGGCGATCTCGCCGCAGCTGCCGGCGGGCGGGCTCGTGGCGCAGTCGGCTCCGGGCGCCGGCAACGCTCCGCCGGCGGCGCCCGCGCCCGGCGCGCCCGCGCCTAGCGAGCCCGCCGGGCCCGACGATGACGAAGCGTCCGTTCCGATGCTGCACGACGTGACCGTCGTGACCCGCAAGACCGTGGCGCAAGCGCGCGTCGAGGGCGTGCCGCCCGAGGAATTCGGCATCTCGCGCTTCGCCCGCTCGCTGCGCGACTGCGGCTACTGCTTCCACGAGGTCATCAAGCGCGAGGAGGATCTGATCGCGGACGGCTACGACCGCGACGAGATCAAGGCGATCCCGAGCTACACGATGCTGACCAATCCGGAGGAACTGGCGCGCGATACCGTCGACGAGCATCTGGCGGCCGGGGGCGATGAAGGCATCAACGAGGTCAACCGGCAGATC
>DASYFD010000066.1:0-6505 GCA_036498625.1 Xanthobacteraceae bacterium | reverse complement strand
ACGTCGACCTGTCCCGGTTTCGCCCCAGGTATCTCTATGCGGCTCGGTGCCATCTTCATCGCTGTCTGCATGACGGTGATCGCGGCTTCCGCCGGCGCGGTGGTTTATTTCGGCTACGGCTTCACCGGCGCTGATGCGATCGTCGTGGCGATCGCCGCGCTCACCGCGCTCGCGCTCTACAATGCGGTATCGACCCGGATGAACGTGCGCTCCGTGGTCGGCCCCCAGCTCACCGAGCTGTCGCGTGGCGGGGCGGATCTGGCGCGCCAGCTCGCCGAGATGGGGCGACGGCTGGCGGCGCTCGAGGCCCGGGTCGAGCGCAGCCTCACCAAGGGCGAAGCGACGATCGAGCCGCTGGCGGTCGAGATCAGCGAGCTCGGCGCCCTGGTCGACCAGCTGGCCGAGACGGTCGCCAGCCACCAGACGCAATTGAGCGAGATCGAGCTATCCAAGATCGAGCGGGCCGAGCTGGAGCGTTCGAGGCGAGCGGCGGCAAAGCCCGAGCGCGTCTATCCGGAGCCGGCCCAAGCTGAGATCGCCAGGCTTGAGCCTGCCAAGGCCGAGCAGTCGCCGAGTGCCTCGGCTCCGACCAACCATTCAGCGGTTGCGGCCGAGCCGGCCCCGGAGCAATCGCAGGCGGCGACGGCGCCTGCGCCTTCCGCGACCGTGGTGGCGATGCCTGTCGTCACTGCCACCGCCGAAGCCCCATCCGCGCCTGCCGTTGCCGCCGCCCCGGTGGCGGCGGTCGAGGCCCCACCGGTACCGGCCGCACCGGCGGTTGCGGTCGCGCCCGCGGAGGCCGACACCAGCGCCGCCCGCGACATGCTGGCGGCCATCCGCAATGCCATCGAGGCCAACCGAATCGACCTCCATCTGCAGCCGATCGTGACGCTGCCCCAGCGCAAGGTCCGCTTCTACGAAGCGATGTCGCGGCTGCGCACCCAGAGCGGCGATGTGGTGCTGGCGGCCGAGTTCATCTCCCAGGCCGAGGCCGGCGGCCTGATGCCGAAGATCGACAATCTGGTCGTGTTCCGTTGCGTGCAGGTTCTGCGCCGGCTGCTGCTCAAGAATCGCGAGGTCGGCGTATTCTGCAATCTCTCGGTGGCGACGCTGACCGACGCGGTGGTGTTCCCGCAACTGCTCGAGTTTCTCGACGCCAACCGGGCGATCGCACCCTCGCTGGTGCTGGAGTTCACCCAAAGCGGCCTGCGCGGCGCCGGCCCGATCGAGACCGAGAGCCTGGCGGCGCTGCGCTCGTGCGGCTACCATTTCTCCATGGATAATGTGACGGACCTGCGCCTGGAGCCGCGTGAGCTCGCCAGCCGCGGCTTCCGCTTCGTCAAGCTGCGGGCCAATCTCATCCTCAACCGCGGCGGCATTACCGCCGACATCCACCCGGGCGATCTGCCGGATCTGCTTGCCCGCTTCGGGATCGACCTCATTGCCGAGAGGATCGAGAGCGAGGGCTCGGTGGTCGATCTGCTCGATTACGACGTGAAATTCGGCCAGGGATTCCTGTTCTCTCCGCCGCGACCGGTGCGGGCCGAAGCCCTGCAGGGCGTCGCCGACCGCAACGACGTGGTGGCGCGCGAGAGCGCCGCATCCGACCAGCCGGCAGGCAAGGACGGCCGCCCGGGCTCCGATACCACCAAGGGGCTGCGATCGGCGGGGCTCACCCGGCTGGTCCGCCGCGTCTGACGCGAGCCGGCACAGCACGCTCCCGGGTTTGACCCGCCGCGCCGTTTCGCGCACTCATCTGGATCAACCGCCGCGCGCCGGTAGCGCCCGGGCACTCCAGTCAAGGTCTTGATGTCCCTTTCCGCGCCCCCGTTCACTCCGCACTTCTCGACCCTGGCACCCGACTACGATGTGGTGCTGTGCGACGTCTGGGGCGTCGTGCACAACAGCCTGGTCGCATCCGCCGACGCCTGCAGCGCGCTCACCCGGTTCCGCGGACAGGGCGGGACCGTGGTCCTGATCACCAATGCGCCGCGGCCGGCCGCCGTGGTGATGACGACCCTGGACGAGCTCGCGGTTCCGCGCGCGGCCTATGACGCCATCGTCAGCTCCGGCGACGTCACGCGCGCCGTCATTGCGGCGCGCGCGGGCCAGCGCGTCTTTCACGTGGGTCCGCCGCGGGACGTGCCCATGTTCGAAGGTCTCGACGCGCCGCTCGCGCCGATCGAGCGCGCCGACTACGTGGTCTGCTCCGGCCTGTTCGACGACACCACCGAGGCCCCGCAGGATTACGCCGCGCTGATCGCGGCCATGCGCGAACGCGACCTCCCCATGGTGTGCGCCAATCCCGACATCGTGGTCGAGCGCGGCGACAAGCTGGTCTATTGCGCGGGCGCGATCGCCGATCTCTATGCCGCCGCCGGCGGCAATGTCTTCTATGCCGGCAAGCCCTACCGCCCGATCTACCAGCAGGCGCTCGCGGTGGCGCGCGCGGAGCGCGGCCGCGACATCGAGCCCGCGCGCCTGCTGGCGATCGGCGATTCGGTGCGCACCGACCTCAAAGGCGCCGCGGCGTTCGGCATCGACTGCCTCTTCGTCACCGCCGGCATCCATGCCGAGGAGCTCGGCGGGCGCGACCGCCCCAGCACGGCGGCGCTCGACGATATCTTCGCGGCGGCCGGGCTCGTTCCCAAAGCCGTCACGTTGCGCCTGGTCTGGTAGGTCGGGGAGCCAGCGGCTTTGGCCGCCGGCGGCTCAGGCCGCCAGCGGCGGGGTCGGTTCCTCGGCAAACACGGCGGCGATCTTCTGCTGCAGGGTCTGCGCGTTGAACGGCTTGACGATGTAGTTGCTGACCCCGGCGCGCTTGGCTGCGATGACGTTCTCGGTCTTGGATTCGGCCGTGATCATGATGAAGGGAGTCTTACCGAGCTTGGCGTCGGCGCGAACCTCCTTGAGGAGATCGTAGCCGCTCATCGGCTCCATGTTCCAGTCGGAGATCACCAAACCGAAGCGCCCGGCACGCAGCTTGGCGAGCGCGGTGGCGCCATCACTGGCATTGTCGATGTTCTGATATCCCAGCTGTTTCAGGAGATTGCCGATGATGCGGATCATCGTATTGTAGTCGTCGACAATCAGGACCGGCATCGACAGATCAACGGCCATCATTCCCTCCACGCCCGCATGCACGCGGGGCGCTTCGAAAGTCGGGCTGAACTAGCAAACCGCGTTGAACATCCGGTTAATCGCCGATTGCGGACTTGCTTAAACCTCGTCGGGACGCTCTTGATTTGGGCCCCGTCCGGCGATTCACCTGCTATTAACGCTGGCGCCCGCCGCCACCCGAACCGCAGCCGATGACCGAAATCCCGCAACCGCCGCAACCGTTCGCCGTCGTTCGTGGTGAGGAGCCGCCGCCCCCGGCGCTGGCGGGAGCCGTCGTCGCCATCGGCAATTTCGATGGCGTGCATCGCGGCCACCGGGCCGTGATCGCGGCGGCCCGCAGCCGCGCCCAGAATCTCGGAAGGCCGGCCGCGGCCCTCACCTTCGAGCCGCATCCGCGCAGCTTCTTCCGGCCGCACGATCCGCTGTTTCGCCTCACCGACGAGGCCGCCAAGCTGCGCCTGTTCGCGGCTACCGGCCTTTCGGGCGCCATCGTGCTGCGGTTCGACGCCGCCTTGGCGGAGCCGGCGCCGGAGAGCTTCATCAACGACATCCTGCTGCACCGGCTGGGAATTTCCGGCGCCGTGGTCGGCTTCGATTTCCGTTTCGGGCGCAATCGAACCGGCACGCCGGAGCTGCTGGCCGCGGCCGGGCGGCAGCGAAACTTCACCGTCGATGTGGTGCCGGCGGTCGAGATCGACGGCCTGCGCATCTCTTCCGGCGTCATTCGCGAGGCCCTGGTCGCCGGCCGCATCGAGGAGGCGAACGCGCTGCTCGGCTATCCCTGGTTCGTGCGCGGAGAGGTCGTGCACGGCGACAAGCGCGGACGCGAACTCGGCTATCCGACCGCCAACATCCGGCTCGACCCGGCCTGCGGATTGCGCCACGGCATCTATTCGGTGCGGGTCGGGGTCGGCGAGCGCCACTTTGACGGGGTCGCGAGCTTCGGCCGGCGGCCCATGTTCGATGTCGGCACCGTTCTCCTGGAGGTGTTCCTGTTCGATTTCGCCGACGATCTCTACGGACGCGCGATCGACGTCGCTTTCATCGCCTGGATCAGGCACGAACTCGCGTTTGCCAATATCGAGGAGCTGGTGCGCTGCATGGACGAGGACACGCGGCGCGCCCGCGCCGCCTTGGCACGGACCCCGGACGCCTTTCCGCCGCTCGGAAGAGTGCCGGATTAATCGCCGTCAGGGTCCTCGGATCTTTTCGCGCCTGATCCGAACCATTCCTTGCCGAGGGCGGCGGCCAGAACCCCGACCGCCGACAGGGTGGCGAGCCGGCGCCAGCCGAGGCTGCGGCCGATCTCCACCCCGGCCGCCAGGAATTTCGGGTCGAGCCAGCCCGCCTGGCTGCGCGCCGCGAGCTCATGCCGTGCGCGCCCGATATTGCGCAGCCGCGTAACCCAGCCCGCAATCGCCGCGATGATCGCCACCAGCAGAAAAGCGCCCCCCAGCAGCAGGCCGGCCGTCACCCCGTCGTAGCGGTTCGCCAGCCATACGAAGGCGGCGGCGCAGAAAAACCCGAGCGCCAGCGCCAGCGCCACCAGGGCGATCAGGAACCAGACCACGAGCGCAGGACCAAAGCCGGTCCTGGCCTTTGCGCTCAGCGCGATGTGACGGAGCCAGTCGCCCATTCTTCAACCATGTCCATCCGGTCGCGCCGCCAAAACTTTATCGCCGCCAGGCCCTAGCGCCGCCAAGTCGCGCCGAACAGGAATCCTATTCCGACCGCGAGCGCGAGCGTCGTATAGGGCCGGTTCTTGAGCGACTCGTCGATCGCCGCCGCCATGTTGTCGCCGACCTCGCGTACCCCATCGATAGCGTCGCGGCCGCGATCCTCCACATCCGCGATCGCGTCGTCCACGCCCGAGCGCGCGCGGTCCCAGGCCTTGCTGCCCTTGGCGGCAAAGATGCCGGCGATCTGCTGCGCCAGCCGGGCCACATCGTCCCGCAGGGCCTGCAGATCGGCGGCAATATCCGGCGACGCCGCTGCCGCGGCCTTGCCGGATTCCTTGAGCGCATCGCGCGCGTCCTGGACGGTCTCCTTGGCGGCATCCGATAAATTAGGCATCAGGTGCTCCTCTCGGCGCATGTTTCGGCGCCCCAACCCGACTGCTCATGCAAGGGTTCCTTAGAGCATTTTCCGGCAAAAAGCTTGCCCTTCGCGAAGGCGAGGGTGGAATCCCCGGAGAAACCACTATGCGGCGGGTACCCCGCGCCACCCTGGCCAGATCGGGAGCCAGCGGACCTTTTCGGGGGCCGACCGATCTGGTAGGAACCGCCCCATGTTCGCACACGCTTTATTGGAATCGGTGCTCGGGTCGGCCGCTCGGCGCATTAGCGGCCCGGCCTCCGCCTGACCTCAGGGTCGGCGGGGACCGGGTTTGTCGAGCCAGTACGTCTTCCATTTTTGGCCCTCCCCTTTTGGTGACCCGTCATGACCGATAGCGCCCGCGATTACAGCGAGACTCTGTTTCTGCCCAAGACCGACTTCCCGATGCGCGCCGGGCTGCCGCAGAAGGAGCCCGAAATCCTGGCGCGCTGGCAGCGCCTCGACCTCTACGGGCGCCTGCGTGCCGCCAGCCGCGGGCGGGTGAAGTTCGTCCTGCATGACGGGCCGCCCTATGCCAACGGCAATATCCATATCGGTCACGCGCTCAACAAGATCCTCAAGGACGTGGTCACCCGTTCGCAGCAGATGCTGGGCTTCGATTCCAACTACGTGCCCGGGTGGGACTGCCACGGGCTCCCGATCGAGTGGAAGATCGAGGAGGGCTACCGCGCCAAGGGCAAGAACAAGGATGCGGTGCCGGTGGCCGAGTTCCGCCGCGAATGCCGCCAGTTCGCCGAGCACTGGATCGGCGTGCAGCGCGAGGAGTTCAAGCGGCTCGGGGTCGAGGGCGACTGGGCGCATCCCTATTCCACCATGGACTACTTCGCGGAGGCGCAGATCGCGCGCGAGCTGATGAAGTTCGCCCGCAACGGCACGCTCTATCGCGGCTCCAAGCCGGTGATGTGGAGCGTGGTGGAGAAGACCGCGCTGGCGGAAGCCGAGGTCGAGTACGAGGACTATGTCAGCGACACCGCCTGGGTGAAGTTTCCGCTCCGCAACACGGCCGCCGCCCCGTCGGATCGCAAGCTGGCGGCCGCCTCGATCGTCATCTGGACCACCACGCCGTGGACGCTCCCGGGCAACCGCGCGATCAGCTATTCGCCGAGGATCGCATACGGCCTCTACGAGATCGTCGATGCGCCGGCCGACAATTGGGCCAATCCGGGCGACCTGTTCGTGCTGGCGGACGCGCTTGCGGTCGAGACCTTCCGGCAGGCGCGCGTCACCGCGTTCCAGAAGCTGCGAGCGGTTTCCGCAGGCGAGCTGGCGG
>DASYFD010000065.1:0-9094 GCA_036498625.1 Xanthobacteraceae bacterium | reverse complement strand
TACAGGGTGGCTCCCACCCGTCCTCCCAGCCGCACCAGATCGTCCTCTTCGCAGCTGGCCGCGATGGCCAATCCCATCGAATGCAGGTGGCTGCGATGATAGCAGAACAGGGCCAGCATCGCTCTGATCCTCGGCGGGACGGTTGCCACAAGAGCGGGCAGGCCAAGCTTGCTGGCGCCGTAGAGTTCACCCAGCAATTCATCGCGCACGGGACAGACGTCGTCGTCAGGCATGAATTGGTCAGGCAACATCGAATCCTCCGAATCCCCCTCAACCCTCCAATACCGAGAATGCGACACAACGAATTAACGAGTCGTTAACTTGCGGTATCTGGTGGTGGGGAGTCGGAGGGGGCAGGTGATCCCGGCGCCTGCTCGCGCCGGGATCGTCGGAAACCCAGTATGCACGGACAGGGGATGGCTATTTCAGCCCGCCCTTGATCTTGTCGATGCCGGCCGCCGCGCAGGCTTCGTCCTTCTCGCCGCCCGGGGCACCGCCCACCCCGACCGCGCCGATCACGTCGCCGCCCACCATGAGCGGCAGACCTCCGGCACGGGCAAACAGGCTGGTGTCGGCGTTGACCTTGGCTGCCAGCGCCTGATCGGTCTTCATCTTTTCCTGGATTTCGGAGGTCGCCGCTTTCATGGCATTTGCGGTCGCGGCCTTCTTGGTGCTGGACTCGACCGCTCCCTTGGTGGCGCCGTCGGCCGCCACCAGCACTTTGAGCACGCCCGCGGAATCCACGATGCTGGCGGCGACCGTATATCCGTTGGCTTTGCAGGTGCTGATGGCGATCTGCGCTGCTTCCAGCGCGAGCGCCGTTTCGGGGCCGCGGGCGGCCGGGACCCGCGGTGGTGCGCCCCCGGGCGCCGGCTGCTGCGCGAAGGCCGTGCTGGAAGCGGCGGCGAGGGCGAGCGCGCCCAAAATGGCGAGTGGTCTGATCATGTGAGGTTTCCTTGCGGTTCGGATTTGGCGGGGTGTGCGCGAAGCCCAAGGAAACTATCGCTCGGCCGCGCGAGCGGCAAGCGTTCGAAACCGCGGCGTCTTCCGCTACGAGCCGCCGGTCAGCAGGGAACAGCTCTTGGCGGCCCGACCCAGATCCACCCGGTGACCGAACGGATAGCCCAGGTCATCGAAAACGTTTGACCATGCGAAGTACTTTCGAAAAGCCGGCTCGCGATCGCGCAGATGAGACAGCAGCTCGAAGATCAGGTCCTCTTTGAGGTAGTAGCTCTTGCCGTCGGAAATTCCGCTCAGAATGCCGTCGAAGAACGCCAGTGAGCCGGGCTCCATCGCCATCGACCAGTCCGACCGGTCGACGCCCGCCCTTTTGGCCACCCAATCGATCTCGGCCAGCTCGCGGACGAATTGCAGCTCCTGCATGTCATCCCGGCTCTTCTTGGGATCGCTGGGCAGCACGCCCAGCCGCTTCAGGCGCGCCGCATTCTCGTTGCGCAGCTGCTCCTCGATCGAACGCATCGCGCCGCGGTCCGGTCGGTCTGCCGGCCGGCACTCCAACAGCTTCGCGAGCAGCTGCTTCTCGTTGGCCGCGAAACCCTCTCCCGCTGCCAGCTTGCGATAGATCCGCTGGCGGTTGAGCTCGGTGAGCGCAATCCCCAAGCGGGCGTTGGGCAGATAAGGAAAGAGCTTCGGCTCCAGCTCCACCGTGTTGTCGTGGAACAGACGCGGATCGAGAAAGGGGCTCACCGGGCTGCCGGCCGGATAGATCAAGTCCTTGTAGACCCCGGTCTTGGCGGCTGCAGCCGAGAAGGCGGCATAGTTCCTGGCTTCCTTCTGACCGATCCGATCGTGCGGAAAGGTGTCCTGCACCGAGCCATAGTAGCCGGGCCAGAGCGGATAGGAGTCGAAGATCGGCCGGGCGTCGGCCCCATGGCAGCGCGCGCATCGCGCGTCCTCGGCGGAGGGCCGCCAGCTTTTGCGCTCCGCCGCCGGCAGCAGGTAGGCATGCATCTCGAACTTTGCGCCTTCGTAGTCGAACGACATGGTCTCGAGCAGGTCGAAACCCGGCTGCCGCTCGTCGCCGATGAATGTCAGCACCAGGCGGGCGTCATTGGTGAACAGGATCACGCGGGGAAACTCCGGCGAGATGCCGGTGCGGAACGGGCTGCGGCTCTCGTACACGAAGGTGAAATTTTCGCGCAATTCCCGCGGCAGCAGCGGAATGAGCTCGCTGATGGAATCCACCGGAAGCCCGGTCGCCGGATTGTTTTGCAACAGCTCCTGCAGCCGGGCCTCGGTGAACGGCTCGTAGCCCTCGGCCGAGGCGGCCCGTGGCGCCAGCGTCAGGAGCGCCAGCAGCGGAAGCAGAAGAAGACGCCAAGCCATCGCGCGGCCCTCTTGCGAAGTGTTTCCGTACTTTGTCGCTTGGGCCGCGATGTTCGTTCAGCCCGGCGCTCCTTTCCGGCGAAGCTGTACCGTCATTCATCGTCATCGACGGCTTTTTGTTTGATATGAACCTCTTAGGGCGGCGGTTCGACCAATGGCCCGGATGGGATGATCCAACCCTTCAGGAGCTGTCCCCATGTTGAGCCGTTCTTCGATCCACGCACTGGCTGCGGTCGCCCTGGTCGCGGCCGCGGCGCTGGCCCCCACCGGCGCGTCCGCGCATCCGATGGGCGTCGTTTTAAAGCCCCAGGTCCAGGGCCTCGTCCTTCACCCGGTGATGGGCGTCGCGCTGCATCCGGTGCATCCGGTATTGGGCGTCGTCATTCACCCGCCGATGGGCGTCATCATCTCGCGGCCGGACTGGCCGCACTTCTGGTGGCATCACCACCACGCTCCGGTGGTGATCGAGGAGGGCGAGACCACGCGCGAGATCACGCATGTGAGCGCTCCGGTTGCGACGGTGCCGACCGCGCCGTGCAACTGCCTGACCAAGACCTATCTCCAGGACGGCAGCGTCATGTTCAAGGACGTCTGCACGAAGGAAGCGGCGGTGGCCACGCCGGACGAGCTGAGGGCCCAGTTGCATTAAGGCTCATCTTGCCCGCATGGCCTATGTGTGGGATTCGAACAGCCGGCCGGGAGATCACTCTCGGCCGGCTTCCATGCGACGCGGTGCGGGGGGCCGGTGAGCGCGGCCTCCAGCAAGACGCAACAAGTGATGCCGGCGGTGCAGCAAGCGGGTAGGGCGCCCGGTCGGCGGCCACTCAATTGGCGCGGGGCGCGCTCAAGGCCTCCAGCGGAACGTCGAGCTCGTACACCAGCCCCACGGCCTCATATTTCAGTTCCGCATGACCGACAAGCTGGTCGGCCAGCCGGGCGATGAGGCGCGTTCCAAATCCGCGCCGGGTCGGCGGCTCGACCGCCGGTCCCTCCTTCTCGGTCCATGTCAGCCTGAACCGCCGGGTTGTTTCATCGACTGCCGATGCAATCTCGATGCGCCCGGCGGGAGTCGACAGCGCGCCGTATTTGACCGCGTTGGTGCAGAGCTCGTTGAGCGACATGGTGATCGGCAGCACGGCACCCGGACCGACCTCGGTCTTCGAATCGTGCACCACGAAGCGGCGAGCACCAGAGGTCTCGAACGGCTCGATGGCGGCGCGAATGACCTCGGTCAGTTTCGCGCTGGCCCAGTTGACCCGCAACAGCAAGTCGTGCGCCCGGCCCAAGGCGACCAACCGGTTCTCGACCGCAAGCCGGCCCTGCTCCAGATTCTCGGCGGTCCGCAGGCTCTGCGAGGCGATCGCGATGACGGTCGCCAGCGTGTTCTTCACGCGATGATGCAATTCCTCCAGCAGCAGACGCTGCAAGCGCTGGGCGGCCTCGTTCTCGGTGGCGCCGATTCCGGCCTGCGCCAGCAGGCGGGCCGCATCGATCTCCGCTTGCGACAGCAGATTGCGCAGTGCCGCGTTCTCGGCTTCGAGAGCGTCTTGCGTGGGACGTTTGGACATGACCTCCCGCCTGCGGAGCCGGTGCTGCTGACAAGGATGCGGCGCCCGCCGGGCGGCTGCGGGGCTCAGCCCTTGACGTCGGTCTCCGGCCGATCATCGCCAGCCGCGACCTCTTCGTGCCAATGGCCGCTCTTGTCCTCGTACGAGATGCCCGTCGTCACTCCGGGAACGACTTGCTCGCGCGCCGCACGCTCCGCCGCCTTGCGGGCGAGGTCATGGGTCCGGAACGGCTCGGAATATACCCCGTCGACCCGGTACGCCCAGCCGCCGTCGTGCTCGACGATCTCGTAGGTGATCTTGGTCATGTATGGCTCCTCATATTGTGGCAGGTCCCGGCCGGGGCGCCCTGGTGGCGCCTCCCCGAGACCCGCGATGCCGCCCGCAGGGCATCCGCGGCAACGCGCCGGCGCGGAGAAAGTTTCCCAGGGGCGACCGGTCTAGAACGTGAATTCATCGCCGCGGCGGGCCCCCTGCGATACGCTCAGGAACAGCTCGTCCATCGGCATCTTACGCTTGATCAGGCCTTGCTCATAGGAGTAGCCGACCAGCGTTTCCAGGGTCTTCAGGTTGCCCTCGGTCAATCCGTATTGCCACGGATCCGTGCCGAACATGCTCTCCTGCTCCTCCCAGGCCTCGCGATACCACACCAGCGGGACGATGCGCGGGTTCTCCATGCGCGCCATGGCGATGGCTTTCGATTCGTTCAGCGCCTGGAACATGTTGATGGGAACCCAGGGGTACTTCTCGACGATCTCCTGCTTGATCCCCAAGGTGTGCATGATCGGAAACACGCCGGTCTTCTTGTAGTAGGCCATCTCCTCGGTCTTGTAGTCCGGGAACAGCCGTCCGACCCGCGGGTCGTTCTCGCGGATCGGCTTGATCAGGTCGGCATGGAGCACCGCGTCGAGCTCGCCGTCGACCAGCATGCCGACGATCGATTTGGAGGCCGGCACGCGCGTGATGCTCACCTCGGGCGGCAACGCGAGATCGACGTCCTCGTCGAGCTCGGTGAACCACTTGATCGACTTGAAGGGCACGCCGTATTCGTGCTCGAGAATGCCGCGCATCCAGAGCGCCGCGCTGATCAGGAAGAATTTCACGCCGACCTTGCGGCCGATCAGGTCGGTCGGCTTCTTGATGCCTTTGCCGGTGTTGATATAGGCGAAGCCGTGCCGGAAGCGCCGGTGGGGAAAAACCGGCAATGCCCGGAACGGCAAGCCGCGGTCGCGGGCCGCGATATAGGACGAGCACGAGACTTCCGCCATGTCGAAATCGCCATTGCGCAGAAATCGCCAGTGGCGCGTCGGCGAGTCCATGGCGGTGAGAACCTTGAGGTCGATCCCGTCGGGCCGGACGGTTCCCTCCTTGAGGGCGCGCATGATCTCGTAGTCACCGCATGCAAGCGACAATTGAATCCTGGTGGTCATGTGAAATTCCGTTGAAGGTTGTTGGGGCGTCGGTGGAGGGTCGAGGATGCGACAAAGTGACCGCCTCACGGCGACCGCATTGGCTCCCACGCACGCCGTGAGCGTGTCCACTTGCGCCATGATGGGATGGCGTTCACTATCATCGAAGCATGAACGAATGTCCAGCCGTCGTACATGAGCGTGGAAGCAAAACCAACATCCCACGTGGGCGAGCGCTGCGGCTGCAACAACCATAGATACAAATGCTTGGGAGATGAGACATGAAGGGGCCCTGGATAGGTGCAGCGGGCGTCCGGCGGATGCGCGTGCTTGTGATAATTGCGTTGCTCGCCGGTCTCGGCGGCGTGCGGCCGGGCGGGGCGGCGGATTCGGTCGAAGCCTTCTACAAGGGCAAGACCATGCAGCTCTTGATCGGCTTCGGACCCGGCGGCGGCTATGACCTCTATGGCCGGGCGGTGGCGCGCCACCTGGGCCGCTTCATCCCGGGGAACCCGACGATCGTGCCGCAGAACATGGCCGGGGCCGGGAGCGTGCGCGCCGCGAGCTCCCTCTACAATGCGGCCCCCAAGGACGGCACCGTCATCGGCACCTTCTCGCGCGGCATCATCGTTGACACGCTCCTGGGCGCCAACAAGGGACAATTCGAGGCGCAGAATTTCGGCTGGCTCGGCAGCGTCACCAACGAGGTGAGCGTGTGCGGGTTCAGCCGCAGCTCGGGCATCCGGAGCTTCGACGACATGCTGACCAAGGACACCACGGTCGGCAGCTCCGGAACCGCCGACGACCTCGGGGTCTATGCCAATGTGCTGCGCAGCGTCTTCAACGCCAAGCTCAAGCTGATCAGCGGCTATCCGGGCACCGCCGATATCCTGCTGGCAGTCGAGCGCGGCGAGCTGGGCGGACTTTGCGGCTGGTCGTGGAGCACCTTGAAGAGCCGCAGCAAGAAACTCTACGACTCGGGCGAGATCACGGTGCCGGTGCAGCTCGGGCTGACGCCGCACGAGGATCTGCCGAACGTGCCGCTGATCACGACCTTGACCAAGGATCCGGCCAAGGTCGCGGTGCTCAAGCTGATCTTCTCGCGCCAGACTTTGGCGCGCCCGTTCGCGGCACCGCCGGGCATTCCGGAAGAACGCCTGCGTGCGCTGCGCACGGCCTTCGACGCCACCATGCAGGACAAGGAATTTCTGGCGGAAGCCCAGAAGCTCGATCTGGAGGTGCGGCCGGTGTCGGGCGCGGAGATCGACGAGCTGGTGCTCAATCTCAGCAAGACTCCGGCCGAGATCAGGAAGCTCGCAGCGGAAGCCAGCGCCAGCGCGCCGTGATCGGATGTCTCGCGGAGAGGATTCAGACACGCCACAGGCGCAGGCAAACTCCTTCTCCCCGCGTGCCATCACGGCGTTTACGCCCGTCTTCGACGGGCTATGGAGAAGGTCGGGATAAGGGGGCCTCACCGCGAGTCTGAGCTTTTGGAAGCGCCCCCTCACCAGGCCGAGCTCTGGTTTTCCCTCCGCGAGTGTGCCCTCTCCCCGCGAGCGGGGCGAGGGACGCCGTGCCGCGTCCGAATCTACAGCCGCGCTCCCGCAAAGGCGCGCACCCACATGGCGCAGAGGCCGGATCGCACAATGTCACCTGCGGTGAACTCGATCACCGGGACCGGCAGCTTCTGCGACTTGATCAGCTTGAGCACCGTATGCAGGCCGGAGGTTTCATCGAGATCGCATTGGCTCACGTCGCCGTTGATGATGACGGTACAGTCCTCGCCCACACGGGTGAGGAACATCTTGATCTCGGCCGGCGTGGTGTTCTGGGCTTCGTCGAGCAGCACGAACGCGTTCTTCCATGATCTGCCGCGCATGACCTGGAACGGCACCATCTCGATATGACCGCGCTTGAGCGCGATCTCGTAGGCCGGCGCCCCGATCCTATCCTTGATCGCCTCCACCACCGGGGCGAGCCAGGGCGCGAACTTGTCCTCGAGCGAACCCGGAAAGAATCCCAACGAGCGTCCGCACGGCACGTTGGGCCGGGTGAGAATGATCTTGGAGATGCGCCGGCTGCGGTAGAGGTCGGCCGCGTGGGTGGCGGCGATCCAGGTCTTGCCGGTGCCGGCCGGCCCCAGCACCACCACCTGCGGGCTGGTCGCAAGCGCATCGAGGTAGTCGCCCTGCGTGGGATTGAGCGCCTTGATGGGGGGAGGGAGGCGTTCGGCCTCGAACTTGGACCCCTGAAATTCTATGATCTCGGCGGTCGCGACCGAGCGAGCGTTTCGGCGTCTCTTCTTCGTGAATTGCTTACCCAAGGGCAGACTCCTTTTGCTGAACCTAAGGGAATAGCCGGCGCCATGACGCTGCGGGGCGTCCTGGGGCCGGATCGGGAGATGCGGATGTGCTTCGGAAGTAGGCGACGCGGAGGGCGATGGACCACGATCCGTTAGTTTCGGACGCGTCCCCCTGCTCATCGATTCACCATCTACGAGCCGCCATGGCAGGAATAGCTATCTGATTCTTATGACACTTTGAAGGAGCAAAGCGCGCCGCGGCGGTTCAGCTCGTGATCGGCACGATGGCATCTTCGGTAATGCGCCAGAATCGATTCTCCACCCGCACCAGCACGGCCCGATCGGGGAAATTCCGCGCCAATTGGTGCAGGGTTTGGACCACGGCGGGTGCGCGCCAGGCTTCGGGCAGGTCGGGATCGCAATTGGCTACGATGGTGTGCCGGTCAGGCTGAAAGAATAAGACGTGGCATTTGTCCGGCTTGAGCTCGGGCCCCATATAGGGCGCCTGCAGCCAGCCGCAGAGGAAGTCCCGGCAAGACTGCGGCCGGTCCGGATAGACCTTGCAGCCGACGCCGACGGCGCAATTGGGGCAATGGCTCCATGCCGGCTTGTAGAGCTCGGGCACGGACATCATCCGGCAGCATTGGGTACAGGAGCCGCAGGACTTTTCAGAAACGACGGGCTGCGCTTGGTTCGTCATCTGTCGCCGCACGGCGGGTATGGCCGCCGCAACAACGTGCTCTTCCGGGTGCGGGCGATCACCGCAGTCTCCCTGCGCCGGCGCGACGGCTGCCGAATCCCTTAAAGCGGTTTCACATCCGGTGAAAACAGAATCCGCGCCTGCGTGGCCCGACCCCGGATCAAGTTGCGGCCCGCACTTCCCGCACTACCACCAGCCGGACCCGCCGAACTTGAAATTCAGGCCGAAGCGTCCGATGTGGTCGCTGTAGTCATGATTGACCGCGACACTGTCGAGGTTTCCGGCCGAAGCCGGGATGGTGGTGCCGACGCTCTTGATGCTGACATACAGGTACTCGAACTTACCCGAGATATTGTCGGTGAACGCGTATTCAAAGCCACCGCCGGCGGTGAGACCCGGCTCGGTCGTGCTGTTGCTGGTCGTGGTGATGACGGTATTGCCGAAGTGCCCCATCGAGTCGGTAGTCTTGAGGGTGGCGAAGGCAAAGCCGGCGGTCACGAAAAACAAGGAGCGGTCGGACCACACTGTCGTTCCCCAGCGCATCCGCATGGTCGAGAGGAACGAGGCCTGGGTCGTGTTGGTCATGGCATCGCCGACAGCGATGACCGGGATGTTGGTCAGTGTGCGCGTTGCTGAACCCCCCAGCCAATTGGCATCCACCTCGATTCCGAACACCCCTCCGCTGCCTTCGATATTGAAGCCGGCTTGTACGCCCCCGATGAACCCTTGCGGATGCAGCGTGGCCGGGGATGCCCCATCGATGGCGGTCCCG
>DASYFD010000064.1:0-32478 GCA_036498625.1 Xanthobacteraceae bacterium | reverse complement strand
AGGCTGTAGACCTGATTGGCCGGTCCGCCCGCGATGCCGACCGAATTGGAGCCTTTGAGCACCGCCTGGATCAGATAGGGCATCGCCGTGTTGGCGACCTCGACATTGCCCTTGTCCAGCTCCTCGACCTGGAAGCTCGTGCCACGCAGCCCGACCACCTTGAAGTCGATGCCCTCGCGCTCGAAGAAGCCTTTGCGTTGCGCGATGCTGATTCCGACCGCGGAAATGCCGCGCGCCGAGTTTGCGATCTCGCCATAGCGCAGCGTTATTTTCTCTTGCGCGTGCGCGGCCGGCACCGCGATCGCGCCAACCGCGGCCGCCAGGGCGGCAATGAAAAGACGGCTCATGAACGCGCGCTCCCTCGTCTTCGAATCATTGCCCGACGTAACGGCTGGCCTGCTCGACCAAGTCGCGGGGGGTCGCGACCGCGGCTGCGACGATTTTCTGCACCTCGTCTCCGGTCAACGGCTCGACCTCGAGATTGCGCCGGTGCATGTCGGTGACGAATTCGGGATCCGCCATCGTTTCCGAGAATGCCTTGCGGAGCGCGCCGGCGCGCTCGGGCGGGATGCCGGGCTCGGCCACGATCGAGCGCCCGATATCGGGCCCGCCGCCCAGGAGCGCAAGAATTCTCCGCGATTTCTCGTCGATCGCCAGGTCGAGGAGGCCCGGAACATCGGGCATATCCCTGATGCTGTGCCCGCCATGGGCGTAGAGCCCCTTGGCCTTCTTTCCGGTCAGCCAGTCCTGCTTGGTCAGCTGGACGGCTTCCCAGCTGATGCCGCCGATGGCGTCGACCTCGCCCCGCTCCATCGCCAGCGCCATCGGGGGCGAGCCCGGGAAGCCGCGAACGATTTTGAATTTGGTGCCGATGAGATCGTTGAGCGCGGTCGGGATGAACGATGAGCTGTTGGAGGGCACGCTGGCCGCGATGATGATGGGCTTATGCTTCGCCTCCTCGAGCGATTGCGCCGGCGAGCTGTGCCACACCATGGCAAGGGTGGCGGTCGAAACCACGCGGCCGATCCAGACGAGCTTGACCGGATCGAACTCGCCCGGCCCGCCCAGCACCTTGCCGAGCGTCAAGGTGTCGAGGAACAACCCGAGCGAGGTGCCGTCCTGCGGCGTGATGGTCGAGATATAGCCGGCCGCCCGCACGCCGCTGCCGCCCTCCATGTTCTTGACCACGATCGAGGGATTGCCCGGAATGTGGCGCGAGAAATACGGCAGCAGGACGCGCGCATAGATGTCGTAGCCGCCGCCGGGCGGAAAGCTGACATAAAGGTTGATGGTCTTGCCGTGATAGAAATCGGCGATCGGCTCGGCATTGGCGGCGGCGGGCGCGAGGAGCGCGGCGCAGGCAATAACGAAGTGCCAGAATCCTGACCTGACCATGATTGATCCGCGATTGCACACCGCAGCTCTCCTCTCCCCGCGCGCGGGGAGAGGGCGACGTACCGTGAGCGAAAATCAGAACTCGGCCCGGTGAGGGGGCGTTTCCGCAAGCTCAGACTCGCGGAAGCGCCCCCTCATCCCGACCTTCTCCCCGCACGCGGGGAGAAGGAGACCGCCCGTGTCCGGGTCACGATATTCCTTCGGCTTGTATCACATCTTGGCCGGGTGCGCGCGCATCACGGCCTCGTCGATGTCGGTGCCCCAGCCGGGTCCGGTGGGCACCACGAACGTGCCGTTCTCGATGACGACGGGCTCGGTGAGCAGCTTGGGCTTCCACGGTACCTCGTCCACGTCAAGCTCCATGATGCGGAAATTGGGCACTACGGCCGCGAAATGCGCCGAGACCACCGCCGACAGCGGTCCGCTGAAATTATGCGAGGCGACATTGACCTCGTAGGCGTCCGCCATCGCGGCCATGCGGAGCGCCTCCGGTACGCCATTGTATTGCGGATCGATGATGGCGACGTCGACGCCATGGTGGTCGAGATAGGGCCTGAGCGCGCGCCGGCCGAGGATCGTCTCAAGCGATCCGATCGGGGTCGTGGTCGACTGCCGGATCAGGCTCAGAGCCTGCGGCTCGTAGAGATCCATCTCGAGCCACATCAGCTCGAACGGCTCGAGCTTCTTGGCCAGGCGCCGGAAACCTTCCGGCTTGTAGTTGAAATTGAGGTCGACGATGAGCCGCACGGTCGGCCCGGCGCCTTTGCGCAAGGCGGTG
The DNA here is from genome assembly GCA_036498625.1 of Xanthobacteraceae bacterium. Taxonomy (GTDB): domain Bacteria; phylum Pseudomonadota; class Alphaproteobacteria; order Rhizobiales; family Xanthobacteraceae; genus VAZQ01. The sequence goes on along the minus strand of DASYFD010000064.1, from coordinate 30,305 downwards.
AGCTGGGCGATCAGGGCCTCGAGGATCTCCTCCGGCAGATTGAGCTCCGGGTGGCCGTCGCCGCGCGCCGAGCCCGGGGTATATTGGCCGCCGCCGCGATTATCGAACACCAGCACATTGGTCTTGAGCGCCGCAAAGCCGCGCTCGAATGCCTCGCGCCCGGCGGCCTCGAGATCGGCAAGCGAGCGCACGGCGGGGCGGTCGATCACCTTGCCGTCGAAGAACGACGCGCAGCGCGAGCGGATGACGCCGCAGCGCGACCAGTAGAGCGGGATGCGCTCGCGCAGCGCGCCGCCGAACAATTCGTGCACCGGCACGCCGAGCGCCTTGCCCTTGATGTCGAGGCAGGCATTGAGGATGGCGCCGGCGGCGTTCGATTGCAGCCCGCCGGCGGTGGTGCGGATCTGCGAATAGAGCGCCGCATCGATGCGGCCGATGGCGCGCGGATCCTCCCCGATCAGGCCGGCCCCCAAGCCATGGATCAGGGCGCCGAGGCCGCGGCGGCGGCTTTCCTTGAATTCGGCCCAGCCGTTCAGCCCCTGATCGGTGGTGATCTTGAGGAACGAATAGGTGTCCCAGCCGCCGTCCACATGGAAGTCCTCGAATTTCGCGATCTTCATCGTGTTCCCCTAGGGCGCGCTTGGCGCTGGCGACCGCATGGTGCCACTTCCGGGGCCGCGCTTCACGCCCCTCTCGCCGCTGGCGATCGGCGGGTCGAAAACAGCTTGCGCGCGATTTCACCCCGTCAGGAATTGCTCTAGCGTGACCGTCGCGCCGACCACAACGACGGCCCGCGCCGGGAGAAGCGGATGATCATCGATTTTCACGTGCATGTGCTGCCGCCGGAGGATATGCCGGCCTTCACCGCAACCGGGTTTCACCGCAACATCAGCGCCCCCAAGGGCGGCAGCGTCCCGACCACGATCGAGAACGCGCTCGAAGCGGCCAAGATCGGCGGGGTCGACATTACCGTCATCTCCAATCCGCTGCACAATTTGCGCGACATGGACCGCCAGCAGCAGCTCGAGCGCTGCCAGCGGCAAAATCGCTTCAACGCCGCCCAGCAGGCCAAGCATCCCACGATCGTCGGCATGGCCTCGACGGTTCCGTACGGCGGCGACGCGTTCCTGCGCGAGTTCGAGCGCGCCATCAAGGAGGACGGGCTCAAGGGCGCCTGGATCACCTCCAGCCTCAAGGGCAGCTATCCGGACGACGACGATGCCATGCCGTTCTTCCAGCTGGCCTGCGAGCTCGACGTGCCGGTGGTGATCCATCCGCCTTCGGTCGGCTTCGGCGAGGAGCGGATGCGCGATTACCGGCTGGCGTCCAGCATCGGGCGGCCGATGGACAATGCGCTGGCGCTGGCGCGGCTGATTGTGCGCGGCATTTTCGAGAAATTGCCTACCCTCAAGCTGGTCGGCACCCATCTGGGCGGCGGCATCTGCGAGATGATCGGCCGCATGGATTATGCCTATCGGCTGCAGGACGAGGCCTATTTCCTAGGCTCCTACGAGCCGATGCTGATCAAGCATGCGCCCAGCCACTATCTCAAGATGATGTATCTGGAATCCACCTGCTATCATCCGCCGGCGGCGCGCTGCGCGATCGACACCGTCGGTATCGATCATTTCGTGTTCGGCACCGATTCGCCGCCGCTGTTCGTCTTGAAGCGCGAGGGCGTCGACCTGATCAACAAGATCGGGTTGTCGGAGGAGGAGAAGAACAAGGTCTATTACGAGAATGCGAGGAAGCTTTTGAAGCTGTGATGGCGCGTTCAGGCCTTTAGATTGGATGAAGCAACGTCTCCGGAGGAGCGCCAGATTCTCGCCCTGTGGGCGGCCCCCAACAAGATGGGGCGGCCGTTCTTCATGCCGCCCGATATGGCGCCGGACCGCGTCGTGCTGCTGCGCCGGGCGTTCGATGCCGCCATGCAGGACCCCGAGCTGCTGGCGGAGGCTGCCCGCATGCAGCTTGCGGTCGCCGCCATCACGGGCGAGCAGGTGCAGGCCCTGATCCGGCAGGTGTATGCGACTCCCAAGGATGTGGTCGCCAAGGCGGCGGTGGCCGGCGCCGGCAAGGGACGCTGATCGGTCCCGCGTGCTATGGGTGTTCCGGGGCGGATGGCCGAACCGAGGGCGAGGACCCGCGATGAATCGACGTGATGTGCTGGCGGGCGGGTTGGCTTGCCTCCGGATGGCGGCCGCGACTGCGGCGCTGGCGCCGCGCCGCGCTTCTGCCCAAGGGCGCTATCCGGAGCGGCCGATCCGGCTCATCGTTCCGTTCGCGCCGGGCGGCGCGACCGACGTGGTGGGCCGCCTGTGGGCGCAGAAGATCGGGCCCGATCTCGGCACAGTGGTCATCGAGAACAAGGCGAGCGGCGGCGGCGCGCTCGGCGCAAGCGAAGTGGCGCGCGCGCAGCCGGATGGCTACACGTTCCTGTTCGGCAATACCAGCACCCAGGTGCTGCTGCCGCTCCTGATGAGCAAGCCGCCTTACGATCCGGTCCGGGACTTCGCCTCGATCTACATCCTGTGCAACTCCCCGACCGTCATCGTGGTGCACGAATCGGTGCCGGCGCGCACGTTGCTGGAGCTGATCGCCTACGCCAAGGCCAATCCGGGCCGGCTGTCCTACGGCTCGGCTGGAGCCGGAACCTTGACCAATCTGGCGGGCGAGCTGTTCAAGCAGCTGATCAATGCCCCCGATATCGTGCATATTCCCTACAAGGGCTCGGCGCCCGGCCTCACCGATCTGGCAAGCGGCCATATCCCGATGATGACTCCCAATGTCGGAGGCGCGCTGCTCGACTTTCATCGCACCGGCAAGGTGCGAATCCTGGCGGTGGCGGCCGAGACGCGGCTGCGCGCCGCGCCCGACATCCCGACCGCGCGGGAAGCCGGCCTGCCCGGGATGGTGGCCGCCAACTTCAACGGCTTGTTCGCGCCGGCCGGGTTGCCGGGCGCGATCATCGATCAGCTGGTGGCGGCGACCCGCAAGCTGATGGCGGACGATGCCTTCGACAAGCTCCTGGTTGCATCCGGCTTCGAGCCTACCCAGGACTCCGGTCCGCTCGAAGCCAAGCGCCTGGTCGCCGACGAGGTCGCCCGCTGGACCCCGATCATGAAGGCAACCAACTTCAAGATGGAATGAGCTCAACTCATGGCCCGCATTCCCCTGATCAATCCCAAGGACCATCCCGAGTTCGCCGAGCTGGTCGCGAAGTTCAGCGCCGGGCGCCGCGGCAAGCTGATCAACATCTATCGCATGCTGCTCAACAGCCCGGCGCTGGCCGAAAGCTGGTTCAACCACTCGAACGCGGTGCGCTGGAAGACCGATCTCGACGGGCGGCTGCGCGAGATCGTCATCATCCGCCTGGGCCATCTGACCAAGGCGCAATATGTGCTGCGCCAGCATGTTCCCGCCCTGGCGCTCGCCGACGGCGTCTCGCTGCCGGAATGCGATGCGCTCGCCGATTGGCAGGGCACCAAGTTTTTCAGCGCGCGCGAGCGCGCCGCGCTCGCCTATGCGGATGTCATGACCAAGGACATCGTGGTGCCGGACCCGGTCTTCGCCGAGGTCAAACGTCATTTCGACACCCGGCAGATCGTCGAGCTCACCGTGCTGATCGGTAGCTACAACATGAATGCGCGCGTGCTGCAGGCGCTCGAGCTGGATTTGGAGCCGCTGGCAGGTTGAGGCTGCGCGCGGCGTCTCTGGCCCAGATTGCGTAGGGGCGCCCCATAGCCCGTCGAAGACGGGCGTAAACGCCCTGGTGGTGGGCGCCCGCGATGGTGGCAGGGCGGCCACGAGGGCCGCCCCCCTACGCATTGGACGTGACGCCGCCCCTACGGCCGCTTGAAATATCGCAAATCCGGCGGCGGCTGGTCCTTCTTGGCGGGCATCAGCAGGCCGTCGGCGCTCAGAAAATAATTCTCTCCGCCCACCACGACGTGATTGTTGTTCTCGGCGCAGTTGTTGTCGAACCAGATGGGATTGCGCTCGCGCCGGTAGCTCTTGGTCACCGTCCACGGGCGTGTCAACGCATGGTCGATGGTGGTCACCTCGTCGTGCAGGATGTCCTTGTTGGCCTGGTCGAGATAGAGCTTCTCCTTGACCACGGTCTGGTTGTCCTCGTGCACCGGCAGCCCGCTGGTGTCGAAGTCGCGCGGTCCCTTCATGTTACGGGTCTCGACCTCGAGCAGATCGAAGCGGCCGCCCGCGCCCGATTCCCAATGACCGATCGAGTAGCCCGCGAAGGCGGGCTCGAGATTCTGCGGCCAGTCGCGCCCGTCGGTGTAGATGCGGCGATCCGGCTGGTTCTCGAACAGGATGTAGGTGGTCTTCGGCATGATCAGGATCTCGAACGGAAAGGTTGCGGTCATCGCCCGCGGCATGCCGTGCGGGATGCAGGTGAATCGCGCATTGTTGCCTTGTCCGCCATGCGACTGGTCGGCCAGGCTGGCGTCGAAGATGGCCTGGTATTCCGGCGTCAGGGGAGGCTGCTGGGCGCGTCCCAGGGGCTTGCTCGGGTCCCATTGGATGCCGCCGATCCGCAGCCACTGGCCCGACCAGTCCGGATATCTCGCCAGGTCCTGCGCGCACGCGCTCGCGACGGCCAGGTTGAGCCCGGTCATGAGCGCGATGATCACCATCGCGTTTCTATGTGTCATGAATTTCGTCCGCAGCCGGACGGCAGCAACCAGAGGGACGCCCACGGCCCGGCGACCGCGGGCGTCCAAGCGCTCAGGGGACCGCCGCGCGCTGCTGGGTCGGATGCAGCAGGAGCTTCTGGACGCGCCAGTTCAGGATCTCGGCCACATACAGCTCGTTCTCGGACGGGCAGGCCATCTCGTGGATCCATCCGAACTGCTTGGGTTGCTTGCCCGACTTGCCGAGCATGCCGAGCACCTTGCCGTCCAGGCTCAGCTTGTAGATGCGGCCCGGAAACGCATCCGCGCTGTAGAGCACCTGGTTGGGCGGCGGGGTGATGCAGAGCGCCCACGGGGCGCCCGGCGTCTGGGTGCCGCCGGTCTTGAGGTAGTCGGTCAGGTTGGGCATGTTGCCGATCGCGGGCCGCGCGTCCGGCGGCGGCGGCACATCGATGCGGATCTCGCGCTTGAAGTTGCCGTCGATGTCGAACACCTGGATGCGCCGGTTGTTGCGATCGCCCACATAGATGTTGTTCTGGGCGTCGGACGCGATGGAATGGAGCAGATTGAATTCGCCCGGACCGTTGCCGTGCTTGCCCCAGGACTTGATCCAATCGCCGTCCTTGCTGAGCTTGGCCACGCGCGCGTTGACGTAGCCGTCGCTGATATAGATGTTGCCGTCCGAATCCCAGGTTACGTCGGTGGGCTGGCGGAAGCGGCCGTCCTCGAACGGCTTCGGCGGGTTGACGCGCTCGTGCGGCTCGGCTTTTTCCGAAGCTTCCTGCTTGCGCCCGATCACCATCTGGACGCGGCCTTCCGGGTTGAACTTGATGATCATGTCCGAGCCCTTGTCGGTGGCCCAGATATTGTCGTCCTTGTCGATGCGAACCGTATGGGCGAACGCCCAGGCATAGAGGCCCTTGCCGATCTCGCGCAGGTAGGTGCCGTCGTGATCGAACTCGAGGATCTGCGAAGCGGTATTGCCGAAGGCCGGGCCCTGGCTGCTGCCGCCGCGGCTGTAGACGAAGATGTGACCCTTGGAATTGATCGCCACGCCGGACGCCTCGCCGAGATGCATGTCGGGCGGAAGCTTGAGCAGGTTGGCGACCGAGTCGAACGGGATTTCGGGCGGCTGTTGCGCCAATGCGGCCGGGCTCAGGAGCATGAGCGCGCCGACGAGCCATGGTTTCATGGTCCGTGTCTTCATGAGGTCCTCCCTTGTGTTTTGTCTGCGATGCCTCGGCGCCAAGTATACAAAGAGGTGGCGTTGTAAGACAATCGGGCCGCGGATCGGATTTCGCGCGGGGCAGGGCGCAGGCCGGCCCGGTCCGGTGGCAGGAGACCACGATGGTATTGCTCAGGATGGCGGCGACTTCGCTCATGCTGGTGCTGGCAGGCGCGCCGGCGCAGGCCGATGGGGTGGCGGATTTCTACAAGGGCAAGGTGGTCAATCTGGTGGTCGGGTATGGATCGGGCGGCGGCTATGACGTCTACGGGCGGCTGGTCGCGACGCATCTGAGCAAGTACATCCCGGGCAATCCCACCGTCGTCATCCAGAACATGCCGGGTGCCGGCAGCCTGCGGTCGGTCAACTACCTATACAACACGGCCCCCAAGGACGGCACCGTGATCGCCACCTTTGCCCGCGACATGCCGCTGTTGGGCATCATCGGCAACAACCCCAACGTCCGGTTCGATCCGCGCAAGTTCACCTGGCTCGGCTCTTCGTCGAGCTATGCCAACGATGCCTATCTGCTGATCACGCGCAAGGATGGGGCAGTGAAATCGATCGAGGACGCGCGGCGGCGCGGCGGCCCTCCGCTCGTGCTCGGCGGCACCGCCGAGGGCGCCACCGGCAACGACATCTCGACGGTGCTGCGCGATGCATTGGCACTCAATATCCGCCTCATCGCCGGCTATCCGGACAGCAATGCGCTGTTCCTGGCGGCCGACCGCAAGGAAACCGACGGCCGCTTTGTCGGGCTGTCGGCACTGTCGTCCTCCCACCCCGAATGGCTCAAGCCGGACAGCGGCATGCAGGTGCTCCTGCAGTTCGCCCGCGTCACCCGCCACCCGCAATTTCCCGATGTACCCACCGCCCGCGAGCTTGCCCGCGACGACCGCGCGCGCGCCCTGATCGAGCTCGCCGAATTGCCCTACCGGTTGTCGCGCCCGTTCGCCGCGCCGCCCGGCCTGCCGCCCGATCGCGCCAAGGCGCTGCAGGCCGCGTTCCTGGCCGTGCATCAGGACCCGCAATATCTGGACGAAGCCGGCCGGCTCAAGGTGGACGTGAGCCCGATCGGCGGGGACGAGGTGCTGCAGGCGATCAATGGCATCGCGGGCGCCCCCCCCGATCTGCTCGACTACATCAAGAAGCTTCTGTCCGAGAACAAGAACGGTTGAGCGCCGGGCTGGCGCGGCCGGATTCCGGGAGACGATCCATGGGCACCCGCATGCGCGCGCTGCTCTTCGCCCTCGCCGGGCTGGCGATGCTCGACGCGGCGAGCGGCGCCGCCGCGATCGACTTCTATGCAGGCAGGCAGATCGACCTCATCGTGGGTTCCGGGCCGGGCGGCGGCTACGACACCTATGCGCGCCTGCTCGCGCGTCATCTGGCGCGATATCTCCCCGGCAACCCGGCGGTCGTGGTGCAGAACATGCCGGGTGCCGGCGGCCTGCGCGCCGCCAACTATCTCTACAACGTCGCCCCCAAGGACGGCACCGCGATCGGCACCTTCGGCCACGACCTGGTGCTGGTCGGCCTGCTCGGCCGCAATGCCAGCGTCCAATTCGATTCCCGCAAGTTCAGCTGGCTCGGCTCCGCATCGAGCTTCGCCGACGACGCCTACCTTCTGATCGCGCGGCCCGACGCCCCGGTGAAGAATGCCACGCAGGCGCGGGTGCCGGACGGCGCGCCGCTCCTGGTCGGGGCCTCGGCGCAGGGCGGCGGCAGCAGCGATATCGCGATTCTGATGCGCGATACGCTCGGCTTCAATCTCAAGCTGATCCCGGGCTATCCGGACAGCAATGCGATGTTCCTCGCCATCGATCGCGGCGAGATCGACGCGCGCTTCACGGCGGTGTCGGTCCTGCAGGTGACGCGGCCGCAATGGCTCAAGCCGCAATCGGGGATGCATGTCATCGTGCAGTTCGCGCGCGCCACGCGGCATCCGGATTTTCCCGACGTGCCGACCGCGCGGCAGCTCGCGCGCAGCGATCGGGACCGTGCCTTGATCGAGCTGGCGGAGCTGCCCTATCTGCTCGACCGCCCGTTTGTGGCGCCGCCCAATCTGCCGCCCGAGCGCGCGCAAGCGCTGCAGCAGGCCTTTGCGTCGGCGCAGGACGACCCGCAATACCGCGCCGACGCGGCCCGGCTCAAGCTCGAGCTGAGCCCGGTCGGCGGAGACGAGGTGCTGCGCGCGATCGAGCGGATCGGCGCTGCGTCTCCGGACACGCTTGATTACATGAAGAAACTGCTTACCAACACGGGCGGCGGATAAGCCCCACAACACTCAAACCCTCGCCAGCGCAGGAGGTCTCCCATGCACGACACCCCGGATCAGTCCCATTGGCACGAGCCCAAGGCGGGCGAGAACGCCGGATTCGGCACCTTCAAGCGCAAGCCCATGCCCTATGACGTGTTCATGGAGGCGGAGGGGGTGCCGGTCTATCGCGGCATCGGGGTGCGGCGCGTACAGGATCTGCCGATGACGCCCTGGAAGCGGCTGGGCGGGCGCGGCAGCTATATCCAGCTCTACGGCACCGAGGGGCTGTGGGGCTCCTATGTGGTCGAGATTCCCGGCGCCGGCGCCCTCAATGTGGAACGCCACCTCTACGAAAAGGTGGTCCTGGTGGTCGAGGGTCGCGGCTCCACCGAGGTCTGGCAGGAGGGCCAGAGCAAACGGCATGTGTTCGAGTGGCAGAAAGGCTCGCTGTTCACCATCCCGCTCAACGCCTTTCACCGCTTCATCAATGCGGGCAGCGCGCCGGCGTTGATGTTGTGCGGCACCACCGCCCCCAATGTCATGAACCTGATCGACAATCCGGGCTTCATCTTCGACTGCCCGCACAATTTCAGCGAGCGGTTCTCCGGCGCCGACGACTTCTTCAAGCCGAAGGATGATCTCGAGCCCGATCCGATTCGCGGCCTCGCCATGCGCCGCACCAATCTCATTCCCGACATCGTCAATACCGAGCTGCCGCTCGACAATCGCCGCTCGCCCGGCTACCGGCGCGTCGAGCCGTCGATGGCCGGCAACCGGTTCTATCTGTGGATCGGCCAGCACGAGACCGGGCGCTATTCGAAGGCGCACAAGCACGCCTCGGCCGCGGTGCTCATCTGCGTCAAGGGCAAGGGCTACACCTACACTTGGCCGGAATCGCTCGGCACTACGCCCTGGAAGAACGGCAAGGCCGACAAGATCCTGCGGCAGGATTACGAGCCGGTTGGCATGGTGTCGGCCGCGCCCATGAGCGGGGACTGGTTCCACCAGCATTTCGGCACCGGCAAGGAGGGGTTGCGCATCACCGCCTGGCACGGCCCCAACAATCAGCGCGCCCGCAAGGCCGGCCGCCCGGGCGAGCAGCTGATGGATTTCGGCGCCATCGACCTCAGCAAGGGCGGCAGCGCCATTCCGTATCACCAGGAGGATCCGGCGATCCGCCAGGAATTCAGCGAAGCGCTCAAGGGCGAAGGCATCGCCAGCCGGATGAATCCGGAGTTCTACCAGCGTCCGCCCGGCGAGGGCGAGGACGTCATGGGCGATGTGATGTAAGCTTGCGGCCGCGCGGCCGTCGGCGAGATCAAATCAAAGCCGAATCGAAAAAAGGGGAAAGCCATGCCACGCCTCATGCCACACGCGGGACCGGCGGGTATTTGTCTCGCCGCCTTGATCGCAACTGCCGTCCCGGCCGGCGCCCAGGTGGGATCGCCAGCCGCGCTGCCGGCCGCGACGCCGTGCCCGGCGGCGGTGGCCGAGATCGCGACCTGCTATTCCGAGAAGCTCGGCAGCGGCGCCTATGTGCTGGCCGCCATGCCGAAAGACTGGAACGGCAACCTGATCGTATTCGGCCATGGTGGTCCCGCGGTGGTTCCACCGACCGCGGCCGGCAGCCAGAACGATCTCACCAAATACGCCTTCGCGGTCAAAAGCGGTTACGGCTGGGTGGCGTCGAGCTATCGGCGCGAAGGCTACGGGGTGCAGATGGCGGCGGAGGATTCCGACCAGGCGCGCAAGTTCTTCAGCGAGCGCATCGGCAAGCCCCGGCGCACGATCTATCACGGGGCCTCCTATGGGGGCCTGGTGGGCGCCAAGCTGATCGAGGCCTACGCCAAGAATGCGGACGGCAGCACCAACTACGATGGGGCGTTCTTCAACAGCGGCTTCGTGGTGGGGGCGCCGGTGGGTCATCAATTCAGGGCCGATCTGCGCGCCGTCTATCAGTATTATTGCAAGAACCTGCCCGGCCCGGACGAGCCGCAATACCCGCTGTGGAGCGGCCTGCCGGCGCAATCCAAGATGACCCTCAAGGACCTTGAGGCCGCGATCGACGCCTGCACCGGCATCGCCCATCCGGCGGCGGAACGCAGCGAGACCCAGAAGCAGAATCTCGCCAATATTCTCGGCGTCATGCGGTTTCCGGAGCGCATGCTGGCCCGTCACATGCAGGCGGCGACATTCCTGTTCCGCGAGATCGCCGAGCGCATCACGCAAGGCCGCAGCGCGTACGGGAATGTCGACGTGCACTACAGCGGATCGAGCGATGATGCCGAATTGAACCGAAGCGTGGCGCGCTTTGCGGCCGATCCGGCCGCGGTCGCCCTGCTCAAGGCCGACGGCGAGCCGACCGGAGCGCTGCCGGTGCCGGTGGTGTCGATCCATTCGATCAACGATCCGCAGGTGGTGGTCGAGGTGCAATCGGCCTATCGGGCGGTGGTCGATCGCGCCGGCAGCGGCGACCGGCTGGTGCAGGCCTTCACCGACGAGAGGGAGCATACCGGACAGAGCGCGCCGGAGCTCGCCGCGGCGCTGGACGCGCTGATGCAATGGATCGAGAAGGGCACCAAGCCGACCCCGCAGTCGATCGCCGCCGCCTGTGAGCACGGACGCGGCACCTTCACGGGGCCGTGCAGCTATCATCCGGAGTTTTCGCCGAAGCCCTATGGCACGCGTTATTATTCGCGCGAGGCGAGCCGCTAGTTTCTTTCAGCCTCATGGTGAGGTGCGCGGGCAACGCCCGCGCGTCTCGAACCATGGCGACATATGCGGCGGCGCCGGGGCCGCGTCCTTCGAGACGCCGTGCTGCGCACGGCTCCTCAGGACGAGGAAGTCAGTCTCCAGAACGTCAAAGGCCGGGACGCTGGTCCCGGCCTTGACTTGATTGCGTAGCGTGGAGGCGGTGTCCCGCCCCACGAACTATCCGGTTGGACCGTTGAGCAGCGGCGTGATCCGCCGCAGGGTCACCCGCCGGTTCTGCCGATTGGCTTCCGGCGTCGGGATCTTGAGGAAGTGCGAGCCGTAGCCCTGGGAGGTGAGATTCTCCGGCGGGACCTGGAAGTTCTCGGTGAGAATGCTGGCGACCGTCTCGGCCCGCCGATCCGACAGCGACAGATTGTCCACGTCGTTGCCGACCGCGTCGGTGTGGCCCTCGACCAGGAAGACCTCGTTCGGATTGCGGGAAATCACGTCCTGGATCGCCTGGGCGACCAGCTGCAGCCGCGCGACCTGATCGGGCGCGACCTCCCAGGAGCCGAAGTCGAAGGTAATGGTGTCCACGTCGATCCGCCGCATGCGGTCGCGCAGCGTCACATTGTAGCGGATCTCGTCGAGCGAATAGGGTCGCTCGATCGCCATCAGCGGCGGCGCTGCCAGCGTCTGGTAGATGAACGGCTCCGGCGCCACGGCGGTGTCGACGATATACTGGTCCTGCGGAATGCCGATGATCGGCGGCGGCAGGTTGAGGAAGATCGGCCCGCCGCGCGGGCGGCGGTTGTCGATGAGAATGAACTCCCGACCGTCGCGCTCGCGCCGGAAGCGGCGGAGGAGGCGGCCGTCGTCGTCGGTCACGGTGATGATCTCGTCGCCGTCCGGCCGTGCGATGATCGAGTACATTCCGTCGCCGCGCCGTTCGCGACGCCCTTCCTCGAACCGGAACATGCGCTCGTTCTCGTCATGGCGCACGAAGGCCTGCCCGCCCTCGCGCACGATCTGACGGTGATCAGGCTCCTCGATAATGGTCCTGCCGCCTTCCGTGCGCTCGCGCCGCTGTGAGTTCAAATCCTTGATGTTGACGAAGGCTGGCGCGCCCACCACGGGTGGCTTTACGACCAGCTTGAAGGTCGGCTGGCCTTGCTTCTGGCCCTGGCTTTGCGCTTGGCCCTGACCTTGGCCCTGACCTATAGGACCTCCGGGTATCACAACCTTCTGTCCCTGCTGTCCCTGTCCCTGTCCTTGGCCTTGTCCCTGACCTTGCTGAGCTCCAGGTATCACCACCTTCTGGCCCTGTTGGCCTTGGCCCTGCTGGCCTTGGCCTTGGCCCTGACCCAGTGGACCTCCGGGTATCACCACCTTCTGGGGACCTCCGGGTATCACCACCTTCTGGCCCTGCTGGCCTTGGCCTTGGCCCTGGCCCTGGCCCTGCCCCTGGCCTTGACCTTGGCCCTGAAGGACCTTCTGACCTTGTCCTTGCCCCTGGCCTTGACCTTGCCCCTGAAGCACCTTCTGACCTTGTCCTTGGCCTTGCCCCTGGCCCTGGCCTTGACCTTGGCCCTGAAGGACCTTCTGGCCTTGGCCTTGGCCTTGCCCCTGGCCTTGTCCTTGGCCCTGAAGGACCTTCTGACCTTGTCCTTGGCCTTGGCCCTGGCCTTGCCCCTGGCCTTGTCCCTGCCCTTGGCCTTGACCCTGCAAGACCTTCCGGCCTTCGCCTTGCACCTGGCCTTGGCCCTGCAGCAGCTTCCGATCTTCGCCTTGCCCTTGGCCCTGTCCCTGACCCTGCAGCACCTTCTGACCTTGACCCTGTCCTTGGCCTTGACCTTGACCCTGGCCCTGCCCTTGACCTTGACCCTGACCCTGTTTCAACTGCTGCTGCGGGTTAACGCCCGCTGCCGGCCCCTTCGGGGTCGGCGTTTGCGGGCCTGATTTGGGGCAGGGATGCTGCGGGTCCTGACCGCATTTGGGGGTTGCCTGGGCAACCACGATGGTCCCCGGCGCCGGCGCGGCCGGGACGCTTTCGGAGCCCAGGAACCATTGCGTCAGTGCCAATGCGGACACCATGGCGATCGTCAGCAAGGCGCTCTTTCGAGTCGTTTCGATCTGCAAAACCTTCGGCAAGTTCCCCTCCTAGGCGTGGCGGCGCGCCATTCGATTGGCGCGCGCGATGTAACGCATGCACGCGATTAGCCGCATATTACGGCCGGACTTTGATGCTCGGAACAACAATACGACAAATGCGATGATGCCAATACCGCTGCGCTCGCCCCAGTGACATGAACACACGTTAATTCCAACCGGAAACGCGGCGGCGCCTGTGTAACAAATTGACGCTGCGTTCATTCCACGGCGAGCGGCTTCGACAATGCCAGCCGCAACCCGCTAGCCATGGTTGACTTGCCGGTTCGGCTGGTCGAAATCCTAGCCTCGTCCGAGCACGCTCGGCGAGCAAGTCGGCTGATCGTGGATTGCTCGAGGCCACGGATCGACCCGAGGCATGCGGCGCCCGCCGCGGGAGAGCGGTTGATGGAGTTGACCGAAGACGACGTGCTCGAGATCCTGAAGCTGTTCGAGCAATCCAAGTTCGATTTCCTTCAATTGGAACAGGGCGAACGCAAGATCACCGTCAGCAAGGGCGGCTATGTGTCGGCCAGAACCGACGCCGCGCCCGCGGCGCCCGCCCGCCCGGCGCCGGCCCCCGGGGCAGCGGCGCCTCAGACGGCGCCGGTCGCGCCGGTCGAGCATGGGCTGCTGCCGGTCACAGCCCCGATGGTGGGCAAGTTCTACGCCGCGCCGTCGCCTTCCGATCCGCCGTTCGTGGTCCCGGGCGCCAAGGTCGCGGCGGGCGCCACGGTCGGGCTCATCGAGGTGATGAAGGTGTTTGCCAGCATCAAGACCGAAACCGCCGGCGTGATAGAGCGCATCCTGGTGTCGAACGGCCAGTTCGTCGAGTTCGGCCAGACCCTGTTCTGGATCAGGCCGGATAAGCCCGCGCCCTGAAGCCCCCGGGAGTTGCCATGGACGAGATCAGGTTCGTCGACACCACCATCCGGGACGGCCACCAGAGCCTGTGGGCCGAACGGATGTCGACCGGCATGATGCTGCCGATCGCCCGGCGGCTCGACAAGGCGGGCTTTCTGGCGATCGAGCTGCTCTCGGGCTCGCACGTCAAGAAAGCGGTGCGTGAGCTGCGTGAGGATCCGTGGGAGCGCATCCGCCGGGTCGCCGAACTGGTCCCCAACACGCCGCTGCGCTTGATCGCCGGGCGGGTCAATACGTTCGGCTTCGATCCGCCGTGCATGTACGAGCTCTTCATCGAGCGCATGGCCGCCAACGGCATCCGGCAGGCACGCATATCGGAGCCGTGGAATGACCTGCCTGGGTGGAAATACCGAGTGGCGGTGGCGCGCAAGTTCGGGCTCGATCCGATCGTCAACCTGATCTATTCGGTCTCGCCCGTTCACACCGACGACTATTATGCGCAGCGCTGCCGGCAGGCGGCGTCGCTCGCGCCGTTCCGGCTCTGCCTCAAGGATCCGGGCGGCCTGTTGACGCCCGAGCGCACCCGCACGCTGGTTCCGGTCATCCTGGCCAACGCCGGCGGCATTCCGGTCGAGCTGCACAGCCACTGCACCACCGGGCTCGGACCCCTGGTGGCGCTCGAGGCGGTGCGGCTCGGCATCCGCATCGTCAATACGGGGGTGCCCCCGCTTGCCGACGGGGCCGCGCTGCCCTCGATCTTCAACGTGGCGCACAATCTGCGGGCCATCGGCTACCAGCCGGTGATCGACGAGGACGTGCTGCGGCCGGTTACCGATCACTTCACGGTCATTGCCAAGCGCGAGGGCTTTCCGATCGGGGTGCCGGCCGAATACGACTACGCCACCTATCAGCACCAGGTGCCGGGCGGCATGATCTCCAATCTCGGCCACCAGCTGCGCCAGGTCGGCAAAGAGGCGCAGCTGGAGCAGGCCCTGGAGGAGACCGGCCGGGTGCGGATCGAGTTCGGCCATCCCATCATGGTGACACCGCTGTCGCAATTCGTCGGCAGCCAAGCCGCCATCAATGTGATCCTGGGCGAGCGCTACAAAGAGGTGACCGATCAGGTCATCCGTTATGCGCTCGGCCAGTTCGGCGAGGAAGCCGTCACCGCCATGGATCCGGATGTGCGCGGCCGCATCCTCGACCGCCCGCGCGCGCGCGAGATCATGGCGCAAGAACGTCCGCAACCGACCCTCGCCGACATGCGCCGCGAGCTCGGCGGGCCCGGTGTCTCCGACGAGGAGCTCTTGCTGCGCTGGCTCTTGAACCGGGACGACATCGCGCTCATGCGCGCCGCCGGCCCCGCCAAGGCGTACGACACCTCGCGCCATCCGCTGGTCAGGCTGATGGCCGAGCTCACCCGCTACCCCGACTGCAACCTGATCCAGGTCAGCAAGCCGGGATTCGCGTTGACGCTGGAGAAGAGCGCGGCGCGGTAGCTTCGTGTATAGCCCGGATGGAGCGCAGCGCAATTCGGGGCCGCCACTCCCGCATTGCGCTCCGCTAAATGCGGGCTACGGGCTTACCGTCCCCCGCGCAGGCGGCCGAGCAACTCCGCGGTCGGCCAGGAATCGGCCGGCAGTCCGAGCTTGACCTGCATCTCGCGCACTGCGCTGCGGCTCTTGAGGCCGAGGATGCCGTCGGTGCGCCCGATGTCGTAGCCGCGCTTCTCGAGAATTTGCTGCAGCTCGCGGGTCTCCTCGAAGCTGAGCTTGGGGATGTCGCCGCCGCGCCGCATGGCCGGCGCGCCCTCGAGCCTGGTGGCGTAATAGGCTGCGGTGAGCGCATACATCAGCGACTGGTTCCACTTCAGGTAAATCTGGAAATTGTTGTAGGCGAGGAAAGTCGGGCCGAAGCGCCCCATCGGCAACACCAGCGAGGCCGGCAGGTTGTCGGAGGGCAATGGCTTGCCGTCCGCCCGCGTCACGCCCAAGCCGGCCCATTGCGAGCGCGGGTGCTGGATCGACAGATCGGCCTGGTCCCACGGCACATTGGTGGGCACATGCACCTCCTGCAGCCACGGCTCGCCGCGCTTCCAGCCCAGATAGATGAGATATTTCCCGGTCGAGCCGATCACGTTGGGCGCGCTGTGAATCAAATCGCGCCGGGTGCCGCCGTCATAGATCACCGCGTCCCGGAAATATTCCGACGGCATCATCTGGGTCTGCCCGAGCTCGCCCGCCCACGAGCCGATCATCTCCTCCGGCCGCAGGTCGCCGCGCTCGATCATGCGCAGCGCGTCGAACAGGTGGCCGCGGAACATGTCGCTGCGGCGGCAGTCATAGGCCAGCGTCGCCAGCGACTTGAGCGCCTGATCCTTGCCCTGGCCGGCGCCGAAATCGCTCTCCAGCCCCCAGAACGCGGTGATGACCGCGGCCGGCACGCCGTATTCCTTCTCCTCGCGTGCAAAGACCGGCTGATACTTCTTGATCTGGGCCGCGCCCGACCCCAACCGGGAGCCGGCCAGCATCTTGTCGGAGAATTCGAGGAAGTTCTGCGAGAAGAAGCGCTGTCCGCGGTCGATGCCGATGATGCGCTGGTCGAGCACCAGGTACGGCGAGGCGGCATTGATGGCGGCGGCCGAGATGCCCTGGGCAGAGGCCTCTTTCTTGAAATCCGCCAGCCAGCGGTCGAAGCTGCCGGTATTGCGGCAATTGGCGCTCTGGGCCAAAGCGGGCGCCGGCGCAAAGCCCAGAAGGGCGGTAACGAGGCCCGCGATGACGCCCCTGGTCGCGCAGGCGAGGGCCGTCCGGCCAAAAACCATGTGTCGCATCGGATTGTCCGCTGTTGTGGATGATATTGTCACCAGGGATGGGCTCGGCCGCAAGCCCTCCTTGCTGATCTTGCGGCAACTCGCCTATCCTGATCGGGGTTGGCCGGCGTGGAATCATCTTCGACGACAGATTTCCGACCAGATGATGACGCTTACCGCCTCCGGCACGCGCCGCATGGGGAGATCGATATGCGAACTGCTGCTTTGACGACCTTGGCGACCGTGGCGGCGCTCTGCCTGCTCGGCGTCTGCGTGCAGGCCCAGCAGCCGGCGGAGCCCACCGGCCGGCCGGTCGCGCTCCCGGCGGCGCCGCCGCCGGATTATGGTCCGCCGATCGTCAATGAGCAGGCCAAGGCGGCGGTCGAGGCCGCCATTGCGGAGGCGAAAAAGAACAGCTGGCGCATGGCGATCACCGTGGTGGGGCCGGAAGGCGAGCTGATCTATTTCGAGAAGATGGATGGTGCGCAAAGCTCCTCGGCGGCGCTGGCCCAGGCCAAGGCCCGCACGGCGGCGCTGTTCCGCCGGCCCAGCAAGGTCTTTGCCGACCAGTTCGCGGCCGGCAATGCCGCCTTCATGTCCTTTCCGGACGGGGTTCGGCCGATCGCGTCGGAAGGCGGGGTCCCGATCATCCTGAACGGCAAGCTGGTGGGCGCCATCGGGGTCAGTGGCGGGACCGCCCAGCAGGACAGCGTGGCCGCGACTGCCGGCGTCAATGCGGTCAAGGTCTCGCCTTGAATACCACGACCACCGTCTGTTGTTAATTAAGCTTCTGTAGTATAAGGTCTTTTATCTATTTCCCCGGCCCCCAGGTAGGCCCGGAATCTGCTTTTGTCCGCGCCAAAAGGCCGCCGAGTGGCGCGATAAACTCTCCGCGAGCACGGGTAACGAGACGTCATGCGGTCACGTATCTTGGGGAGGAACCATTCGGTTGGGCCGGCTGTTTTTGATTCTGTCGTCTGCACAGATTGCTGATTCTTCCAAAACCCGGGATTGGGGATGCCACCAGCTTCATCACCAGCCATACGTCGCCGCGACGGCGAACGTCATCGAGCGACCGTCCACCCGATCGGGCTGGCCCCGGGATCGGACGATCCGCGCCGCGCGTGGTGCGACGCCTATCGGGCGGTCCGCGCCGAAACCGAGGCGCGGGCGGCGCCGCTTGGCCCCGAGGATCAGGTCGTGCAATCGATGCCCGACGCCAGCCCCACCAAATGGCACCGGGCCCACACCACTTGGTTTTTCGAGCAATTCCTGCTGCTGCCGCATCTTCCCGGCTATGAGGTCTTCGATACGCGCTTCGGCTACCTGTTCAATTCCTATTACGTGGCGGCCGGCCCCCGCCATGCGCGCCCGCTGCGTGGCCTGCTGACCCGGCCGGACGGCGCGCAGGTCGCCGCCTATCGGGCCCATGTCGACCAGGCGGTCGAGCGCTTGCTGGCGGGCGCCGACGCGGCCGGGCTCGCGCAGGTGCTGCGCATCCTGGAGATCGGCCTGCACCACGAGCAGCAGCATCAGGAATTGATCCTCACCGACATTCTCCATGCCTTGGCGCAGAATCCGATCGCGCCCGCCTATGAGGCGGATTGGCGCGAGCCGCCGCCGGTTGCCGCCACGGGTTTCGCCGAGCTGCCGCGCGGCGTTCATCGCATCGGCTGGGCCGGCGAGGGCTATTGCTTCGACAACGAATGCCCGTCGCACGACGTGCTACTGCCGCCGGCGAAAATCGCGCGCGGGCTGGTGACGAACGCGCAATGGCTCGAGTTCATCGCCCACGGCGGCTACGCGACGCCGGCCCTGTGGCTCTCCGACGGCTGGACGGCGGTCGAGGCCGAAGGCTGGCACGCGCCCGGCTATTGGGAGGAGTGCGACGGCGCCTGGTTCACCATGACGCTTGCCGGCCGCAAGCCGCTCGATCCGTCCGCCGCGGTTCGCCATGTCAGCTACTACGAGGCCGATGCCTTCGCGCGCTGGGCCGGCAAGGACCTGCCCACCGAGGCGCAATGGGAGGTCGCGGCCGGCGCCGGTCTCATGGACGACGCGTTCGGCACCGTCTGGCAATGGACCCGCAGCGCCTATTCGCCCTATCCGGGCTATCGGGCGGCGCCGGGCGCGCTCGGCGAGTACAACGGCAAGTTCATGATCAACCAGATGGTGCTGCGCGGCAGCTCGCAGGCGACGCCTGCGGGTCATGAACGCGTGAGCTACCGCAATTTCTTTCCCCCGGCGGCGCGCTGGCAATTCAGCGGCGTTCGCCTGGCCGAATATCCGAATTGACGCCCGCCTCCGTGATTCCCGCACCGGCGGGGAAGCGGAAGCGGCGCGCCGACAAGTAAATGGAGTAGACCATGAGTGTGCAATCGGTCGTCGCCCGTCACTCATCCGCGCAGCCCTATTCCGAATTTGCGCGCGACGTGATCGAGGGCCTGACGGCGCGGCCGAAGCGGCTGTCGCCGAAGTATTTCTATGACGAGACCGGCTCGCGCCTGTTCGAGGAGATCACCGCGCTGCCGGAATATTATCCGACCCGGTGCGAGCTCTCGATCCTGCGCGCGCATGCCGCCGACATGGCGCGCCTGCTGCCGCCGCAGACCGCCTTGATCGAGTTCGGCAGCGGCTCCAGCCGAAAGGCACGGCTGATGCTCGATGCCGCGCCGGCGATCGCGGCCTATGTGCCGGTCGACATCTCGTCGGAATGGCTGAGCGAGGAGGCGGCCCGGCTGCGGCGCGATTATCCGCGTCTGCTGGTGCTGCCGGTCGCGGCCGATTTCACCCAAGCCTTCCGGTTGCCGCAGTCGATCGCCCCTCTGGCGCGCGCCGGGTTCTTTCCCGGCTCGACCATCGGCAATTTCGAGACCCACCAGGCCTGCGCCTTTCTCCAGCACGCCGCCCGCATACTGGGGCCGGATGCGCTGCTGATCGTGGGCATCGATCTGGTGAAGGACGCCGGGACGCTCACCGCGGCCTATAACGACGCCGCCGGCGTGACCGCCAAGTTCAACCTCAATCTGCTCGCCCGCATCAATCGCGAGCTCGGGGCTGATTTCGATCTGGCGAAATTCTGCCACCAGGCCTTCTACAATCGAGAGCGCCAACGCATCGAGATGCATCTCGCCAGCCGCGTCCGCCAGCAGGTCAGCGTCTGCGGCCGCAAGATCGAGTTCCGCGGCGGCGAGACCATCCACACCGAGAACAGCTACAAATACACCGTCGAATCCTTCGGGGCGCTGGCGCGCGGCTGCGGCTGGACGCCGGTTAAGGCCTGGACCGATGCGGACGGATATTTCTCGGTGCAGGCGCTGCGGGCGGCGAGATAGTCACCGGCGTGCGCCGGTCGTTGGCCGCCGACTGTCCGGTTCTCCGCAAAGCTGAGCTGGTGCTGCGCTGCCGCGAACCGACGGTTTTGCGCCATCCACATTGCGCACGCAGCTGTCATTGTTCACGCCCGGTTCATTGTGGAAAGCGTCCAATGCCGAAGTTGTCCTATGAATTATGGGAGGCAAGGAGATGCTGGGAAAGATTTCGATAGCTGGTGCGCTCGGGGCCATGCTGCTGGTTGCCGGGCCGGCGTTCTCTGAAGAGTTCAACAGGAACGTCCACGTCAACAGGAACGTCCGCGAGAACGTCCGCGTCCAGAGGAATATCCACGAGAACATCCACGAAAATATCCATGAGAACGTCCACGAGAGCGTTCACGTGGTCGGCAGGCGATATGGTGGCGGCATCTGGTACGGGCCGGGGCGGCACTTTTGGCACGGTCAGTATTACGAGTATGGGGTCGGCCCGTGCTGGGCTTTGGTGCCGCTGGTAGGCTACGTTTGGATTTGCGAGTAACGATCGCCAGAGCGGTTTCCCAGAGAAAGAGAAATCGCTCCGGCATTCTTGCTCTAATGGGCGCCGCTCGGGAAATCGGGCGGCGTTTGTTTGTCGGCGTCAAGCCGCGACATGAATGAGAAACCGTGCAAGCTGCCGCGCGAACGCGGCCCTCTGTTTTTTGGATTGCGAGCCTGTGAGCTCGCGCCCTGACAGCGATCAGGGCGCGCCCAGGCCGGCAGCACCCGCGAGAAAACGGGCGGCCTCCTGCGGGGTTGCCTTGTCGGTGTCGCGGTCGACCATGAAATTGGCCTCGCGCATGTGCTCGACCGAAATCTTGCCGATGAGCGGCGACAGCGCGCGGCGGAGAAGCTCGTCCTTGGCGCGCCGGGGCGAGAGCAGCACGACGGCGTCGTAGGACGGCAGCGCGTGCATGGGGTCGGCGAGCACGAGGAGCCCCTGCGCCGCGATCCGGCCATCGCTGGAGAAGGCCGAGATGACGTCCACATCGGCGCTGTCGAGCGCCCGGTACATGAAGGTCGGGGTGTAGGATCGCTGCGCCTTGAAATTGAGCCCGTAGGCGGTCTTGAGCGCCGTCCACTCCGGGCGGCTCAGGAATTCCAGATCGCTGCCGAATTCGAGCTCGCCGGCGTGGCGCGCCAGATCCGCGATGGTGGCGATGCCGAGCGCTGAGGCGCGCTCGCGCCGCATCGCCAGCGCATAGGCGTTCTCGAATCCGAGCGGCCCGAGCAGCGTCACGCCGAAACGTTGCGCGAGCTCGGCGGTGAGCGCGCTCAGCATGGCGTCGCTCGCCGGCGTGTCGGTGCGGGCGAGCACATTCGCCCACAGGGTTCCGGAATAATCCACATAGACGTCGATATCGGAGCCAGCCAGCGCCCGGAAGGCGACTGCCGAGCCGAGCCCCTCCTTGCGGGCGACCGCGACGCCCTGGCCCTGCAATCGCTCGGAGATGAGCTCGGCCAGGATGAATTGCTCGCTGAAGTTCTTGGCGCCGACCAGGTAGCCGCGCGCGCCGCCGGCCAGCAGCGGCATCAGGGCGGCGGCGAGGCCGACCGCGATGAACCCGACCCCCAGCCAGATGCGCCTGGCATCGCGCGCGATCGCGCCGGTCTCGATCAGGCCCAGAATCTGATCGACCACCAGCGCAAACGCCGCCGCGGCGGCGCAGCCGAACAGCACGAAGATCCAGTTCTCGGTCTGCAGCCCGGTGAAGATGTAGTTGCCGAGGCTGGTCTGGCCGACCGAGGTGGAGAGGGTTGCGGCCCCGATGGTCCAGACCGCGGCGGTGCGAATTCCCGCCATCACGACCGGCGCCGCCAGCGGTATCTCGACCCGCAACAATCGCTGGCGCGCCGTCATGCCGACCGCGCTGGCGGCTTCCATCACGGCCGGATCGAGGCCGGTGAGGCCGGCGACCGCATTCCGCAGGATCGGCAGCATCGAATAAAGCGTGAGCGCGAGCAGCGAGGGCAGGAAGCCGAGTGCCGGAATGCGAAAGCCGAACAGGGAATCGGTGAAGGCCGAGAGCCCGAGCAACAACGGATAGAACAGCGCCAGCAGCGCCAATCCCGGAATGGTCTGCACGAAGCTCGCCGCCGCCAATGCGCTCCAGCGCAGGCGCGGATTGCGAACCAGCCACAGCCCCAGCGGCAGGCCCAGCATGATGCCGAGCGCCAGCGCCGAGGCGCTCAGGACCACATGCCGCGCCAGATAGTCCGGCAGCAGGCGCAGCGCGCTCTGGATGCGCTCATCCATGCGCGGCCTCCGGGCGCTCCAGGATGGCGGCGATGCGCGCGGCCTGGCGCTTGGGCATCGCCATCAGGGCCGCCACGTCGGGATCGGCGGTGCCGGACATGAGATCGGCCGGCGTGCCCTGCGCCCGGACGCGGCCGGCGCTCATGACCACGATGCGGTCGGCGAGCAGCACCGCCTCCTGCACATCGTGGGTTACCATGACGGTGGTGAGACCGAGCTGCTCGTGCAGACCCCGATAGGCCGCGCCCACGGCATCGCGCGTCACCGGGTCGAGCGCCCCGAACGGCTCGTCCATCAGCACGATCTTGGGGCGTGCGGCGAGCGCCCGCGCCACGCTCACGCGCTGGGCCTCGCCGCCCGAAAGCGCGTCCGGAAACCGCGCCGCATAGCTGCGCGGCAGGCCGACCAGGTCCAGCAATTCCTCGGTGCGCGCGGCAATCTCCGCTCGCCCCCAGCCCAGGAGCTGCGGGGTGATGCCGATGTTCTCGCCGACCCGCATGTGGGGAAACAAGCCGATGCCCTGGAACACATAGCCGATGCGCCGGCGCAGCGTAGGCGCATCGATGGTGCCGACCCGCACGCCCTCGATCCGCACCTCGCCGCTGTCGGGCTCGACCAGCCGGTTGATGAATTTCAAGGTGGTGGTCTTGCCGGAGCCGGAGGTGCCCGCCACCGCCGTGAAGCTGCCGGCCGCAAACCCGATGGTGGTGTCGCGGACCGCGAATGTCCGTCCGCCGTCGAAGGATTTGGAAACCCGGTCGATTGCGATCAACGCGGGCTGCGCCAAATCTGAATGCACAAAGTCCAAATTGGCCATGTTCCAGCCCCCGCCCTGCGCAGCATATCGCGGCGCCGCGGATTTGACGACCGCACGAGGCCGCAGCAGAGGCGGCCGTCTCCGATCGAAACAGTCGCGAGGCCGCGCGAGCCGGTCCAAAAAAGGAGGGCTGCGCGCCGCTGGCGGGCACCGGTAGACGCAAGCGGCCGCATCCAATATGAACTTGCCGGGCCCCGTCATCGGAGCCTGCCTCATATGACTAGGAGTACTTAGAGCCATGAAGATCGTCGGTTTTCAAACCAATGAAGGATTGCGCCTCGGCGTGGTCGAGGGCGAAGAGGTGATCGACCTGCAGGCGGTCGACAAGAATGTGCCCAGCGATCTCGGCGAATGGCTGCGGCGCGACAACGGGGACCTGAGCCCGCTCAAGGACTTGGCCCGGCGCGCTTCGGCCAGCGCCCGCCGGCCGCTCAAGGGCCTCAAATATGCGCTGCCGGTGGCGCGGCCCGGCAAGATCATCTGCCTCGGGCAAAATTATCTGGAGCACGTCAAGGAACAGCAGCAAAAAGTTTCGCAATTTCCCACGATCTTCATGCGCTGTCAGACCTCGCTGCTGGCGCACGGCGAGCCCATGATCCGCCCGCTCGTGACCGAGACCCTCGATTGGGAGGCCGAGATGGTTGTGGTGGTCGGCAAGCGCGCCAAGCACCTCGATGTCGGCAACGCCTATTCATGCATCGCCGGTTATTCCTGCTTCAACGAAGGCTCGGTGCGCGAGTTCCAGCGCAAGACCACCCAGTGGGACATGGGCAAGAATTTCGATTCGACCGGCGCCTTCGGTCCCTGGATGGTGACGGCGGACGAATTGCCGCCCGGCGGCAAGGGGCTGAAAATCCAAGCCCGCCTCAACGGGCAGGTCATGCAGTCGGACACGACCGACAACATGATGTTCCCGGTGGCCGAGACCATTGCCTACATCACCCAGGGCATGACGCTGGAGCCCGGCGACATCCTCGTGACCGGCACGCCCTCCGGGGTCGGTTGCTGGCGCACGCCGCCGATCTGGATGAAGCACGGCGACACCTGCGAGATCGAGATCGAGCGGATCGGCGTGCTGTCGAACCCGATCCAGAACGAGAAGAAGTAAGGTCTCTGACCTTCCCTCAAAGCTGAAAAATAGATGGCGCCGCTTCCTCTCGTCCCAGCGAAAACCGGGACGAGAGGGCCGCAGACCTTTGTCAAGTCAGACGCTGACCCTTTGCCTCAAGCAACCTGCGCCACGATCGCGCGGAATTCCTGGTCCGTCACCAGCCGCTTTTCCGCCGTTCCCTTCGATTTGACCTTCTCGAGAATGGCGGCGTGTTTCTGGGCAGGCGCATCGAGACCGAGCTCATCGAGCTTGATCTTGATGTTGGCAAGTCCGCTCTTCTTGCCCAGCGCGATCTTGCGGTCCGCGCCGACGACGGTGGCCGAATAAGGCTCGATCGCCGAGGGCATATGGAACTGGCTGGCGACACCCCCGCTTTCGCGCGTGAAGATGAACTCGCCGACGACCGGTTTCCAGCTGTCGACCGTGTAGTTCCCGCACTTCTGCACCAACCGGGAAACCTCGCGCGCCTTTCTCAAATCCAGTTCCACCGGCACGTGGTAGAGATACTGCAAGGCGAGGGCGACCTCGCAAATGTCGGCGTTGCCGGCCCGCTCGCCCATGCCGTTGATGGTGCCTTGGATCCAGTCGGCGCCGCCCCGGACCGCGCCGATGGCCGCGGCCGTCGCCAAACCCATGTCATTGTGGCCGTGCCAGTGGATGGGCACGGACGGTCCCACCCACGACCTGACCTGACGCATCAGGTATTCGGCGGTCTCTGGCGCGCACACGCCGATGGTATCGACCATGGAGACTTCATCGGCGCCGGCTTCCAGGGCCTTGCTGTAGACATCGCGCAAGAATCCCAAATCGCTGCGCGTGCTGTCCACGGCAAAGAAGTTGACGCGTTCGATCCCCTTGTCCTTCGCGTATTTGACCGAATCGACGACGCTGGCCATGACCTTTTCGCGGGTAAAGCCAAAGGCCTTCATCTTCATGTCGCTGGTCGTTATCTCGAGCAGGGTATAGCGGGTACCCAGCTCGACATGAGCGTCGATGTCGCCGCGAACGCAGCGGGCAAAGCCCCAGATTTCAGAGCCCAGATTTGCCGCGAGGATGCGCTTGACCGCCTCTGTGTCTTCTTCAGAAACGCGCGGAAAGCCCGATTCAATTCGTCCAACCCCGAGCTCGGCGAGCTTGCCCGCGATCTCGAACTTGTCCTTGGCGGAAAAGCAGATGCCGGTCGACTGCTCGCCATCGCGCAACGTCGTGTCGTAGAAACGAACGGTCTTGCTGCGGTCGAATCCCTTCTGAACGGCATCAAGCTCATTGAGCGGGGTAGTCCAAATCTGATCTGCCTGGATGTTGTTCATGCTCATTCTCCTAATGGGCTCGGCACCCGACAGAGTGCCGGAACCGTCCATATTTGTGTTTGATGCGCCGATTCCGGTGTCACCAACCGGGGCAGCTCGGGCGTGCTTATACCTCGTCCCGGCACTGAGTGGAAGGTCACGATCTGCCTTCGGAGAGCGTCCTGGCGAAGAGTGGAGGTGTGATGTACATTCCAACGATGGTGGGGGCATCGAAGCGAGACCGCCCTCTCGGCTGCGGTCTTGAATCACATTCGCGCGAGCCGGAGGGAATCCCTCTCATGTCCACAGGGTCCGGATTCCCGCTTGCGCGGGAATAAGCGGAGAGTGCAATTTCTCAGACACGTTCCCAGGACGTGGTCGTTGAATGATGCGAGGAGGCCACCATGCCCGGCAAGAGCCTGAACGTGATCAGCATCTGCGGGTCGCTCCGCAAGGGTTCCATCAATGCCATCGTACAGCGGGCGCTGCCCTCGCTTGCGCCCGAGGGCCTTGCCGTCCGGCCGGCGCCGTCATTCGCGGAGTTTCCGCTCTACAATGCCGACGTCCAAGCGGCGAGCGGCTTTCCGGCCCCGGTCAATGCGCTCGCGGACGCGATCCGTGCCGCCGATGGCGTGATCATCGTGTCGCCCGAGTACAACTTCTCGATCCCGGGCGGGCTCAAGAACGCCCTCGACTGGGTCTCGCGGCTCCCGAACCAGCCGTTCGCCGGCAAGCCGGTGGCGCTGCAATCGGCGTCGCCGGGCCCGGTCGGCGGCGCGCGGGTGCAATACGATCTGCGCCGCGCCATGGTGTTCCTTGACGCCTTCGTGCTCAACAAGCCGGAGATTTTCATCGGCGGCTGCGCCGCGAAAATCGACGAGCAGACCGGTGAGGTCAAGGACGAGGCCACGCGCAATTTCATCAGGCAGCAGCTTGCGGCCTTCGTAAAATTCATCGCGCAGCTGGCCCCCAGGGCTTGATGCTCAGCAGAGTTGACGCTCAGAAAAGTTGACCAACATGACCGACAAGCACCTCGATGTGCTGGTGATCTGCGGATCGCTGCGCAAGGGCTCCTACAACGCCGCGCTGGCGCGCGCCTTGCCGGCGCTCGCCCCTCCCGGCATGACGCTGCGGGCTGCGCCCACCTTTGCGGGCCTGCCGATCTATAATTTCGACGAGCATCAGGCGGACGGCATCCACCCGATCGCCACCGCCTGGGCCGACGCCATCCGCAGCGCCGACGCGGTCATCATCGTGTCGCCCGAATACAACTGGTCGATTCCGGGCGGGCTGAAGAACGCCATCGACTGGGCCTCGCGGATGAAGGATGTACCGTTCGCCGGCAAGCCGGTGGCGCTGCAATCGGCGGCGACCGGCCAGCTGGGGGGCGCGCGCATGCAATATCATCTGCGGCAGTCGCTGACCTCGATCGATGCGCTGTTTTTCGGCAAGCCCGAGGTGATCGTCACGTTCGCGGCGAAGAAGTTCGACGAGAAGACGCTCGACCTCACCGATCAGCCGACCCGGGACATGATCAAGCTGCAGCTCGAAGGCTTCGAGAAATTCGTGCGCCGCGTCGCCCCCAAGGGCTGAGCCGCGCCGTGCCCGCGGGCCCCGGCGAGCCGGTGAATACCTGATATGCAAGGGGAAATTCGCCCGCCCCGCGCTTCTTTCGGCGAGATAGTTACATTATATACTATCTCTCCCGGTTGAATTAATCTAATGCCGGATGCACCGGTTCGGCGCGGTCGAGCGCCGGACCCCAAGGAGATCGCCATGGCGAGCGCGACTGCGGGCAAGCGGGCTCAGGGCAAGAGCAATGGCGGGCCGAGCCCCAAGCATAACGTCGATGCGGTTCGGGAAGCCTATTACGAGCGCATCTCGAAATTCGACATGGCGCCGCTTTGGAAGGTCATGAAATCCGTGGTGACCAAGGAGCCGGTGACGCGTTGCGCGCCGGTGATCTGGCACTACGACGACGTGAAATCGCTGGTGATGGAATCGGGCGGATTGATCTCGGCGGAGGAAGCCCAGCGCCGCGTGCTAATCCTGGAGAACCCGGCGATGCGCGGCGAATCGCGCGCCACCAACACGCTGTTTGCCGGCATCCAGATGATCATGCCGGGCGAGGTCGCGCCGGTGCACCGCCATGTGTCGTCCGCCATCCGCTTTGTGCTCGACGGCGAGGGCGCCTATACGGCGGTCGAGGGCGAGAAGGCCTTCATGGCGCCCGGCGACTTCGTGATCACCGCGAATTGGGCGCCGCACGATCACGGCAATCCCTCCAAGAAGCCCATGCTGTGGCTTGACGTGCTCGATTTTCCCGCGGTCAATTTCTACGAGGCGTCGTTCGCGGAATATTTCGAGGAAGGGATGCAGAACACCACCCGGCAGGATGGCGATTCGCTGACCTTCTACGGCTCCGGCGTGTTGCCCGACGGCGCCCCGGCCGTCCTCAACCGCAGCCCGGTCATCAACTATACCTATGCGCGGACGCGCCCCATCCTCGATCGCCTGAAGCAATCCGGCGAGGTCGATCCTCGGCACGGCGCGCGCGTGCACTACGTCAATCCGATCAACGGCGGCCCGGTGCTGCCCACCATGGGGGCCTCGCTCGCGCTGCTGCCCAAGGGCTTTAAGGGCGAGGACTACCGCTCAACCGACGGCACCATCTTTGTTTGCGTCGAAGGGCAGGGGACCACCCGGGTGGGCGACCAGGTGCTGGAATGGCGGCCCAACGATATTTTCGTGGTGCCGCCCTGGAAGCCTTATGCGCACGCCACCGCCAAGGACTCGGTGCTGTTCTCGATCTCCGACCGTCCGGCCCAGCAGGCGCTCGGCATCTGGCGCGAGCAGAAGGGCGCCAATTAGGAGCTGGCTCCGGCCGCGATGCGCCTTCGTCACGCCATCGGGGTGCCGCGCTTCTTGTTGTAGACGTGGATCTGGACCTGCTCCCACACCCGGTTGACGTGGTAGGGATCGCTGCGGGCAAAGGCATCCACGGCGGCGCGCGTCTTCGCATCGACCACGAAGATGCTGCCGACCGGCGTCTCGCCGTCGTCCGCCACCAGGGTGCCGGCCGTCACCACGTTCACGTCATGGTCCTCGGCATGGTCGAGATGGATGCGATGGGCGCGGTAGAACTTTGCCCGCGTCGCCATGTTGTCCTTCTTGTCGGTCGCATGAATCACGAAGAGCATGACGGATCCTCGCACGCACGGTTGCAATCGCGGCAGTATCCTAGCGCATCCGCCGAAATGATTCGACCCTGGGATGCAGGCAAGGACGCAAGTTGAGATAGTTCCCGCGGCCGGCTCGACCGCGGCTTGATCTTTTGCTAGGCGGACCGGATGCCCCGCTTCGCCGCCAATCTCGCCTATCTGTTCACCGAGCGGCCGTTCATGGAGCGGTTCGCGGCGGCTGCGGCGGCCGGTTTCAAGGCGGTCGAGCTGCAGTTCCCCTACGAGTTCGCGCCCTCGGCGGTGAAGGCCGAGCTCGAGCGGCACGGGCTTGCCATGCTGGGCATCAACACCTCGCCCGGCCGTCGGGAAGCCGGCGAGTTCGGGTTGGCGGCGATACCGGGACGCGAAGCCGACTTTGCGGTGCTGTTTCGCCAAGCGCTCGATTACGTGGTCGCCATCGGGGGCTGCCAGATCCACTGCCTCGCCGGCAAGGTTCCGCCGGAGGCGCGGCCGGCGGCGGAGAAGGTTTTCATCGGCAATCTCGCCGCTGCGGCCGATGCCGCTGCGCAGCGCAACATCACCGTTCTGATCGAGCCGATCAATCCGCGCGACCGTCCGAACTATTTCCTGGCGCGCGCCGAGCACGCCGCCGACATTATTGCGAAGGTGGAGCGGCCGAATGTGCTCATCCAGTTCGATTTCTATCACGCCCAGATCGTGGGCGGCGATCTCATCCGTCGCTTCGAGAAGCACCTGCCCGTCGTTGGCCATGTCCAGATCGCCGCGGTGCCCTCGCGCCACGAGCCGGACGAAGGCGAGGTGAGCTACCCCGCCATTTTTGCCGCCCTCGACCGGCTCGGCTATGGGGGTTGGATCGGCTGCGAATACAATCCTCGGGCAATAACCGAGGAGGGGCTCGCCTGGGTGCGGCCTTTTGGGGTTTTCGCCCCGGATTGAGGCCGGAAATCGCCGCCGGCATTGGCGCGGGCCGCGGCGCTTGCTAATCTGCGCCCCATGTGGGGACGTAAACGCCAGGCCGCCGCAGAGGCCAAGCCTGAGGAATCGCGGCCGCAGCGCCTCAAGGATGCCTTGCGCAAGGCGCGTGTCGAGTCGGCCGAGCGCTCGGGCATCGTGGTCGATCTGCATGACGCGGAGATCGCCCGGCTGGAGCTCCTGAACGAGGCCATCGAGCCGCTGTTCGGCGAGATTCCGCCCGAAGTGGATCTGTTCGACCTCGGCATCAGCCGCGGCGAGACGCCCAAGCTGTGGATCGACGCCATCGCGCATGTGGCCATGGGCCGCGACAAGCGGGTCTACCGCTTCGTGCAGGACACCCGCTATGGCCGCAAGCTGCTGGCCGAGAGCGTGCACATTCCCGAGATCGCGCAGGCGGTGACGAAATATCTGGCGCTGCGGCTGGTCGAGCGGGAACGGGCGCTCGCCGGGAGCGGCATGCCGCTCGCCGGGGACTTGCGACGCGAAGCCAAGTCGGAGCGCCGAAGGCGCCGCCGGCACGGCGTCGCGCTGTTCCTGTTCGGCCTGCTGGCGGGTGCGGTGGCCCTGATCGCCGCCGCTCTGTTGCTTAGCCCCTGACCCAGGAAATAATACGGCCCCGATCGGTGTGGGCGATCAGGGCCGTCGTTATGC
>DASYFD010000063.1:0-4977 GCA_036498625.1 Xanthobacteraceae bacterium | reverse complement strand
CACTGACGCACGATCTCGTCGACGACCCGCTCGGACGTGCCGACCGACATGAAGCCGCCGATCATCAGGCTTGCGCCGTCGGGGATCATCTCAATCGCGTCTTCGAGAGAAATGGTGCGCATTTCTGTTACGGTTCTCGGTTCAACGATTGCTCGGGCGCCACTCTCTCTGGAACCCGGCGACCCGGGGGCCCGGTCGACCGACGCGTTTCATGCCAGGGCCTTCTCGGCGTTCGGCGACGTGCGCTCCGGCGAGACTAGCTCGAGCGTGTGCCGCGCGATCACCAGCTCCTCGTCGGTCGGCACCACGTAAAGCTTCACCGCGCTGTCCGCACGCGAGATCAACAGCCTGGCGGAAGCGTTCGCTTCCGGATCGAGCCGGGCGCCCAGCCATTCGAGCTTGCGCGCGACCCGCTCGCGAACGATCGCCGAGTTCTCGCCGATCCCGGCCGTGAACACGAACGCATCCAGGCCGCCGAGCGCCGCCGCCAGCATTCCGGCTGAAAGGCCGATCCGATACACGAAGTATTCGATGGCAAGCTCGGCGCGCGGATCCTGGCTCGACTGAAGATCGCGCAAGTCGTTGCTGATCCCCGAAAGCCCCTTGAGGCCGCATTCCTGATGGAGCAGTTCCTGCACCGCCTTGGCGCTCATGCGCTTTTCCTGAAACAGATAGAGCACGACACCGGGATCGAGCTGGCCCGGCCGCGTTCCCATCGGCAGGCCGTCGAGCGCGGTGAAGCCGAGCGTGCTCTCGACGCTTTGCCCGCCCGAAAGCGCGCACATCGAGGCGCCGCTGCCGAGATGCGCGAGGATCACACGGCCGGGCGCAATGTCGGGTGCAAGCTCGGGCAGCCGGCTCGCGATATATTCGTATGAGAGACCGTGAGATCCATAGCGGCGAACGCCCTCGCTGTAGAGCCGCTCCGGAATGGCGTAGCGATCGGCGGGCGCGCTGTGCCCGCGATGAAAGGCGGTATCGAAGCAGGCGACTTGCGGCAGTTGCGGGAACCGATCGAGCAGTGAGCGGATCGGCGCGAGATTGTTTGGCTGATGAAGCGGCGCTAGCGAGGCCAGGCGGTCGAGCCGGCCGAGCACGTCCCGGTCGATCAAGGTCGGCTGGCTGTAGTCCGGCCCTCCATGCACCACCCGGTGCCCGACCGCGATCGGTCGAATGTCGTGCGTTTCCCGCAACCAGACGGCCGCCGCGTGCAAGGCGGCCGGGACATCGCCGGCGTCCTCCTGCGCGTAGACGCGATCGATGATAGTGACGCCATCGGCGTCGCTTGCGCGCAGGCGCGGCCGCCTCCCGATGCCGTCCATCTGGCCTTTGATCGTGCGCTTGAGATTGCCGGAATCGATGGCGAAGACCTGGAACTTGACGCTTGATGAGCCGGCGTTGACGACCAGGATCGTGTCCACAATACCCTCGCTTCGCCTTGCGGCCGGAATAGATCGACACGGAATGGTTTCAGGCCGGCGGCACTGCCGCGGCGGCGGTGCGGTGACGTGCATCGGCATAGAGCACGGCGACCGCGCAGGATGCCATTCGGCCGCGCAAGGAATCGGCGCGCGAGGTGAGCACGATCGGCACCCGCGCGCCGAGCACGATCCCGGCCGCATCCGCCCGGGAGAGATAGATGAGATTCTTGGCCAGCATGTTTCCGGCCTCGAGATCCGGCACCAGCAGGATCTGCGCCCGGCCCGCGACCTCGGACTTGATGCCCTTGATCCTGGCCGCCTCGGGATCGATCGCATTGTCGAAAGCCAGCGGCCCGTCGAGCAGGCCGCCGGTGATTTGGCCGCGGTGGGCCATCTTGCACAGCGCCGCCGCATCGATGGTGGCGGGAATCTTCAAGGTGACGGTTTCGACCGCCGAAAGCAACGCAACCCGCGGCGTGCCGAAGCCGATTTGGGTGTAGAGATCGATCGCGTTCTGAACGATGTCGCGCTTGGTGTCGAGGTCCGGCGTAATGTTGATGGCGGCATCGGTGATGAACAGCGTCTCGGAATAGGTCGGCACGTCCATGATGAAGACGTGGCTGATCCGGCGGGCGGTGCGAAGCCCGGTCGCACCCGAGGTGACGGCGCGCATGAGCTCGTCGGTATGCAGGCTGCCCTTCATCAGGAGCTCGCCTTTGCCCTGCCGGATGAGCGCGACGGCGTGTGCGGCAGCCTCCTCGCTATGAGCCACATCGACTATCTCGAAGCGCGAGATATCGAGACCATGTTCGCGCGCCACGGCCCTGATTTTCGCCTCCGGTCCGACCAGGATTGGGGTGATGAGGCCGGCTTCGGCCGCTTCGGTCGGGCCGCGCAGCGCGGTTTCCTCGCAGGGATAGACCACAAGCGTGCGGGCGGCCGGGACCTCCCTGGCTTTGGCGAGCAGCCGGTCGTATTTGGATGAGGTCGCGCCGCCGACCGGGCCGAGGGCCGCGATCCTTCCGATATCCATCTCTGCCTGAAGCGACATGCTGGTCTCCCTGGATTGCTGGAGTTTCCCGGCAGAAGGAATTGACTCAGGAAGCCCTGTCCAGCGCCCCGCCCCGCGCCAAAGGGAGCGGCACGAGATTGCGAAAGGGACCGCCCTCCGCGGCGGTGTCGAAAAGCTTCGCGATTCGCTCGAACCGCTCCCTGTCGGTGCTGCTGAGCTCGCCCAGCGCGCTCAGAATCTCCTTGATCAGGCCGAGCGCCTTGGCCCGGACCGCAGGGTCGGCTGGGAGCATCGCAGGAATGGCCGCAAGCGAAGCCTCCTCGTCGATCTGCAGCATATAAAACTGCTCGCGGACGAGCGCCTTGAATTCGGCAAGCGACAGCGGCGGCATGTCTTCCTGGGCGCGGCGAACGCGCCGGATGCTTTCGAACCCGCGCTCGTCGACCGCTTGTCGGCCCATCCCCGCATAGACCAGCGCGCGCACCACGGCCTCGCGCACGCCACCCCCCGGAATCCGCGATCTCAGCTCGGCGATGCGGGAGCGGATCAGCTCCTTGTGCATGGCGCTCTTGGGTGCCTGCTGGCCGGAGCGGCCGGCCGCGGGCCCGATACCGAGCGCAGCCTGCAGCGCTGGCGACCCGTAAATCGCGAAGAACATCTTCTCGGACCAGGAATCGCGCGCGTCGCGCCAGGAGACGAGCGCCGTGACGATCCCGTCCGACATCGTCTCCTGCATCGCCAGAAGGGGGTTGTCGGGCGCCACCGGGCTGCGATTCTCGCTCACCCATTTCGCCATCCGGCTCACCGGAGCGGCCAGCGGATTGGCGTCGGTGAACAAGTCATATTGCATCCGGAGCGGATGATGCTGGTGCAGCCAGTCGGCGATCGGCACGCTCGCAGACGCCCGCACGAAAGGCTGCACGAACGCGCGATAGAGCGCCAGATTGGTCTCCGATACCCGGGCGGCGGCTTCGAAACACCGATTGTCCGCCGGGTCATGGCCGCCGAGCGCGCGGATATCGTCCAACGTCCTCGCTTCGCAGCGCATGACCCAGTCGCCCTGCGCGAGCTCCGAGTTGGCGGTGTCCGTGCTCTTGCGCTCGAGCACCGCCTCATAGAGGCCGGGCGGCAGGGTGTCGATCAGATCGATATTGCTCGACAGCTCGTCGTGCTCCTTGCGCGCAACTCCGGCGGAGACGAAGATTCCGAGGTGCCCGACCGTTTCGTGGATCGTGTAGACGATGGTCTGTCCGAAGGAACGGATTTCATCGACGCTCTCGTACAGGTCGAGGATCCAGGCGAGCGCCTGCGGCGGCGGCGTGATGTTGTCACCCTTCGAGCAGAACACCACGATCGGCGAGCGAATGTTGCGCAGATCGATCGCGGTGCCGTCCGATGCCTGAATTTTTGCCGCCGCGAGCTTGTTGCCGACGAACAGCTCATCGACGATGAATTGGATTTCCTCCGCGTTCAGATTGACATGGCCTCCCCACCAGCGCTCGAACTCGAGATAGCGCTGCGGTTCGGTGTCGATCTTGGAGAAAAGGTTGTATGGCTTGGTCCAGAACGTGTTGGCGGGGTTCAGCTTCTCGAAGTTCTGCACCAGCCAGGCGCCGTCGAACTTGCCATGGCCGAGATCGCTCGCGAGCGCCGCCATCCAGCTTCCACCCAGAAGGCCGCCGCTGTACCGCATCGGATTTTGGCCGCGCACGCCGGCCCAATAGGAGAGC
Organism: Xanthobacteraceae bacterium; assembly: GCA_036498625.1. Lineage (GTDB taxonomy): Bacteria > Pseudomonadota > Alphaproteobacteria > Rhizobiales > Xanthobacteraceae > VAZQ01. The sequence continues at coordinate 814 of DASYFD010000063.1, read as the reverse complement.
GGCGATCCCGCCACGATGATGGGACCGAACAATTCCGGACGAAGCGCGGCCAGCATCATTACCGCCCAGCCGGCCTGGCAGTTGCCGATCACGCACGGCTTGCCGTCGGCCTGCGGATGCAGCTCGATGACCTTTGCAAGGAAAACCGCCTCGGCGCGCGCAACGTCCTCGATAGTCTGGCCCGGCATCGGGTCGGTCAGGAAGCCCACGAAATAACAGGGATGTCCGGCCTTGAGCGCGACCCCGATCTCGCTGTCGGCCTTGAAGCCGCCGATGCCGGGGCCATGCCCTGCGCGCGGATCGACGACCACGAAAGGACGCCTGCCCAGATCGACCTCGATCCCGGGGGGCGGAACGATCCGCACCAGAGCATAGTTCACCGGCCGGTCGAGCGTACGCCCATCGACGACCAGCTGTGCCTCATAATTCAGCACATGCGGAACCGTCTTGGCCATGTGTTCGCGGTACTGGTTGCCGCGCTGGCGCATCACGTCCCAGAACAGCACGCTGCGCTGGGCCGCATCGATGAAGTACTCGGCTGCTGGGGCGAAGGGGCCCGCAAGGGCGGCAAGCGACCGGGAGGAGGGCCGCGGCTGGGTTACGTGGGTCACGGCCGTTGTCTCCTTTGTGCTGTTTTGATAAAGGATAGTCGGGCCAACAAGATGCCTTGTGACTTAGATCAGTTGTATGACGCTGTGCTGACGCGATCCGATTGACATCATTGTTCTTGCTGGGCACCTTCTCACGCAGGAATGCCGGATTTTGACATGAATCCGAGGCAGGCCTGACACGCGGAAACCGCCCCAGCCCAACT
>DASYFD010000062.1:0-3529 GCA_036498625.1 Xanthobacteraceae bacterium | reverse complement strand
GGCGAGGAGCTGCTCGCCGAGCAGATCAGGCTGGCGACCCGAGCGCTCGAACGGCTGACCGGGCGCATCGGGGTCGAGGACATTCTGGACGTGATCTTCCGGGATTTTTGCATCGGTAAATGAACGCGAAACGATGTTTCACGTGAAACAGCGGTGCTGATTCGATACAAGGCGCGGGCGGAGACGTTGCTGATGGATGCCAAGTTTGATGTGCTGGTGGTGGGCGCCGGTCACGCCGGCTGCGAGGCTGCAGCCGCGGCGGCCCGCATGGGCGCCCAGAGCGCCCTAGTCACGCACCGCTTTGCCACCATCGGGGCCATGTCCTGCAACCCGGCGATCGGAGGCCTCGGCAAGGGCCATCTGGTGCGGGAGATCGATGCGCTCGATGGCCTGATGGGCCGCGTGGCTGATCGCGGCGGCATTCAATTCCGGGTGCTCAATCGCCGCAAAGGACCGGCAGTGCGCGGACCGCGTGCCCAGGCGGATCGCGCCCGCTATGCGGCCGCCATGCACGATGCGATCGGGGCAACGCCGAATCTCACCATGATCGAAGCCGAAGCCGATGACCTCATCATCGCGGACGGCCAAGTCGCCGGGCTGCGGCTGCGCGACGGTCGCGAGATCGGGGCAGCCGCCGTGGTGCTCACGACTGGCACCTTTCTGCGCGGCCTCATCCACATCGGCGAGCAGCAGATCGCCGCCGGCCGGGTCGGCGAAGCGCCCGCCATCGGGCTTGCCCTTACGCTCGAGCGGCTGGGCTTCGCGCTCGGACGGCTCAAGACCGGAACGCCGCCGCGGCTCGATGGGCGCAGCATCGACTGGGGGGCGGTCGAGATGCAGCCCGGCGATGAGCCGCCGGAGCCGTTCTCGATCCTGACCGAGCGGGTCGAGAATCCCCAGGTGGAGTGCGGCATAACCCGCACCAACGCGGCCACCCACGAGATCATCCGCCAGAACGTGCATCGCTCGCCCATGTATTCCGGGCAGATCGCGAGCCGCGGCCCACGCTACTGCCCCTCTGTCGAGGACAAGATCGTGCGCTTCGGGGAGCGCGACGGGCATCAAATCTTTCTGGAGCCCGAAGGGCTCGATGATCCGACCGTCTATCCCAACGGCATCTCGACCGCGCTGCCCGAGGAGGTCCAGCGCGCCCTGGTGGCCACGATCGTGGGCTTGGAAAAGGCCCGCATGATCCGGCCCGGTTATGCGATCGAATACGATTATGTGGATCCGCGCGAGCTTGCCCCGACCTTGGAGACCAAGCGGCTGCGCGGGCTTTTTCTCGCCGGACAGATCAACGGCACCACCGGATATGAAGAGGCCGCCGCCCAGGGCCTGCTCGCGGGACTCAACGCGGCTGCGCGGGCAGGTGAGGGGCCCGAGATCACCTTCGATCGCGCCGAAGGCTATCTGGCGGTGATGATCGATGACCTGGTGACCCGCGGCGTCACCGAGCCTTATCGCATGTTCACCTCGCGAGCCGAGTATCGGCTCACTCTGCGGGCCGACAATGCGGACCAGCGTCTGACCAACAGAGGAATCGCGATCGGCTGCGTCGGGCCCACCCGTGCAATCCGGCATGCCGAGAAAATGGCTGCGTTGGCGCAGGCTCATGCTTACGCGTCTTCAGTGTCGCTCACGCCCACACAGGCCAACCGGCACGGGCTCGCGCTCAATCAGGATGGCCAACGGCGCAGCGGCTTCGAGCTCTTGTCCCATCCAAACATCGGGGTGCCGGAACTGGCCCGCATCTGGCCGGACTTCAATCAGATGCCGCGCAAGATCGCCGAGCAATTGGAGATCGACGCCAAATACGCGGTCTATCTCGATCGGCAGGCGGCCGACATCGTCGCGTTTCGCCGCGACGAAGGCTTGGAGCTGCCGGACGCGATCGACTACGCGGAGCTCGGTGGTCTCTCCAATGAGATCAAGCAAAAGCTTGAGGCGGTGCGGCCCCGCACGGTCGGACAGGCCGGCCGCATCGATGGCATGACGCCGGTGGCTCTGAGCCTGCTGCTGGCGCATATTCGCCGCAACCGCCGCAACCCGACAGTCGCCGGCGCTGGAAGCTAACGCAATCATCAGCCTCATCCTGAGGAGCATCGCGAAGCGATGCGTCTCGACGATGGATTAAAGTCTGTGGGCGCATCCATCCTCGCCGTGCGAAGCGCGCGGCCCTCAGGATGAGGTCGCAAAGGTGAACCTGCTTCATGGCCACCCACGATTCCATTCCCGATCTAGATTCCGATCGCGCCCGCGCGCTCGCCCTCACGCCTGTTTCACGTGAAACACTTGCCCGGCTCGACCGCTTTGTCGCGTTGTTGTTGAAGTGGCAGGAGACCACCAATCTGATCGCTGCCTCGACGGTGCCGATTGTTTGGACGCGCCACATCGCGGACTCGCTGCAACTGCTCGATCTGGCGCCGCACGCCAATATCTGGGTCGATGTCGGCACCGGTGGCGGCTTCCCGGGCCTCGTGATCGCGTGTGCACTTGGCGGTCAGGAGGGGCGGCTGGTCCACCTGGTCGAAGGCAGCACCAAGAAGGCCGCCTTTCTGCGCGAGGCGGTGGCGGCGACCCAATCGCCCGCCCAGGTGCACGCGGTCCGGATGGAGAATTTCGTGGAAACTTTTGCCGGCAAGGCCGACATTGTGACCGCCCGGGCGGTTTCTCCCTTAAGCTCGCTGCTGGGGGAATGCTGGCCGCTTTTGAAGCACGGAACCCTGGGCGTGTTCCCCAAGGGACAAGATGTAGAGGCTGAATTGACGGAAACCTCTAAATGTTGGAAGATGGAGGCTGATCTCGTCCCCAGCCGAACCGATCCCAGAGCGCGCATCGTGATGGTCCGTGCCCTGGAACCACGGCGGCATGTGCCGTAAACCTTAACGTGGCCAAGGCTTTGGCGGGGCGGAATTTGGGTCGATGACACAAACCACGGATGCTTCCTCAGCTGAGCTTGCCGAAATCGCCGCCCCGCTGGGCGCGGCGGTAGCGCCCAAGGTGCCGCGCGTGCTGGCGGTCGCCAACCAAAAGGGCGGCGTAGGCAAGACCACGACCGCGATCAATCTCGGCACCGCGCTCGCCGCCATCGGGGAGCAGGTGCTGATCGTCGATCTCGACCCGCAGGGCAATGCCTCGACCGGTCTCGGCATCGACCGCCGCAGCCGCCGCCATTCGACCTATGACGTGCTGATCGGCGAGGCGAGCTTGCGTGACGCCGTGCTGCCGACGGCGGTTCCGCGGCTGTTCATTGCGCCGTCCACCCTCGACCTGTCCGGCCTCGAGCTGCAGATCGGCCAGGCGCGCGACCGCGCCTACCGGCTGCGCAACGCATTGACGCCGCTCAATGCCGGCCTGTCCGATGCCGTGGATTTCACCTATGTGCTGGTGGATTGTCCGCCTTCGCTCAATCTGCTCACCGTCAACGCCATGGCGGCCGCCAACGCCATCCTGGTCCCGCTGCAATGCGAGTTCTTTGCGCTGGAAGGCTTGTCGCAGCTGATCAAGACTGTCGAGCAGGTCAAGGAGA
>DASYFD010000061.1:0-4300 GCA_036498625.1 Xanthobacteraceae bacterium | reverse complement strand
CGCGCCGGTCGAGCAGGCGGTAGTAACCGCTGAGTTCGGCCCCTTGAGCCCGAACTCGATCGACACGTAGCCGGATGCAAGATTGATGATGCGGCCGGGAACAAAGAACGGCGAGACCCGCCGTGGTCCACGTTCCTTGAGCATAATCGCCGTGTCGGCGATGCCCTCGATGCCGCCGATGCCGGAGCCGATCAGCACGCCGGATACGATCTGATCCTCGTAGGCGGTCGGCCGCCAGCCCGCATCGTCGAGCGCCTGCCTGGCGGCGCACATGGCGAAGACGATGAACTGATCGAACTTGCGCTGATCCTTCGGCTCCATCCACTGATCGGGATTGTAGGTGCCCTCCGAGCCGTCGCCGCGCCGAACCTGGCAGGCGAACTTGACCGGCAGGTCGGAGACGTCGAACTGCTCGATATGACGCGCGCCGCTCTGGCCTTCGAGGAGACGCCGCCAGGTAAGCTCCACGCCGCACGCGAGCGGCGTCAGCATTCCGAGCCCGGTCACGACCACACGTCTCATCTCGCGTTCCTCGGGGCGGGTTGCGATCGGCCCCCGCCATAGCATTTTTTGCCCGCCGCCACTGTGATTTGTGTCCCCTGGACGGACGCAAGGGGGCGGCCCTGCCGCCGTCATCTTGCGTGCTTTCGCCCCGGTTGGAAACCCGCCGGGACCTCGCCGACGAAATTGATCGATCGAATCGGGCGCGGCTCGCGGCCCGGCTCAAGCCTTAGACACGGTCACCGCCTGTGGAATTGGCCACGGGCAGAGTCCCGCGGATGCGCCGATACCGCGTACGCGATTGCGCGCCGCGGTCGTGCCGGTGCCGCCGGATTGTGGGATTGCTGCCGATGAGGCCGTTCAGCTCTTGGCGTTCTTCTCGAGGAACTTGACCGCATCGCCGACCGTCAGGATGGTCTCGGCGGCGTCGTCGGGAATCTCGCAGCCGAACTCCTCCTCGAAGGCCATGACGAGCTCGACGGTGTCGAGGCTGTCGGCGCCGAGGTCGTCGATAAAGCTCGCATTGTCGGTGACCTTGTCGGCTTCGACACCCAAATGCTCCACGACGATCTTTTTCACCCGCTCGCCAATGTCACTCATCGCTGCACCCTCGCGTCCTTGGATTGGGCTCGGTCGGTCAGCGCCCGCGAGCCATTGTTGAATCCGCTTGTTGAATCGACTTGTTGAGTCGGCTTGTCGTGATTTCCCGCGTCGGTCCACCAAGTCGCGAGCCGACTTGGACGATCGCTCTGCCCCCGTGGTGTCTGCCGGTCCGACCGAACCGAAGCTCGGTTACCACACTTCAAAAGCCTTGGCCAGCATACGCTAAGCCCCGTCCAAAGCCTTCAAATCATCGCCATGCCGCCGTTCACATGCAACGTCTGGCCGGTCACGTAGGAGGCCTCGTCGGAGGCGAGAAAGACCGTGGCGGCGGCCACATCGGCGGGCTCGCCGAGGCGGCCGGCCGGAACCCGCCCCAGGATGGCGTCGCGCTGCTTCTCGTTGAGCTTGTCGGTCATGGGCGTGGCGATGAATCCCGGCGCGATGCAGTTCGCCGTGATGTTGCGCTTGGCATATTCCTGCGCCAGCGATTTGACCAAGCCGATCATGCCGGCCTTGGCGGCGGCATAATTTCCCTGCCCGGAATTTCCCGTCACCGCCACCACCGAGGTGACGCCGATGATGCGGCCGAAGCGACGGCGCATCATCCCCTTGATGGCGGCGCGGGCCAGGCGAAAGCTCGCCGTGAGATTGACCGCGATGACCTCGTCCCAGGCCTCGTCGCTCATCTGCACCAGGAGATTGTCGCGGGTGATGCCGGCATTGGCGACCAGGATGTCGAGCCGGCCCATGCGTTCCTCGGATCGGGCCACCAGCCCATCGACCTGCGCCGCGTCGGCGAGATTGCAGGGCAGCACGTGGACCCGCTCCTTAAGCTCGAGCGCGAGGGCATCGAGCGTCTCCTGCCGCGTGCCCGACAGCGCCACCGCCGCGCCCTGCCGGTGCAGCGCCCGCGCGATCGCCCCGCCGAGGCCGCCGGTGGCGCCGGTGACGAGCGCCGTCTTGCCGGTCAGATCGAACATGGATGCGCTCCTGCGATTGCTTTCATCTCGCTGCCGCGCTCAGGCGCGGGTGGCCTGGAAGGCGGCGACCTCTTCGGGCGTGCCGATCGAGATCCCGCTCGCCCCCTCGGCGATGCGCTTGACCAGACCGGAGAGTACCTTGCCGGCGCCGACCTCGTAGAAGACCGTAACTCCGGCCGCCGCCATGAAGGCGATCGATTCGCGCCAGCGCACCGTTCCGGTCACCTGCTCGACCAGGCCGCGGGCGATCTCATCGGGATCGCTGGTCGGGTTGGCCAGCACGTTGGCGATGAGCGGCACCACCGGCGGCTTGATCGAAACCTTCGCCAGCGCCTCGCGCATGACCTCGGCGGCCGGCTGCATCAGGGCGGAATGGAAGGCTCCCGATACCGGCAGCATCATGGCCCGCCGCACGCCCTGGTCCTTGGCGATAGCGACCGCCCGCTCGACCGCGGCCCGGTCACCGGAGATCACCACCTGGCCGCCGCCATTGTCGTTGGCGGCCTGGCAGACCTGGCCCTGAGCCGCCTCCTTGGCGATGGCGGCGGCCTGCGCGAAATCGACCACGAGCAGCGCCGCCATGGCGCCGGCGCCGGCCGGCACCGCGCGCGCCATGGCGCTGCCGCGGATGCGCACCAGCCGCGCCGCATCGGCAAACGAAAGCGATCCCGCCGCCGCCAGCGCCGCGTATTCGCCGACCGAATGGCCGGCGACGAATTGCGCCTCGTGGGCGAGATCGACCCCGGCTTCGACCTCCAGCACACGCATGGCCGCGAGCGAGACCGCAACCAGGGCCGGCTGGGCGTTCTCGGTCAGCATCAGCCGGTCCGCCGGCCCCTCCCACATCACCGTGGTGAGCCGATCGCCGAGCGCCGCATCGATCTCCTCGAATACCTGTCGCGCCGGCCGGTAGGCCTCCGCCAGGGCCTTGCCCATCCCGACCGACTGGCTGCCTTGCCCCGGAAACACGAATGCGACCGACATCCCCCGACCCTGCCCCTGCTCGCCCCTGACGAAAATCGCTGGAACCTTCAGGCAGCGCGTACCGCAGCGCCCGCGCGCCGGCAACCGGTTTCATCAGCGGCCGTAACCAATGGGAAACCCTGGTTCCTAACCGGCCGACAACCCTGCGGGGCGTATAAGCCACCATGGCTTTGCCGCGTGCCGCCGCCCGCCTGGACCGGGAGGAACCACAGGCCGGGCCCTGGACCGGACAATTGCGATCCTCTGACATGGATGAACCCTTCGTGGTAACGGACTCCGATCTCGCGCGGGCGCGTCATGACAAGGAATTTCGCCAGCGGCTCCTGACCGAGAGCCTCGAGCTCCTGCTGAGCGAGCTCGGCAAGCTGCGGCGCGCCACCCCCACTGGAGCGCGCATCGACCAGGTCCGCGAAGGGGTCGAGCTCGCCGTCAAGCTGGCCGATCTGGTGCGGCGCTCGGCACCGCGCGCGGCCTGAGGGCGGGCCCAGGCCGGGCCGGCGGCGCTTGCCTTTTCGTCGAAACCCCCTATAAGGCCAGCCTCTGCTCAATTCCGGCCGGGAGCTCAACGGACGGCTGTGCGCCGCCCCCTCGGATCGATCGTTCAGGCACGATCCCCGAAGGGTTACGTCGCGCGGCAGGACCTCATGGTCCGGCGTCCCGTGTTCCCGCCTTCTTAAGCTTTCGAGCCTTTCCCGAAAGGGCTTGAAGGGCTGCGCGCCGGGATGAGCACCATAAGCGCCTTCGCGCCATGCGCGGGGGACCAGGGAAAGGACTCCGCATGCCTCTCTATGAACATGTCTTCCTTGCGCGCCAGGACGTGAGCGCGCAACAGGTGGAGGAATTGACCGCCCAGCTCACCGGCGTGCTTGAGCAGATGGGCGGCAAGGTCACCAAGCTCGAGCAGTGGGGCGTGAAATCGCTCTCCTATCGGGTGCGCAAGAACCGCAAGGCGCATTTCACCTTCATGAACGTCGATGCGCCCTCGGCCGCGCTGAGCGAGATCGAGCGCCAGGAGAGGCTCAACGAGGATGTGCTGCGTTATCTGACCATCCGGGTCGATGAGCACGAGGAAGGTCCCTCCGCGATGATGCGCAAGTCCGACCGCGATCGGGATCGCGACGACCGTGGCGGCGGTGGCTTTCGGGATCGAGATCGGGGTGACCGCGGTGACCGCGGTGATCGGGACCGTGGCGACCGTGGCGATCGCCGTCCCCGCGACCGCGACAGCCGCC
>DASYFD010000060.1:0-18024 GCA_036498625.1 Xanthobacteraceae bacterium | reverse complement strand
CCGCGCCACCAGGCGATCGGCGCCCTCCGCCAGGGCCGACAGAACGATGATCGGCGTCTCGCCGTCGTCCTCGAGATAATCGTGCCGCAGGCGCGCGATGATGCCGGCGACCTCGGCCTCGAGCCGGGCCACGTCTTGCTCGCGCAGATCGCGATGCCCGGTCACGCCGATCACCAACGGCAGGCGGTCGGGCAGTGGTTGCATGAGCACGGCTCCAAGCAGCGTAATTCAAGCAGCGCAGTTCAGGCAGAGCGGATCGCGCGCCGCAACCGAACACCGCGCTCGCGCTGCCGTGCCTACGGGAATATCCGAACGGCGGGCATGATCGCAAGGTCTGCGGGCGGCATCGCGGCCTTTTCGACGGGCTTTTCGGCGGCCTTTTCTGACGAGCCTATTGCACGACGCGGACTGCCGGCGTGATCGCGAGATCGGCGGCCGAGGTCTTGAGCGCGATCAGCTGCGACAGCAGGGCAAAAATGCGCTTGGTGTTGGCCGATCCTTTTTCCGGGACGCAGTAGACGCCGTCGATGAAGTGGGTCACCACGAAGCACTCGTCGTCCGGCTGGGTGACGATCGTCAGCAGGTTCGGGTCCTCGTGCACGGTCGACAGGACCGGCACCATTTCATCCAGCCGCGGAAGATTGGGGCGCGATTCCGGCTGCCCGTCCGCTCCCTCGTGCGGTTCGATCCTTTGGCCGGCTGCCTGCTCGTGCACCTCTCTGGCTTGCCGCAAGAGCTTGCCGAGAAATTGATAGATGCTGTAGGTCGATCGGGTCACGATCTTGAAGGTCAACGGTCCGACCTGGAATTGCAGCGTGTCGGCCTGCTCGGCCTCCTCCTTGCCAGGATGCCAATCCGATCCGCAGACGGGCGAACGCTTGTAGCCGTGGTCGAGGTATTTGGCGTCGACCAGTTGCAGGCGCGCGGGGTTCATCGCCTTCATTCCCCGCTCGGCCAGGACCGGATCGAAGCAGAACCGCGAATATTCGGTCTTGCCCTTGCCGCCGCCGCTGTCGCCGCCGCCACCACCCCCACCGCCTTTGCCCCCGCCACCTCCGCCCTTGCCGCCGCCCGGCGTCACCGTGGTGGCCTCGACGGTGAGGCCGGTAATGACGGCGATCTCCATGAATTCGCGGAAGCATCTCTGCTTCGGATCTTGCGGCGGGCACCCGTAGTCGTAGGGCGGGTCGAATTGATAGCCGACCACGTGATGGTTGAATTCGATCTCGATCGCATCCGCAAACAACCAGAACAGCAGCTCGCGCGAATATCCCTGCCGGATGAAGTAGTTCAGATCATGCAAGCTGACCGGGCTGAGCAAGCCGGAATAGAACGAGCCGTTCTCCAGCGAGGAGACGCTGAAGTTGGAACTGACCGTCGTCGAATTGGAGAGATTGTTCGAGTTGCCGAAAATCACGTCGCGGCCGGGCGACGCCGGCACCGCGAGGCAGGTCGGGACGGGCACGCATTTTGGATTGGGTCCCACCAGGAACGACGGCAGCCCGAGCGTGGTCACGTTTTGCATGCTGGGATTGACCTGCGGAACGGTCGTGAAGCTCATCGGCCAGTCGTGGCTGGAACGGATGATGTTGAGGAGAATGGATTCGTTGCGCGCCTTGGCAAGGCTGCGATTGACGGTGTCGTAGCGCGGATCGACCGGATCAACGACCGCGCACGCACCCACAGTGCCGGCAAGCAACATGCCGGCAACCAGCCCGCGACACCACATGACGCCACCCCTGCCCGCAACAATTTTCTTATTTTGATTATTTGTGCATGACCCGGTTCGGGCGTCAAGCCTCGGGGCTCCATCCCGGACACCCAGTCCGAGCAGATTTTGTGCCGGAAATGAGCGATTCCTCAGGGCGAAGACGCTCGTCGGCGCGCGACCGGCACCCCTGTCCGGTGCGCAGCGGCAAGCATGAAATCGCTACCGCGGGCCCGCCAAATCTGCTCTTTTCCCGAGCGCTGCATGACCAGCTCATGGCTCGCGCCATCGACCATCGACCGCCTTTCGATCATTGAGGTTCCGGACGTGACGTTTCAAACCATCGCGGTCGAGGTGTCGGCGCGCCGCATCGCCACTGTTCTGCTGAACCGGCCCGAGCGCGGCAACGCCTTCGATCAGACCATGCTCCATGAGCTCGGCCAGGCCTTGGCGGCGCTGGCCGCCGGCGAGGAGGCGCGCATCGTCGTCCTGCGCGGTAATGGGCGTCACTTCTGCACCGGCGCCGATCTGGCGGCGCGCGCCGCAACCGCGCCCGCACATCCGCCCGCGGCTGCGGCCGCGCACACTTCGTTGCGGGACGTGCTGGCAACCTTGGACGCCTTGCCGAAGCCGACGCTCGCGGTGGTTCACGGCGCGGCGGTCGGCGGCGGCGCCGCCTTTGCGGCCTGCTGCGATGCCGTCATCGCGGCCGAGGACGCCTTCTTCTCGGTCCCGGAAGTTCGGGTCGGAATGCCTCCGCTCGGCGTCGCCCCGTTCCTGGTGCGCGCGATCGGCCATCGCGCCTTCCGCCGCTATGGGCTTTCCGGCGAGCGGATTTCGGCTGCGGAAGCCTTGCGGCTGGGACTGGTGCATCAAGTCTGTGCCGCCGACGCGCTCGAGGAGACATTGGGGGGCATTGCCGATGCATTCCTGCTGGGCGCGCCGGGCGCGATCCGGACGCTCAAGAGCGCGGCCGCCCAATACGCATCGCCGACCTTGTCGACCATCCTGGCCACACAGTCGGCCCACGACCCAAGGACGCCCGAGGCGCTCGAAGGGATCGCGAGCTTCCGCGAGAAGCGCAAGCCCGGCTGGTATCCGCAATGAGGCCTTTGAGAACCGCCATTCTGTGGTGCGCGGCGGGCGCAATGATCGGTACCGCTTCGCCCGGATATGCGGCCGACCCCGCGCTCTACCAGGCCGCCCGGAAGGAGGGCGAGGTCGTCTGGTACACCGCGCTGATCGTTGCCCAGGCGGTGCGGCCGCTGATCGAGGCATTCAACAAGAAGTATCCCGGAATCGAGGTGCGTTATGCGCGCGCCGACAGCGGGCCGACCGCCGTCAAGATCATGACCGAGGCGCGCGCCGGCAAGGTGCAGAGCGACGTGTTCGACGGCATCGATGCGACGCCGCCGCTGGTGCAGGCCGGGCTGGTCGAGCCCTACGTTCCGGCCGAAGCGGCCCGGTACCCTGCCGAGCTGAAAGACCCGAGCGGCCGCTGGAACGCGCTCGTGCTCTATTTCCTCACCCCCGCCATCAATACCAACATGGTGTCGGCGCCGGAGCGGCCGCGGACGCCGCAAGACCTGCTGGATCCGAAATGGAAGGGCAGGATCGCGTGGAGCACGGCGCCGTCATCGGGCGCTGCCGTCTACGTCGGCTCGGTGCTGGAGACCATGGGGGAGCCGGACGGCACGAATTTTCTGCGCGCGCTGAGCCGGCAGGGCATCGTCAATCTCGACGCGACCAACCGGGCCATCCTCGACCAGGTGATCCTGGGCGAATATGCGATCTCGCTCAATGCCTTCAACCATCACGCGGTGCTCAGCGCTCAGAAAGGGGCGCCGGTCGACTGGCTCCGGCTTGCGCCCATCTCGGGACTGATGCATTCCATTGGTCTCACCCGCAATGCGCCGCACCCCAATGCCGGCAAGCTGCTGATCGATTTCCTGACCTCGGAGGATGGCCAGAGGACCCTGGCTGCGGTGGAATATCTTCCGGCCATGCCCTCGGTCGCCGCCAAGACGCCCGAGGTGAAGCCGGAGGCCGGCGGGTTCAAAGCCAACATGCTGTCGCCGGAAACGGTGACGCGGAACCAGGACCGCTGGATCGCGATCAAGAAGGAGTTGTTCAACTAACGTCTCGTAAAGGAAGCCGGCTCCTGCTCGGCCGAGAGCCGTCCCTTGTTTCTGTGTCTCACGCTCGGGGTGCACTCCGGCCTGTTATTCCTGTAAATAACAGGAGATTTACAGGGCCCGGAAATTTCACGCGCAAAGTCAAGCATTTGCCCACGACCAGCCGCCAATAACAGGGAATATCAGGCGGAAAACAGAGCCGGTCGGTCAATCGTAGGGGGCGGCCCTCGTGACCGCCCAGCTGTTTGCCTCGCCGCGGGCGCCCACCACCGGGCGTTTACGCCCGTCTTCGACGGGCTATGGGGCGCCCCTACGACCGGGCGCTCCGATGCACCCCAGCTTGTTAATTACAGGAAAAAAACAAGCGGCGGGCTCGCGGCGGGGGAATCCAGGAAAAGGCTCAACGAGTCGCTGCGCAAGATGGTGGACGGCGGATCGCGGAAATAAAAAAGCCCGGCGCGGTTTCCCGCCCGGGGCACACTTCGTGATTTTCAATTTCACGAATATTCTGATTTGCGGACTCGTGTCAACCGCTGGCCGTACAAAGCTCCACGCGCTTCGCCGCCGCATACGCCTCAGCCCGGCGGTGCAGGGCATTTCATTTCACCGAAATCCGTTCTAAATTTCGCACCGCACGGTGTTGTCCTGTGGAGGCATGAACATGCAACAGCGGGAGCTCCTGTTCTTGGTGACTTTGGCAGCGGCGGTGGCGGCGCCGGTCTTCGGGCAAACGGCGGCACGGGCAGAGGGCACGGCTGATGCGCACGGCACGGCCTCGATCCCGGACCTCTCCGGTTTATGGTGGCATCCTTCTCTGCCGGGCTTCGAGCCGCTGGCATCGGGACCGCGCCCGGTAACCAACCGGTCGCGCAGCAACGGGGTGAGCAATTACGACCAGCTGGTCGGCGACTACACCAACCCGATCCTCAAGCCCGAGACCGCGGCGATCGTGAAAAAATTCGGCGAGCTGTCGCTGCGGGGCGTGACCTATCCGAGCCCCGCCAATCAATGCTGGCCGGAGCCGGTACCGTTCATCTACAAGAATTTCGGCATCGTGATCTTTCAGGAAGGCGACCGGGTCACGATCATCCACGACCAGGATCACGAGGTCCGCCACGTGCGCATGAACGAGCCGCATCCCGCGCAGGTGAAGCCGTCCTGGTACGGGGATTCGGTCGGCCACTACGAAGGCGATACGCTGGTGATCGACACGGTGGGTACCCGCACCGACCGGCCGTTCCCCATGATCGACCTGTACGGCACGCCCTACAGCGGGAAGCTGCACGTGGTCGAGCGCTACCGGCTGATCGACTACGAGGAGGCCAAGGAGGGGCTGGAGCGGGACGCCAAGGAGAACCGGCGCGCCGGCGTGGGCATCGACCGCAACTACCGCGGCAAGCACCTGCAGCTCCTGTTCACGGTCGACGATCCGGAGGTCTTCACCATGCCCTGGAGCGCGACCATAACGTATGGGCGCGGCTCCAACGAATGGCCGGAGACCGTCTGCGCCGAAAACATCCACGAATATTACAACAACAAGGACTCCGACGTTCCGCAGGCGGACAAGCCGGATTTCTGAACGGGCCGCGGCACGCAACCGAACATAACCTCAGCCCTTCCCGCTCCTCCCCGCCCCCGATCGGGTCGGGGGCAGGCTCCGGCGGGGACCCAGTCCTCTCGCAAAATGCGCTGAGCTGCCGCTTGCGAGAGCTTGAGTGGGGCCACGTACTCTCCAGCAACGCTGAGGTTGCCGCTGGTCCAAGGCATTTTGCGAAGGAACTGGATTCCCGCGTGCGCGGGAATGAGCGGATTGGGCAATTCCTCCTCACGCTGTGAGGAAGTCGGCTCTTGCGGGCCGACTCGACGGATGCAGCCCGGGAAGGAATCAAATCTCTGCAAGGACGCCATCCTACGCCCAGCTGAGGTCCTGTTTCCCGAACGGAAGCGACCGGATCCGCTTGCCGGTGATCTTGAAGATCGCCTGCGCCATGGCGGGCGCGATCTGCGAGATTGCCTCGTCGCCTACACCCAGGATCCATTTGTTGTCGGTCTTGAGGAACCGGATGTTCACCTCCGGCGGATAGTCCGCCATGCGGGCAATCCGGTAGACATCGAAGTTGCCTTCGACCGTGCGGCCGTCCTTGATGGTGATCTCCTGCCACATCGCATCGCTCAACGCCCAGGCGATCTGGCCTTCGATCTGCTTGCGCACCGCCAGCGGATTGACGAACGAGAAGCCTTCGTCGAACACGACGTCGACGCGCTCGAGCCGCAGCACGCCGCCCCGCGTCATCGACACCGTGACCACATGGGCGCAGATGGCGACGGCGGCCTTGCCGGTATGCCGATGGTCGTCGATGCCGATGCCGCGGGCCCAGCCCGCCGGCAGCGGCTTGCCCCAGCCCGACATCTCGGCCACCAGGTCGAGTGCCTTGAGCCAGTCCTCGCGGTTGGCGAAATCCGTGTTCCGCTCGATCAGCGCACGCCGGTACTCGTAAGGGTCCCGGCCGGCCGCATGCGCCAGCTCGTCGATGAAGCTCTCGAGATAGAAGACGTTGGCGGCGCTGCCGCTCGAGCGCCGGAAACCGATCGGCACATGGCTGTTCTTGGCGTGCACGTCGAAAAAGAAGGTAGGAACGAAGTACGGCAGCTCGTCCAGGCCACGCACCGTGCCTTCGTACACGCGGTTCTTGTAGGTGCCGGCCTGGATCGGGTTGCGGTCGTACGCATCGGCGATATTCCGCAGGTTGACGGCGAGCGGCCAGCCGGCGGCATCGAGCGCCGCCTCGAACTGGGCGATGCCCATCGGGCGATATTTCTCGCCGAGCCGCATGTCCTCCTCGCGGGTCCAGAGCAGCTTGACCGGCCTGCCGCCCAGGGTCTTGGCCACGGCCACGGCCTGGCGAATCTGGTCGGAGCCGCCACCGCCCCCGTAGCCGCCACCCAGGAAGGTGGTGTGGACGAACACCTTGTCGGGCGTGACGCCGGCCTCATCGGCGGCCCGCAACAACCCGAACTGGGGCGATTGATCGCCGGTCCACACATCGACCCGATCGGGCGTCACCATCGCGGTGGCATTGCCGGGCTCCATGCGGGCGTGGGCGAGCAACGGCGTCGTATAGGTCGCAGCGACAATCTTTGCGGCCTTGGCCTTGGCGGCGGCGTAGCTGCCGCCTTCCTCGAGGACAATCGTGCCGGGCTGCTTCAAGGTCTCGTAGTCGGCCTGGAACAGCTCCTCGCTGGTGCGACCTGCATTGGGTCCGAAATCCCATTCGATCGGCATGAGGTCGAGCGCGGTCTTGGCCCGCCACCAGGTATCGGCGACCACCGCCACGGCGGCATAGCGGTACTCGCGGCCGCTGGTGCCGAAATCCCGGTCGGTCCGGGGGCCCTTGCCTTCGATCGCGACGGCCGAATGAATGCCCCGACGATCCTTGATGGCGTTGAAGTCGTAGCTCTTGAGCTTGCCGCCGAAAACCGGGCAAGCCTTGACGGCCGCATAGAGCATACCGGGCAGATCGACGTCGATGCCGTAGACCGCCTTGCCGGTGACCTTGAGCGGCACATCGCGGTTCTTCTGCTCGGTGCCGATCAGCCAGAACTGGTCCGGCCCCTTGATCTTGATCTTGGAAGGGTCCGGCAGCTTGAGCTGCGCCGCCTTGGCGGCAAGCGCCCCATAGGTGGTGCGCCGTCCGCTTTGAGCATGGGTGACCACGCTGTCCTTGGCGGTCAGCTCCGCGGTCGGCACGCCCCACATCTGGGCGGCGGCGAGCAGCAGCCGCTCGCGCGCTTCCGCCCCCGCCATCTGCAGATAGTAGCGGCTTTCGCGCACCGATCCGTTCGAGTTCGTGTCCATCCGGCGGTACACGCCGGGGAAATTCCGCGGCGAGGCCGCTTCGCCGCCGCCGTCGCGGATGGTCGGATTGCTGCCGCCCGGAACCTTCATGGTCCATTCCGGAGCCTTCTCGACCGCATTGCGCTGAGGCGAGGCATATTCGGCCTTGACCTTGCTCCAGTCGCACTGAAGCTCGTCGGCCACCATCATCGGGCAGGAGGTGAAGACGCCGGTGCCCTGCTCGGTCTGCGCCACACGAATCGTCACCGTGTCGTCGGGCGCAATCGTCAGCCAGGCATTGATCTCCGGCACCGTGGCGTCGTGGTACCAGGGCTGGCCCTGGATTGCTGCCGCCTGCGCGCCGGTTGCGGGCAGGTAGAAGCCCAGCACCATGGCGCCGCCGACCGCCGCCGTGGAGGCCAGGAAATCGCGGCGGTTCATCTCGGCCTTGTCGGCCTTCGGGGCCGTCGTGATCTTCGCGGTCATGGTCACGTCTCCCCTCTCAGGCCTGCAGCTCGGCTGCCCGATGGATGGCGGCCCGGATGCGCGGATAGGTCCCGCAGCGACAGATATTGGTCATCTCGCGGTTGATCTCGGCATCGGTCGGCTTGGGCTTGTCCTTGAGCAGCGCCACCGCGGCCATGATCTGTCCCGACTGGCAGTAGCCACACTGGGGCACGTCGAGCTCGATCCACGCCAGCTGGACCGGATGCGTCCCCTCGGCCGAGAGCCCCTCGATGGTGGTGACGGCCTTGCCGGCAACCGCCGAGGCCGGGACGCTGCAGGACCGCATGGCCTGATCATCGATGAGGACGGTGCAAGCGCCGCATTGTGCGATGCCGCAACCGAACTTGGTGCCGGTGAGCTTCAGCGAATCGCGCAGCACCCACAGCAACGGGGTTTCCGGCTCCACATCCGCGGTGTAGGCGATGCCGTTGACCATGAGCGAGACCGACATACCGCTTCCTCCCATGTTTACGATGACAGCGTCACCGAATGACAGCGTTTGCGAATGATCGCGAGTTGGCCCGCAGGCCCGGCTTCACAGGATTGGCCAATAGCCGGTATTTTCAGGTCTTTGAGGCGGACGCCGTTTCTTGCACGGAGCAAACAACGAGTTAACGCCTCGGGCCGAAGACCGTCAAGACCGGCGATATGGCGCAGACAATCGGCGCCCGAATGCCCTATCATCCGCCGGCAATCGCGCCTTGCGTCATGGTCACGACGGGAACAGCCAATGGGTAATTTCTGTCTCATTGCGGTCCGCAATGAAGCGAGATACTTGCCCGGCTTTCTCAATCATGTCCGCGACCATGTGGACGGCATCCTGGCGCTGGACGACTGCTCCACCGATGCAACCGCCGATATCCTGAAAAAAGAGCCGCGGGTGATCTCCATCCTGCGAGAGGAGCATCGCGGACCTCCGCATGCGAACGAGACCAAGAACCGCCACCGCCTGCTGGTCGAAGCAGCGCGTTTGCAAGCCCGGTGGGTGTTATGCGCCGATGCCGACGAACGGTTCGAGAAGAAATTTCTGCAACGCATACCCGAGGAGGTCGCAAGGGGAGAGCGGACCGGTGAATTCGTGCGCCATGTGCGGATCGTCAATCTGTGGCGCTCGGCAAACCTCTACCGGGTCGACGGGCTGTGCGGACCGCGCTGGACGCCTCGCATGTTCAAGATGCCAAGAGAGATCAGCAGGCGTCCCCACGGCTTGCATCGGGCCTGGTTTCCGCCTGAGCTCGACAACGCTCCCAGGGCCTACATGAATGCCTATCTCTACCACCTCAGGATGATCGCGAGGCTTGATCGCGAGACGCGATTCGAGAAGTTCCGTTCGGTCGATCCAAACAATGAGCATCAAGCCATCGGGTATCGGCACCTGATCGACGAAACCGGCCTGCAGCTGAGACCCGTGCTGCCCGGGCGAAGCTATACCGATCCGCCCGACGACGATTACTCGATCCGGGACAACCAGGAGCCTGCTGCCGGAACGGCCGGCTCTCCGGTGCTCCCCGACAAGGCCGAGTTCGACGAGTTGTTTTATCTGAACCGGCACCTTGATGTTCAACAAGCCATTGCCCAACAGCACTACGCGACCGGGTGGGAGCATTTCGAGCGCCGCGGAGCCGGCGAAGGGCGCCAATGGCGGAAAAAGCCCAGCTTGCTCGGGCTCGATTTCGCAGCGATCTTGCGCGAATGGCGAAAAGCGAGAACCTGATGGCACGCCGGCTCCGGCATCGAATGGTCGCAGAGCCCGGCAACTTCTCCTGCAAAGAGCACGCCCGTTGAAGCGCAAGAATCTCGTCGTACTCCATCTGGAGAGCATCGCCTGGCAGGCGTTCAACGCCTTTCCGGAGGCTTTTCCAAATCTCAACCGGGTCATGCCGGCCGCGCGGGTTTTCAGGTGGTACTTCTCCTCCGCGACCTCGACCCAGATGGTGCTGGCGTATCTGTTTCACGGCAACGATCTCGAGCTCGACGCCGCGACCAGTCTCTCGGAACCTGCCCAAAACAACCCGAGCCTGTTCGCGATCCTGCAGGCGGCCGGCTACCGGACCGCGTTTCTTTGCGTCACCGCATGGGGTGGCGGGCCGATGCTTCCCTTGCTCGCCGGCACATTGCCACCGGTGTGGAGCACGAACGACTTCGCCGAGCTGCTGAGGAAATTCGAGGCGCTGACGGCGGCGCCGCCCTTCGCGATCTATGTCTGGAACCTGGTCACGCATATCGAGCACGCGTTGGCGCTGGCGCCTCATGCGGGCGGGGTCGACGACCTTTTGGGAGGCGCCTGCGCGGTCGCCGACCATGCGCTCGGTTCCGTGTTGGACATCCTGGCGGCCAGGAATCTGATGGATGACACGACAGTCGTCATCTTCGGCGACCACGGCGACGACTACTGGACACACGGATTCAAAGGCGGGCTGCTCCACGCCATGGAGCCGTACACGCATCTCACGCATGCTCCGCTGCTCATTCGCGATTCATCCCTGACGGCTGGAAACGACAACCGAATTGCCAGCACCATCGATCTTGCGCCGACGTGTCTCGAACTTCTGGATATCCCGGTTGAGCTCCGCTTCGCCGACTCCGGGCAAAGCCTGCTGCGCGGAGCCGAGCGCAGCTGCGCATTTTCCCAGAATTTCACCGGCAATCAGCCCGACGCACCGGGCCTGGATATCCGGAAGTCGTTCTCGGCCAGCGACCGCTCCCACACCTTGCTGGTGAGCTCGCGCGGGCTCGAGCTCTTCAACCACAGGCTGGATCCCGCCAATCACTGCAATCTGCTGCATTTCTTCGACCTGGACAGCGACGGCGAGCTGGTCCTGCGGGCTCCGCCGGCGAATTCCCATCCGCATTTCGCCACCGCCATGCGCTATTTGCTGAGCAATGAGCACACCGCCCATGACTTCAGGAGGCTGCGCAACGCGCTCCGGAAGCAGATCGGCAGCAAGCACGCTTACGTTTCCGCGCGCTCCCCCGCACGCATTCATGCGCTCGATGTCTCCTGTCTCAAATCCATCAACCGGTATGGCTCGGACCGGTTCTTTGGTAAAAGTGAGGAGGCCGTGCCCGCGGACGCTGCTGCCGTGCCGGCAAAACCGCTCCCCGCACGGCCGTCGGTTCGCGGCATCATGAATGCAATTCTTCGAAAGGGGCGGTGACTCCCGTCACTGATGGCAAAGGCCGATGGCCTTTCAGGCTCTCATCCAGGCCGCCGGCAGTGGGTCCAGATTGGGACTTGGGCCAAAGGCATTCGTCATTCTCGCCGGGCAGACCCTGCTGGAGCGTGCGATCCAGATCGTTCGCGACGGCGCCGACGGCGTGATCGTGGCGGTTCCGGCCGCCGAGATCCCCCGAGCGCGGGCCCTGGTGGGGGATGATGGCATTACCCTCATCGCGGGCGGCTCGAGCCGCAGCGACACCACCCGCAGACTGGTCGCGCAGGCCACGGCGCCATGGCTCCTCCTTCATGATGTCGTGCATCCCTTTGCGACGAGCATGTTGGTCCAGAAGGTGCTGGAGGCAGCCTATGAGCACGGTGCGTCCGCGGCGGGCGTGGCGAACACGGAGTTCCTGTACGACCGGAACGGCGAATTGCTGCATGCTCCGGGAGATGTGCTGATCGGCCAGAAGCCGGTCGCCTTTTCGCACGCCGCCGTCGAAGCCGGATACCGGGCGCTGCGGGAGAGCAGTGCGGGCCATGACCCCAGTGTTCTCGAAGTCCTCGAGCTTGCCGGCATCCGGACAAAGTTCGTGCAGGGCGGCGCGCGCAACCTCAAGATTACCGGTCCGGCCGAGCTCGAGATCGCGCAGGCGATGATCGCGCGGGAAAAGATCCGAAGCCAGGAAACCTGAGGGCCCGCGACAGGTGATGATCGGGCGGTTTGGATTCCCGGGAACGATCCGGGTCTCGCCGGGTCTTGCGGCCGGACCGGAAAACTGCGGATACTCACGCGGGTCGGCCGTCGCGCGTGGAATCCGAGGAAGTGAGGGAACTCATCATGAAGAATGGAACGCTGCTAGGCCTTGTCGCGGTCGCGCTGGTATCGACCGCAGCACTGGCGCCACTCGGTGCCGCCGACATGACGTTCGAGCGCGCCTTGAATGCGGACAAGGAGCCTCAGAACTGGCTGTTGCATCACAAGAACTATCAGGGCCATCGCTTCTCGCAGCTCAAGGAGATCGATACCGCGACGGTCGCGAACCTGCGGCTCGCCTTCACGGTCGGGCTCGGCGGGATGGAGGCGGGCGTCAAGCACGCCAACGGCAATCTGGAAGCGACGCCGCTGGTCGACGACGGCATCATGTACGTCACCGACGGCTGGGGCTCGGTCTATGCGATCGACGTCACCAGCGGCAAGAAGGGCGTCATCCGCTGGAAACTCAATCCCGAGGTCGATCGGGTCTGGGCCGGCGACGTCGCCTGCTGCGGCGTCAACAACCGCGGCGTCGCGCTCTGGAAGGACAAGATCATCACGGCGGCGCTCGACGGGCGCCTGTTTGCGCTCAATCGCGCGACCGGCGAGAAGATTTGGGAGCGCAGGGTCGCCGACCCGGCGATCGGCGAGAGCGTGACCTTGGCACCGCTCGTCGTCCGCGATCTCGGCATCATCGGCTCCGCCGGCGGCGAATACGGCATCCGCGGCTGGATCGACGCGACCGACCTCAACACCGGCAAGCAGGCCTGGCGCACCTTCACGATTCCGGGCAAGGGCGAGCCCGGCAACGAGACCTGGAAGGACGGCCAGGACCACTGGATGCACGGCGGCGGATCGGTCTGGGTCACCGCCACCTACGACAGTGACACCGACACGATCTACCAGGGCATCGGCAATGCCGGCCCCGACTACGATCCCGAATATCGCCCCGGCGACAACAAGTGGGCGGCGAGCGTGCTCGCGCTCGATCCCGGCTCCGGCACGATCAAGTGGGGCTTCCAGTACACGCCCAACGATCCTTACGACTATGACGAGATTTCCGAGCATCAGATCATCGACGCCGTCGTCAACGGCGAGAATCGCAAGCTGGTCGTGCACGGTGCCCGCAACGGCTTCTACTATGCGTTCGACCGCGCCAATGGCGCGTTCGTCACCGGCAAGCAATATGTCGACGAGCTGACCTGGAGCAAAGGCCTCGACCCGAAGACCGGGAGGCCGGTCGAGTACGATCCGACCAAGGACGTGCAGCCTTATGTCGAAGGCACCCATGGGACGCGCGCGAAGCCTGCGGGCACGCGCTGCCCGGCCACGGCCGGCGGCAAGAACTGGGAGCCGGCGGCCTATAATCCGGAGCTGAAGCTCCTCTACATTCCCACCTCGGAGGGCTGCAGCGAGATCAATCTGACGGTGCAGAAGGACTTCGCGGACCAGGGCGGCCCGGTGAAGCCCCGCGACCGGTTCGACGGCGGCGGCAACAAGCGCCTGAAGCAGACCACCGGCAGCGTCAAGGCGCTGGATCCGGCGACCGGCGAGATCAAGGCCGTGGCCCGCACCGATCTGCCGAATTGGTCCGGCGTGCTCGCCACCGCCGGCAATCTCGTGTTCACCGGGCTGTGGGAGGGCGCCCTGGTGGCCTATGACGCGCGCACCCTCAAGGAGGTTTGGCGCTTCGATACCGGCTGCGGCGTGATGGCGCCGCCGATCAGCTACGCGGTCAACGGCAAGCAATATATCGCGGTGGCGGCCGGCCCGCATTGGCTCGGGGCGCGGCCGGTCGGGCTGCAGCTCGCCAATCCGTGCTCGATGCTCTACGTGTTCTCGCTGTGAGGCAGGGCCGGCGCGGGGCCGCCTGATTGGCCAGTGACCTGCACCTCGGATGTTACCAATAATTAAGGCGCGGACTGCTTGGATTTCCTGCGCTTGACGACTAGCATCCTTCGACCAATCAAATTGATCGAAGGATCGTCAGACGATGACGCAAGTGAGTTCCACCTTTATCACGGCGCCGAGCATGCGGCCGTCAAGCTCCTACAGCCCGGTCGCCATCACGCTGCACTGGATCATGGCGGCATTGATCCTGTACGCCGGAATTCATGGGCTCCTGCTCGACGGCTGGGCAAAGGAAACCAAGCTGTTCTGGATCAATATCCACGCGCTGGTCGGTCTTTCGGTTCTTGCCCTTTTGCTGGTCCGCATGTGGTGGCGCTGGAACCATGCACCGCCTGAATTGCCCGCCGATGTCAGCGAATTCTCCCGCAGGGTGTCCCATCCGGCGCACCTTTTGATCTATGCGCTGATGTTCGTGACCCCG
Organism: Xanthobacteraceae bacterium; assembly: GCA_036498625.1. Classification (GTDB taxonomy): domain Bacteria; phylum Pseudomonadota; class Alphaproteobacteria; order Rhizobiales; family Xanthobacteraceae; genus VAZQ01. The sequence continues at coordinate 3,593 of DASYFD010000060.1, read as the reverse complement.
ATTGTCGGTATTGTCGCCTTCGTGTGGCACGGCCGGGTGCTGAATTTTGGATTGTTCACGCTCGACCTCGGGGTAAAATCGAATGGCCCGGTCTACCATCAGGCGGAGGACATCCATCTCTGGCTGACCTATGGGCTGTTTGCGCTCATCGCAGGGCATGCGGTTGCCGCGCTTTGGCACCATTTCATCGATCGCGACACTGTGCTGACCCGGATGCTGCCGGGCCTGTCGCCACCCCAAGCCAAGCGGCCGCAATAAACGCAAAGCATCCTGTCGCAGCAACGTCGCTCGACGACCGCTGACATTTCGACCCGAGCCCCGGAATCAAATCCGGGGCTTTCGCGTTTTGGTCGCGCGCGGCGCGCGCTTTTCGGATAAGCTGGCGACAGCGCCCCGGCCGGATGAGACGGGAGAGCTCATGATTGGGAGATGCGCCATGAAGATTCAGCGCGGTTTCCTTCTCTTCGTGACATTGACGATAGCTGCCACGCCCGCCCTGGCGGAAAACCTGACGCCGGCGGCCAGCGGTGCAACGCACGGCGCCGCGGTCATCCCGGATTTTTCCCGCGTATGGAGCCATCCTTCGCTGCCCTGGTTCGAGCCCCCGGCCTCGGGTCCCGGCCCGGTGACCAACAGGTCGCGCGGGGAGCAGCGGCCCGGCGGCTCTTCCGGCTCTGCGGCATCGAGTCCGCGCAAGGAGGGCGTGAGCAATTACGACCAGCTGGTCGGCGATTACACCAATCCGATCCTGCAGCCGTGGGCCGCACAGGTTGTGAAGGGCTTCGGCGAAATCTCGCTCGCCGGCATCACCTTTCCGAATCCCTCGAACCAGTGCTGGCCGCGGCCGGTGCCGTTCATCTTCAAGCATAATCAGATGCAGATGATCCAGCAGCCGGACCGGATCACCTTCCTGTATGTCGAGGATCACGAGGTGCGCCGCGTGCGCCTCGATCAGCCTCATCAGGCGCCGGTGATGCCGTCATGGCATGGGGATTCCGTCGGCCATTACGAGGGCGACACGCTTGTGATCGACACCATCGGGGTGCGAACCGATCGTCCGTTTCCGATGATCGACCTGTTCGGCACGCCCTACACCAAGGCGCTGCATGTGGTGGAGCGCTATCGGCTGCGTGACTACGACGAGGTGAAGGACGCGGTGGACCGGAACATGAAGGAGAACTGGCAATTCGCCGGCGACGTGTTCAGCCGCCACCGCGGCAAGTTCCTGCAGCTGCACCTGACCATCGATGATACCGGCGCCTTCACCACGCCCTGGACCTCGACCGTGACCTATGTGCCGGGCGGCGACCAGATGCAGGAAGTGGTCTGTGCAGAAAATCCGCACGAGTACTACAACAACAAGGATTCGGACGTCCCGAAGGCGGACAAGCCGGACTTCTGAACGGGACGGCGGCTCGGCGCTGCCGAGGGCCGCATCCTTCGAGACGGCCGGCAAGAGCCGGCCTCCTCAGGATGAGGGAGTCAGTATTTCGCCTTACTTGCGCGACGGATTGAAATATCTCAGGTCGGGCGGCGCCTGATCCTTCTTGGCCGGCATCAGGAGCCCTTCGGCGCTCAGGAAATAGCCCTCCTTGCCGATCTGCACATGGGCTTGTCCTTCCTCGCATTCCGACTCCACCCAGGCCGGCCGCGGATTCGCATTCCGGCGGTAGCTCTTGGCCACCGCCCAGGGACGCGTCAGGGCGTGATCGAATACCGTCATATCGTTGTGCAGCAGGTTCCGATCGGCCTTGTCGAGATAGAGCCGTTCCTTGATGATGCTCTGGTTGTCCTCATGCAGAGGAATGCCGCTGTCATCGTAGACGCGCGGGCCCTTGAAGCCGCGGGTCTCGATCTCGAGCGTACGGTAGCGGCCATCCTGGTCCGCATCGACCCACTTGCCGAGCGAAAGACCGCCCTGGAACGCCGGCTCGAAATTCTCCGGCCAGGCGCGGCCGTCGGTAAAAACCCGCCGAACGTAGGCATGGACGTCGCTGGTCAGGATGTAGGTGACCTCCGGCAGGACCACGATCTCCATGGGGGCGAGGACGTTCATCATCATCGGCATGCCATGGGAGCGGCAGGAGGCGCCGTTGGTGCCGGGGCCGCCGGCAGCCTGGTCCTTGAGGTTGGCTTCGTAGATCGCCTGATATTCCGGTGTCAGCGGGGCTTCCTCGCCCAGGCCCCAGGGCTTGCTCGGATCGAACGGCGGCTGCGGCTGTCCGGCCACGCCGGTCGGGGCCCTGGTCCATTGGCCCTTCCAGTCGGGATATTTCGCCTCATCGAGCGCCCGGGCGTTGCCGACCGCCATCAGCAGGACCGCCGCCACCATTGCACCCGTCGAGCTTCGGCAGAGCATCGTGTTCTCCTTCACTGTCTCGAAAGCGCCAAGCCCCCATATTGCGCCGATGGGCAGAGCAGCGGGCGTCAGGTTCCGCGCGCGCTCTCGCTCAAGTGTGCTCGCGCAGGAAACCGGTCAGCAGCTGGCTCACCTGCTCCGGCTGCTCCTCGTGCGCCCAATGACCGGCTCCCGCCACCATGTGGACGCCTTTGAATTGCGTGTAGCCGGTCTTGCCGATGTTCATGGGCCCGCCCACCGTGCGATTGGCACCCCAATCCTCTTTTCCAGCGATGACCTGCGCCGGAACATCGATGGTGCGTCCCGAGTAGGTCAGCTGCTCGGCGACGGTCGGCGGGAAGTTGTTGTTGCGCCGGCGCCGGTATTCCTGCAGCGCGCCGGTCCAGCCGCTGCGCGTATATTCCAGCCCATAGACCGCGCACTCCGGCTCGGTCAGCCACTTGCAGGCCTTGATATAGGCGGCGTCCGGCATGGCGGCGGCAACCGTGGCCGGCATGCTGGTGCCCCGCCGCATCACGTAATATTCCGGCATCCGGGCGTTCTGCTCGGCCGCTTCCTTGGCGGTGTGCACGGGGTGCAGCGGCTGCAGATTCTGGTTGCCGGGGAAATCGGCGCTCTTCATGTAATAGAAGGCGCGGAAGAAATCGGTCATGCGCGGGGGTACCTGCTTCATGTCCGCATCGGCTTCGGGGCTCGCCCAATAATCCTGATAGCCTTTGCGCGGCGGCGTGAGCTTGGCGTACTCCGCGTCCAGCTCGGCATTGGTGAACTCAGGGCCCGGCGCGGGCGCGCCATTGGCGGTGTTGAACGGAAACGACGGCGGGCCGCCGAACCCGCCGCCGATGAGGGTGAGGCGGGGGAACATGTCGGGCCGGATGAGCACCCCCAAGGCGGCCATGAGCGAGCCCTGGTCGTGCCCCACCATCATGGCGGTGCTGCGATAGCCGAGCGCATAGACGAGCGCGATCTGGTCGCGCACCATGTTGAGCGCGAGAAACGGCAACGGATCCGCGTCAAAGGAATCGTCCCAGCCGGTGGTGCGGCCGAAGCCACGACAATCCGGCGCGACCGCGTAGTAACCGGCCGCCGCCAAGGCCGGCATCACCTTGCGCCAGCTATAGGCGAGGTTGGGAAACCCGTGCAGCAGCAGCACCAGCGGCCGGCCCGGCGTCTCGAAGCCGGCCTCCAGGATGTTCACCGTCAGGCCGTTGACGTTCGGGATGAGACGGGCCCG
>DASYFD010000059.1:0-7026 GCA_036498625.1 Xanthobacteraceae bacterium | reverse complement strand
CTACAGCGACTACGCGGTCGCCAAGCTCGGGCCCTTCGTGCTGGCGAACCCGGCCAGCAAGCTCGCCGGCTGCCGCTGAGAATTGTGCTACGCTCCCGCCGAATGCGGACCGTAGCCCGGATGGAGCAAAGCGCAACCCGGGAAAGACCCGCATCTGGATATGCCGCTCCCGCATTGCGCTTGCCTTCATGCGGGCTACAGAGAATCATCCGCTCGCACGGATGACGGCGGGGGAAACATGGACGTGCAGCGGCGCGGCGCTGCGATCGAGATTGTGGGCCTGCGCAAGCAATACGGTCGCGACGCCGGCGCCGTGCTGGCGCTCGCCGATATCGATCTCAACGTGGCGCCCGGCGAGTTCGTGTGCATCGTGGGGCCGAGCGGCTGCGGCAAGTCGACCCTGCTGCGCATCCTGGCGGGGCTCGACCAGCATACCGGCGGCACCATCAAGGTCGCGGCCGAAGGCTGGGCAGTGCAGAACGCCATGGTGTTCCAGGAGAGTGGCCTCTTCCCCTGGATGAATGTCGAGACCAATGTGGGCTTCGGCCTGATGACCCGCGGGGTGCCGGCCAAGGAAGCGGCCGGGCGGGTCGAAGCCGCGCTCAAGCTCGTCGGCCTCACCCGGTTCCGGCGGCACTATCCGCATCAATTGTCCGGCGGCATGCGCCAGCGCAGCGCCATCGCGCGCGCCTTCGTGACCGATCCCGCCATGCTGCTGATGGACGAGCCGTTCGCGGCGCTCGATGCCCAGAACCGGACGATCCTGCAGGCCGAGCTGGTGCGGCTGTGGGAGGAGACCCGCAAGACCGTGATCTACATCACCCATTCCATCGAGGAGGCGCTCGCGCTCGGCGACCGGACCGTGGTGATGACCGCACAGCCCGGCCGCATCAAGCAGATCATCGATGTGCCGTTTCCGCATCCGCGGAACCTGATGACGCTGTCGGCATCGCCGGAATTCGGCCAGCTCAAGCTCGACATCTGGCGGGTGCTGGAGGACGAGGTGAACCGCGCGCGCGCGGAGGCGGAGAGATGAAGCAGAAGCCCATGTCCGACAAATCGATCGAGCGGCTGCTCTACCTGGTGTCGCCGATCGGGCTGCTCGCGGCCTGGCAGCTGGCGCTGATGGCGGGCTTCGGCGACCGCCGCTTCATCCCGGCGCCGAGCGACATCGCGGTGCGGTTCGTGCAGATGGTCGGCAGCGGCGAGCTCGCCTTGCACACCGCCGTCACGCTCTGGCGGATCGCGGCCGGCTATGTGATCGGCGCCGTGCCGGCGGTCGCGATCGGGCTGCTGATGGCCATGTTCCGCCCGGTGCGCCTGTTCTTCGATCCGCTGATCGCGGCGCTGTTCCCGATCCCCAAGGTCGCCCTCATGCCGCTCCTGCTGCTCGCCTTCGGGTTCGGGGATGCTTCCAAGATTGCGCTGGTGGCGATCGCGGTGTTCTTTCCGGTGATCGTGAACACCTATGTGGGAGCCGCCAATATCGACAAGATCTACTGGGACGTGGCGCGGAACTATGGGGCGAGCCAGACCGTGATGTTCACCCGCATCGTGTTCTTCGGCGCGCTGCCGATGATCTTCGCAGGGCTTCGCATCGCGCTCGCGGTCTCGTTCATCGTGCTGGTGGCGGCCGAGTTCGTCGCCACCAAAGCCGGCATCGGCTATCTGATCTGGAACTCGTGGGAGCTGTTGCAGGTCGACGTGATGTTCGTCGGCATCGTGACCATCGGGATACTCGGACTGATCAGCTCGGCCTTGTTTCAGGAGATCGAGCGCAAGGTGATCCCGTGGAAGAGCGGGTGAGGACAATCGTTTCGGCGTCGTCGCCTGCTACTGCCGATGCCACAGCACCGGGCCATCCGCACCCGTGATCTCGACGTTGCGGGCATCGACGGCACGGTAGGTGCCGACGTCGAATTGACCCGTCATGGCCGAGGTCTTGCGCCATTGATGGTCGGTGATCGCCCAACTGCCGGCGTCTTCGGTCCGCCCCTGGTAGCGGTAGGTGCCGTCAGGATTGTTCTCGATCGTCAGCGTCCATGTCAGGCCGCCCTGGACGGTGGTGGCGCGCCAAGTTCCGAGCATGACCGGATTCGCCTGATTGACCGGACCAGACGGCTGCGTCGGCCGGAATGTTGCGGTTCCACTGGCGCTCGTCACCTCGATCGCCGCAGTGCCCGCCGCGCGGTAGGTGCCTGTGCGCACGCGCCCGGTCTTGCCGCCGACCGTCCGGTACCGGCCATTGGCGGCCTGGTAGCGGCCATACTCCTCCTGCGTGGTGGCCGACTGATAGGCTCCATCAGCAGAAATCGAATAGACGTATTGCCAATCGTAATCGTCATTCGTGCTGTCGCGCACGAAGGTCCCGACCAGGAGCGGATCGATAACAGCCTTGGTTTGAGCGGCAGGTGGGGCGGGCGGTTGTGGAGCTGAAACCGGCGCCGATGGCGGCGTTTGGGTGACGCCGAGCCGCCAGATCCCGACGCCCGCCACGGCGGCCACGAGGCAAGCGATCGCCATCATGGCCGGGATCCGATGTTTCCAGGAGCCCGACCGACCTGCAGGCAACCAGGCGCGGCCCGATGCCGTGCCGAGCCGCGGGGGCGTTGGGTCGATTTGAAGAAGGGTCTTCACGGTCTCCGCCAGGCGGCGAAGATGGTCTTCCAGGGGCGGTGTCAACGCGTCGAGCCAGTGGACCGTTCCGATGAAATATTCGAGCGAATGGGTGGGCCTGATGTCCTGGATTCGAAACGGGATGACGGGTATCCCCTTGCTCGCGGCACGTTCGACTTCTCGGCGAATTTGCGGCGACTCGTTGGCGTTCGCCGAAAAGATCAAAATCAACACGCGGCAATGATTGATGGCGAGGACGATAGCCTCGCCCCACTCCACACCCGGTACAATGTCGCGAGGCGCAATCCAGCAACGAATCCCTGATGCTTCGAGGGCCGCACAGGTGGCGTCGGCCGTCGCTTTATCGAGGGTCGAGTAGCTGATAAATGCGTCGTAAGGCATCGGCTCGAAGATGAGATACGGCCCGCAAAGCGTCAAGAATAACAATTCGAACGATTTGACGTTTGCCGGCGCCCTCACCTCCCCGCCGCATACCCCTGCATCCCCCGCGGATTGGCGGCGGCGCGGCGACGGCGGCCGTCGCGGGATGCGGCAGTGAGGCGGCCCTCGGTCCAGTCGGCGTCCATCTCGACGATGTGACCTCGGCGCTCCAGCTCCTTCACCGTCTCCTTCGGCATGCGGCCTTCCACCACCAGCACGCCCGGGCGCGCCTCGCGCGGCCAGAACGACGAGGGGAAATGCTCGGAGTGCCAGGCCGGGGCGTCGATCGCCTGCTGCAGATTCATGCCCGCATGGGCGTGGCGCAACAACAGCTGCGTGGTCCACTGGTCCTGCTGGTCGCCGCCGGGCGTGCCCCAGGCGAGGTAGGGCTCGCCGTCACGTAGCGCCATGGTAGGGGTGAGCGTGGTGCGTGGGCGTTTGCCGGGCGCGAGCGCGGCCGGATGGCCGTCCTCGAGCCAGAACATCTGGGCGCGAGTGCCGAGGCAAAAGCCGAGCTCGGGGATCACCGGCGAGGATTGCAGCCAGCCGCCCGAGGGTGTCGCCGACACCATGTTGCCGGCCCGGTCCACGATGTCGAAATGCACCGTGTCGCCGCGCACCACGCCGGAATTGGTAATGGCGGCGCCGGCCGGCAGGCCTGATTTCTCATCATGGGTCCAGGCCGTGCGGCCCACGGTCGGCTCGCCGGCGCCGGCACCGCCGGTCGTGCTGCCGTGGGCGCGCATGCCGAGCGCCTTGCCGAAGCCCGCGATCGTGCCGGGCCGCAACTCGAGCGAGGCCCGCGCACTGACGAGCTTGCGCCGCGCGTCGTTGTACTCGTCGGAGAGCAGGACCCCCATGGGCACGTCGACGAATTTGGGATCGCCATAGAAGGTCTCGCGGTCCGCATAGGCGAGCTTGCTGCATTCGACCAGCGTGTGGATGAAATCCGCGCTGGTCGGATCGGCGCCGTCAAGATCGAAGCCTTTGAGCAACGCCAGCTGCTGCAGCATCACCGGGCCCTGGTTCCAGGGCCCGGCCTTGCAGACCGTGTAGCGGCCATAGTCGTAGGTGAGCGGCGCCTCGACCGGCGGCTGCCAGGCCGCCATGTCGGCTCCCGTGAGGACGCCGCGATGGGGCGTGCCGCTGGTGTCCATCACGTTCTGGGTTCGGCAGAAGCGGTCGATGGCATCGGCGACGAAGCCCTGCGACCAGGCGCGGCGCGCCGCATCGATCTGACGCTCGCGGCTGCCGCCCGCGCTCTCTGCCTCGCGCACGATGCGCCGGTAGGTCTCGGCGTGGCCCCGGTTGGTGAACAGGGTGCCGGCTTCCGGTACCCGGCCGCCCGGCAGATAGACCGCGGCCGAGGTCGGCCAGTGCCGGCGGAACAGTTCCTCGACGCTCGCGATCGTGGCACTGGCGCGCTCGACCAGCGGATGCCCCTCGGTCGCATAAGCGAGCGCCGGCGCCAGCACGTCGGCGAGCGTCATGGTGCCGTAGTCGCGCAGGAGCAGCATCCAGGTCTCGAAGGTGCCGGGCACGCAGGCGGCAAGCAGGCCGGTGCCCGGAACCAGATCGAGGCCGAGCCCGCGATAATGCGCCATGGTGGCGCCGGCCGGCGCCGGGCCCTGGCCGCAGATCACCTCGACCTTGTGCTTGCTGGTGTCGTGCACGATGACGGTGACGTCGCCGCCCGGGCCATTGAGATGCGGCTCGGTGACCTGCAGCGTGAAGGCGGTGGCCACCGCGGCATCGAAGGCGTTGCCGCCCCGCTCCAGGGTGCCCATGCCGACCGCGGTGGCGATCCAGTGGGTCGAGGCCACCACCCCGAAAGTGCCATCGATCTCGGGACGCGTGGTGAAGGGATTGGGATTGATGTTTTTCATGGGGCGACTGTAGCCCGGATGGAGCGAAGCGCAATCCGGGTGGGGCGAGCCTCTTGGCCTCCTGCGGCGATTGCGATATCGGCTGTGCCACGGGTGTCCCGGATGCGGTGCAGCGCGTGGCGCATAAGGGCGTTCACGCCCGTCTTCGCGGGCTATGCGGAGCGGTGCTCCGCAGGTCCGGGACCGCTCCATACGCCGGCATCTGGAACGGTCCCGGGTCTGCAGCGCACCACTGAAGAAGTGCTGCGCCGCGCCCGGGACAACAGCGCAGCGGGTGAAGAATGGCAGGCCTCACCAGGGAGCAACGGGTCGCGGGCGTCGGCGCGCTGCTGTGTCCCGCCAATGTCGCCATCGTGGGGGCGAGCGATCGGGCCGGCAGCTGGTCGGGCGGGGTGTGGCGCGCGCTGCAGCGTTCCGGTTTTGCCGGCAAGGTCTATCCGGTCAATCCGCGCAACACGACCGTGTGGAATGGCGAGACCTGCTATCGCTCGCTGCGCGATCTGCCGGAGCCGCCCGATCACGTGGTGGTGCTGGTACCGGGCGCGGCCGCAGCCGACACCATCGCGGAGGCCGGCAAAGCCGGCGCCCGCAGCGCCACGGTGTTCTCGAGCGGCTTCGGCGAAGGCGGCGATCCGGAGGGCCGCGCGCTCGCGCAGACGCTGCGCCACGCCATCGAGGGCGCCGGCATCGCGGTGTCGGGCCCCAATTGCAACGGCAACCTGGCCGCGCCGCATCGCCTGCTCACCATTCCGGACGACCGCATCCGCAATGTCGCGCGCGGGCCCGCCGCAATCGTGGGACAGAGCGGCGGCATCATCATGGCGCTCTACCGGGCGCTGGCGAGCCGCGCCATCGCGGTGAGTTATGCCCTCACCTCAGGCAACGAGCTCGGGCTCTGCACCGCCGACTACATCCGCTATCTGGTGGACGATCCCGACATCAAGGTGATCGGCTGCTTCATCGAGGCGATCCGGCAGGCCGACGAGTTCAAGAGCGCCTGCGAATACGCGCGCGATGCCGGCAAGCCGGTCGTGGCGGTCAAGATCGGCGGCTCGGAGGAGAGCCGCAAGGCGGCGCTCGCCCACACCGGCTCGCTCGCCGGCTCGCTTGCCTGCTTCGATGCGGTGGCCGAGACGCTGGGCGTGGTGCGGGTGAACACGCTCGACGAGATGGTGGAGACCATCGATTACTTCGCCCATGCGGCGCCGCCGCGCGGCCCGCGGCTCGGCGCGCTGACCTTCTCGGGCGGGCTCAAGGGCCTGATGCTCGAATCCGCCACCCGCAACGGCCTCGCCTTCCCGGCGCTGCAACCGCAGACCACGGCGCGGCTCGGCGAGGTGCTGGGCGTCGGCACCTCGCTCGGCAATCCGCTCGATGGCGGGTACACGGCGCTCAGCAGCGCGCAGAGCTATTTCCGCATCATCGATATCCTGCTGTCGGATCCCGGCATCGATGCGCTCCTGGTGCAGGAAGAGCTGCCGGCCGCGCCCGGCACCAATGCCAAGACCGAGAATTTGCGCCAAGTCGATGCGCTGGCGGCGCGCGGCGGAAAGCCGATCGCGGTGGTCTCGATGATCTCCTACGGCTTTACCGATCATACGCGCGGCTTTCGTGCCGAGCTGAAAAACCTGCCGGTGCTGCAGGAGGTCGACAAGGCCCTCAAGGCGGTCGCCGCGGCCGGGCGCTATGGAGCGTTGCGCGGGCGCCACGATGACATGAAGGTTGCGCAACCGTCTGCGTCGGAACGTGACGCGATCGCGTCGGCCTTGCGGTGCCGCCATCCGGTCGGCGATGGACGCTCGCTGCTCAACGAAGCCGACGCCAAGGCCTTGCTGCGGGCTTACGGCATCCGCACGCCGCGCGAAGTGGTGGCGATCGGATTGGACGAAGCGCTGCGCCGCGCACCCGAGATCGGCTATCCGCTGGTGCTCAAGCTGGTGGCGGCCGACGTGCAGCACAAATCCGATATCGGCGGCGTGGTGCTGGGCATCCGGGATGACGGTGAGCTGCAGGCCGCCCACGCGCGCATTGCCGGGAACCTGGCCCGAGCGCGAGCCGGCGCGCGGCTCGATCAGGTGCTGCT
>DASYFD010000058.1:0-12646 GCA_036498625.1 Xanthobacteraceae bacterium | reverse complement strand
ACAGGCTCTGCTGAATCCTCTTTTGCATACTTGGTCTCTCTCGATAGAGGAGCAGTTCTACCTCCTCTTTCCATTGCTGGTTGCCGTTTTGCGAAGTCGCTCTCATGCGACGCGAATCCGATTGATGTTTGGAATTGCCCTGGCAAGCCTGGGATACTCGGTGTGGAAGGTGCACGTGGACCAGGCCGCTGCGTTCTATCTTGTTCAATCCCGGGCGTGGGAGCTGCTTCTCGGGTCGTTGCTCGCCATAGGCGAATTTCCTCGGCCGGCAATCCGATGGCACGCGGAGTTGCTGGGCGCACTGGGTATCTGCCTCGTCGTGGGCAGTGTAGAACGGATTTCCAGCGAAACTGCTTTCCCCGGCTTGGCTGCAGTTGCACCATGCATCGGTGCCGCAGCAATTTTGCACTCGGGCGCGACGGCGACCACCTGGACAGGACGCATTTTGGGAAGCCCGCCGCTGCGCTTCGTCGGCGTAATCTCCTATTCGTTGTACCTCTGGCATTGGCCTCTGATAGTATTTTTTCGTTTTTACCGAGAGCCAATAGGCATCGAAAAAGTCGCATTGATTGCTGTCTGCTTTGTTCTGGCCACCATCTCCTGGCGATTCATCGAAAGGCCGCCGCGCGAGAGGCCGTATAGATTAAGTGCTTACGGCACCTTGGCTGCCGGCGGCGGGGTGATGGCGGCCGCGTCGGTGGTCGCCCTTATGGCGGGTCCAACAAGCAGATCGCTCTGGAGCAATTCCGGCCGCGCCGAAGCGCTGCTGGCGTACGAAGATTATGATGGTCCGGCTGCAATGCGCGATGGCGTGTGTTTTCTCAGCAGCAGATCCGACAATTTTTCGATCTACGATAACAATTCATGTCTCGCGCTCAGGTCCGATCAAAAGAATTTTCTCATCGTCGGAGATAGTCACGCGGCGCATCTTTGGCATGGGCTTCATGCCGTCTTCCAGAAAGTCAATTTCCTTCAGGCGACCGCATCGGGCTGCAAGCCAGTGGTAGGGAGTTCTGGCGTGCGTCGGTGCACGGAGCTTATCGAATTCGTGTTCGACAAGTTTCTGCCGAACAACCATTTGGATGGAATAATCCTCTCTGCAGCATGGAACAAGACCGATATCGAGAAAGTGCTGGAGACGACGGCTGCCTTGCACGGCTATGCGGACACGATATTTGTTTCAGGTCCAATAGCCGAATATGATCGGCCGCTACCGCGGATTTTGGCGCGCGGGCTCGGGTCGAACCAATCTGATTTTGCCGCGAAATATCGCCTGCCGGCGCAAGGCGAGACGGACCGGATTTTTGCGGCAGCACTGTCGGGGACTGAAGCAGCATATCTTTCCGTGTACAGAGCGATATGCAGCCCACAATGCGCCGTGTGGGCGAAGGAAGATGTCCCACTCCAATTTGACCAGGGGCACCTCACCCGAGAGGGTTCAATATATCTGGCGTCCCGACTTGGTCCTCAGCTGTTTCCAGATAAGCAGGATGGAGCGTCGAAGTAATTACGAATGCGCTCATTCACGCCGACCTTGTCGGCGTTGCTGACAGAGAGGCTTCCGAGCGTGACGCCGTAAAAAGCCATGTTACCGCCGTGCCGGATGGGCGCGCGGTTGTGGCCAAGAAGATCTCCGCCCGTTCGACGCGCGCACCGCCTCGGTGCGCGACCCGGCCGGACGTAGACCAGACGCGCGCCGAGTGCGGGGCCGTCCTCGCGCTAGCGCCGGCGGGCAATGAATTCGCCGCCATAGCGCAAGCCGTCCTGATCGATGCCGTGGCCGATGCCGGCCGAGATGTGCCACTCGGTCGGCACCCCGAGCGCACCCAGGCCGTTGACGGCATGGAACAAGGCCTGCACCGGAATGAGCTCGTCGCGGTCACCATGCACCAGCAGGACCGGGGGGCGCGAATTGATCTCGGCGACGAACTTCTCGGCCTGTGCTTCCGGCGGCTCGACCAGCAATCCGGAATAACCCACGATGGCGTGCGGCGCCGTTGCGCGCCGCAGTCCCACATGCAGCGCCATCATGGTGCCCTGGCTGAAGCCCACCAAAGTGAGGGCGGAAGGCGGCAACTGACGCCGCGCGAGCTCGGCATCGAGGAAGCGATCGAGAATGGGCGCTGCCTTGTTGACGCCGATCCAGCGCTCGTCGGGATCCCGGAAGGTTAGGGCGAACCATTGCCGTCCGACCGGGGCTTGCCCGCACGGCTCCGGCGCGTGCGGCGAGACAAAGGCACAGTGCGGCAAGAGCGGCTGCCAGGCGCGGCCGATCTCGATCAAATCGTTGCCGTCGGCCCCGTAGCCGTGCAGGAACATCACCAGCTGGCGTGCCGCGCCGCCCGCCTGCGGCTCCAGCCGCGGGCCGTCGAGTTCAGTGGCCATCATGCTCTCCGGGTCGACTTTGTGGGTGTGATGGCTGCGCCAGCCGGGATGGCTGCGCCATCGCGCTGCTTGGCGGCCCGATAGTAGGTCCACAGCATGCAGGCCGCCGCGCCCCGCCATGGCCGCCACGCCTCGGCGAGCGGTCCCATCTCGCGGCTTGAAGGTCGCGTCCGCAACTTGAGCAGCAGCCGGGCCGCCTCCTGCAAAGCGAGATCGCCTGCCGGCCAGGCGTCCGCATGACCGAGGCAGAACAAGAGGTAGATGTCGGCCGTCCAGGGCCCGATGCCGTGGATGGCGGTCAATCGCCGATGCGCCTCGTCGGCCGGCAGGGCGGCGAGCGCCGCAAGATCGAGCTCGCCCCGCTCGATGGCGCGCGCAATTGCCTTGAGGGTGCGAATCTTGGGTCCCGACAGGCCGGCCCGCGCCAGCTTGGCGGTGCGGGCACGCCGCATCGTCTCGGGAGTCAAGGGGTCCAACGCGGTTTCCAACCGCCCCCAGATGGCCTTGGCGCTCGCGGTCGAAAGCTGTTGGGAGACTACGATGGCCGCCAGTCCGGCAAATCCGTCCGGCCGGCGCCGCAGCGACGGGCGTCCTGCCGCCGAGAGCGCGTTGCGCCAGCGCGGATCGGCCGCGATCAGCCCGGCCATCGCGCTGTCGAGATCGGCTTCGGTGTGAATATAGGAGGGCATGCGCGGAGCATCTACAAATGCGCCGCCCGCGCAACCGTTTTCTCCTGTAAGGTCGCACGCGGATAAACGCCGCATTTCCGAGCGACAAGGCTTTCGGCTGCGCGTTAAAATTCATGCCGGAAACCGCCAAGTTTGCCGAGCACGAATGTCACGGACCTGCAACCGGGAGAACGGGATGCGTGGGCTTACGGTTCTTTTCATCGCCGCCATGGGCGTCGGTATCGCGGCGACACCGGCTTGCAGCCAGGACACCGCAGGAAGCGAGTCCGCCAAGAAATTAGCCGTCGAGGTCGTGAATGATCTCGCCAACCGGAACTTCGCCGATATTGTCGCGCGCTTCACGCCCGACATGGCCAGGGACCTGCCGGCATCGTCGTTGGACAGGCTCTGGAGCGGTGTCATTGGCCAAGGCGGTGCTGTGGGCGAGGTCAAGGAAGCGCGCACGCTGAGCCCGGCGCCCGCCGGGGTGACGATCGTGGTGGTTCCGATCAAGCTCGCAAAGGTGGCGCTCGACGTCAGGGTGGCGGTTGCGAATGACCGAGTGGCGGGACTTCGCATCGTGCCGTCGGAGCCTATATACGCGCCCTGGAGCGCTCCCGCCTACGCGGACCCCGCCAAGTTCACCAGTGTCGAGGTCTCGATCGGTGCCCCGCCGACCGTGCTCGGTGGCACCCTTACGCTGCCGAAAGTCGCCCATAAGGTCGCCGCCGTCGTTCTGATTCATGGATCCGGCCCCAACGACCGCGATGAAACGCTCGGGCCAAACCTGGTTTTCAGGGACCTCGCCGAGGGCCTGGGGTCGCGCGGTATCGCGGTTCTGCGCTACGACAAGCGCACCAAGATTTATCCCGAGCAATTCACCGGCGCGGGCACGGTTCGGGAGGAGACGATGGATGACGCCATCGCGGCGGTGGCGCTGTTGCGGACGCGCCCGGAAATCGACTCCGGCAGCATCGTGATCCTTGGCCACAGCCTAGGCGGAATGCTGGCGCCCCGGATCGCGGAAGGCGGGCACGGAATTGCCGCCGCGATTCTGCTGGCCGCCGCCGCGCGGCCGTTGCCATCGATCATGATCGAGCAAATCGAATATCTTGCGGGCCTCAATGGTCCGCCTGACGAAGCGGCGAAGAAGCAGATCGCGCAGATCAAGAGCGATGCGGCGCGCGCGCTTGCGGCGAAGCCGGGCGACGTGGGGCCGCCCATCATGGGCGTGCCGCCCGCCTATTGGGCGGACCTCAATGCCTATGATCCGGCGGCGACCGCTGCAAAGCTTTCGATCCCGCTCCTCATTCTGCAGGGGGGGCGGGATTACCAGGTGACTTCGCAGGACCTGCAGCGGTTCGAGGCCGCGCTGGCCGGCCATCCCGATGTCACGATCCGCGATTTTCCGCGCCTCAATCATCTCTTCATCGCGGGCGAGGGCAAGAGCCGGCCGCAGGAGTATGAAATACCTGGTCACCTGGACCCTTCGGTCATCGACACGATCGCCAACTTCCTTGCGAGCATTCCCAAATAAAGGAGCCGGCTCCACGCCGCTCCGATCGACCAGCCGATTGCGGGTTCTCCTGGCCTGTAAACGGGCGGTGAACCGGCTGTAAACGCCGGCAAACGCATCAAAATCTCCGAACTTCCGGGCGCGGCGCAGCGACCGAACGGTGGGTGTGAATGGTCACATCCCATCAGGCACTGCTCTCGCTGCTCGTGCCCCACAGGAGATCTTCATGTTTCGCACGTTAAGAATGCTCGCAACCATCCTGATCCTCGCGGCCAACGGGTCCGCCATGACCACCACAGTCGCAGCAATGCCCTCGCAGCAAATCGATGCTTCTGCGGTGCGGCAGGTACCGGTTCAGGTCAAGGCGCCGGTGTCCACCGCAATCGGTGCCACCGTCGCGCAGACGACCGCCCCGGTGGTCCCGCACTGCGGACCGGCCATTCCGCGGCTTGCGGCGGCCCTCGATGAATTGCTGCCCACGGCTCAGCTTTCCCCGGACGATCTCACCGAGGTCACCGTGTTGCGGGGATTGATCGAGGAACTGGCCTTGATCGGAAAGGAGGCATCCGCGCGCGATGTCGAAGAAGTCGCCATGAACGTCCTGGGCTACGACAAGGTTTGGCTCAGATGCGGAGTTGGTACCTTCAATTGGCTGAAGCGGCCCGCCCAGTGAGGCAAAGCGTTGATCTGGCGGAGGTGACGCTCCAAAGCGCGTTGCCTCTCCGTTCTGCCGACTGCGCGACCGCCTCCGCGCGACCAAACAGATGAATGTAGAATAGGGCATGAGCTCCCTGGTCTGCCGATTCGCGCCGAGCCCGAACGGCTATCTGCATCTCGGCCATGCGCTGTCCGCCTTGATGAATTTCGAGCTGGCGCGCGCCGCGGGCGGGCGCTTTCTGTTGCGTATCGAGGATATCGACCGCTCGCGCTGCCGCAGCGAGCTCGAGACCGCGATCTACGAGGATCTGGCTTGGCTCGGCATCGCCTGGGACGGTCCGGTGCGGCGTCAGAGCGAGCATCTCGATGAATACCGGGTGGCGCTGGCGCGCCTCGAGGCGGAGGGCCTGGTCTATCCGAGCTTCGAAAGCCGCGCCGAGATCGCTGGGCTCGTTTCCGCCATGCCGGCAAGCTGGCCGCGCGATCCCGATGGGGCGCCGCTTTATCCCGGTACCGCGCGCGTGCTGTCTGGCTCCGAGCGCGCACACCGCATGGCGGCGGGCGAGCCCTTTGCGCTCCGCCTCGACATGGCGGCCGCCATCGCGCGCGCCGGCGCCGCCTTGAACTGGACCGAAACCGGCGCGGGTCCGGAGCGCGAGACCGGCGCCATTGTGGCGGCGCCGGAGCGCTTTGGCGATGCGGTGCTGGGGCGCAAGGAAGCGCCGGGGAGCTATCACCTCTCGGTCGTGATCGACGACGCGCGCCAAGGCGTCACGCACGTGGTGCGCGGGCACGACCTGTTCTGGTCGACCAGCGTGCACCGGCTGCTGCAGGCGCTCCTCCACCTGCCGACGCCGCTCTATCATCATCATCGCCTGGTGCTCGGGCCGGACGGTCGCAAGCTGTCGAAATCCACCCAGTCGACGGCGCTGCGCTCGCTGCGGCGAGACGGCATCACGGCCGCCCAAATCAGGCGCATGGTGGGCCTTGAATGAGGATTTCCGCTGCCGAATGAATATGGTCCGGGTGCGCGCTTCGTGGCATTCTGCGCCGGGGATCGCGCGCAATGCCAGGCAAGAACGCAACGACATCCGCCAAGCGGACGCGTCCGCGCAAGCGTACCGTGCGTGCCCGCCGGCGCGCCGTGGGCCGGGGGCAGGCGTCCGCATTGCCGTTGCGTGCCGTCGAGGCGACGCTGGCGGAGCTCGCTCATGAGATTCGCACCCCGCTGACCGGCATCCTGGCGCTGGGTGAGCTGCTGACCACGTCCGACCTCGGCGAGCGGGAGCGCGGCTGGGCGAGCGCCATCAAGACCACAGCCGAGCACCTGGCCATGCTCACCTCGCTCATCGTCGATGCCGCGCGGGCCGGCGCCAAGGGCCTCGTCCTGCGGCGCGAGTTGATCCGGCCGCGCCGCCTCGCGCAGGCGTTGGCGGTCTCGCTCGGTGCCCGTGCCGAAGCCAAGGGCCTCGCGGCCGAGGTCACGATCGCCGCCGATCTGCCGGAGGGGGTGATCGGCGATCCGCTGCGCCTGCGCGGTGCGCTCGAAAATCTGATCGACAACGCAGTCAAGTTCACCGAGCGCGGCAGCGTTGCGCTTGAGGTGGCCGGCGCCAAGGCCGCGCGCGGCCGCGTGCGCCTGCGCTTCACCGTGTCCGACAGCGGCATCGGATTGACGGCTGCCGAGATCAGGCGGCTGTTCCGGCCTTTTGCCCAGGCCAACGACCAGACCGCCCGCCGCTTCGGCGGCGCCGGCTTGGGTCTCGCCTTCGTCAAACGCATCGCCAAAGCCATGGGGGGCGATCTCACGGTCACCAGCAAGCCCGGCGGCGGCAGCAGCTTTCGGCTGACCGCCACCTTCGATCAGGTCGCGGGGGCGGCGGACGCAGCCGACCGTGAAGGCCCGGCGGCGGAAGGCGCCACGGCGCCGCTGCGCCCCTTGAATATTCTGTGCGCCGAGGACAATCCCTACGGCCGGGTGGTGCTCAACACCATTCTCACCGAGCTCGGCCATCGCGCCGATTTCGCCGGCACCGGCACCGCCGCGGTGGAGGCTGCTGCGCGCGGCGGCTATGACGTGGTGCTGATGGATGTGACATTGCCGGGTCTCGACGGCCTGGAGGCCACCAGGCGCATCCGCGCTCTCGCTCGTCCCGCCGGCGGCGTTCCGCTGATCGGCATTTCGGGACGTGCCAACGCGGCGGACGAAGCGGCCGGCCGCGCCGCAGGGATGGACGGCTATCTCGTCAAGCCCATCAGCCCGGCCGGACTCACGCGCTTGCTGCTATCTTTGTCGACGCGCCCGTGAGAACTCGATTGGGGCCTCGCGCGCTTGATTATTTGGCTTCGGCTGTCCGTTCGCAGGGTTCAAACCTGTCGGTGCACAAGCAAACGCCGCCCACTTGCGTGTGCGGCGCTTGCTGCCCATACCCCCCGTCAAACCTGATCAAAATCGTCGATGTGAGCCTCGGCTTTTGGGCGCCCCTTTGTCAAGCGTCGCACCTCGGCGCCGGAGCAGCGAAAGCGCCGGCAAGCGATTCTCGAGCCTGTCCAATCCATTGTGAATCTTGGCATTTTTTGCAATCTGTTGCAATTGCGCGACAGCTTGCGGGAAATCACAACCGGCCCGCAACTCGGTTGTAATGAGTTGCCGAGATACGTTTTTGCTTGCCCGTGATGTCAATCAGCGGCGGCCGTGTCCACGATCCGGATCAGATCGGCCATGATGTGATTGATCTGAAAGTCCTTGGGCGTATAGACGGCGGCGACGCCGGCCGCCTTCAGCATGCTGGCGTCCTCCGGCGGAATGATTCCGCCGACCACCACCGGAATCTCGTCGAGTCCCGCCTCCTGCATGCGGGCGACAACTTCCTTCACCAGCGGCAAATGGGATCCGGACAGGATCGAGAGCCCGACCACATGCGCGCCTTCCTGGCGCGCCGTCGCCACGATCTCGGCCGGCGTCAGCCGGATGCCCTCGTACACCACGTCCATGCCGGAGTCGCGCGCGCGTGCCGCGATCTGCTCGGCGCCGTTGGAATGGCCGTCGAGGCCGGGCTTGCCGACCAGGAACTTCAGACGCCGACCGAGCTTGCGCGAGACGCGGTCGACATCGGCACGGATATCGTCGAGCCCTTCGCTGTCGTTGCGCACTGCCCGCCCCACCCCGGTCGCCGCTCGATATTCGCCGAAGGCCTCGCGCAGCGCGAATGCCCATTCGCCGGTGGTGACGCCGGCTTTGGCGCAGGCGATCGAGGGCGGCATGATGTTGCGGCCGTCCTTGGCGCAGGCGCGCAGATCCTTGAGTGCGGCCGCGACCGCGCCGCCGTCGCGCTTGGCGCGCCAGGACTCGAGCTGCGCGATCTGGTCGGCTTCGGCCTGCGGGGAGACGGTCAGGATCGCATCGGCGGCGTCGGCGAGCGGCGATGGCTCGGTCTCGACGAAACGGTTGACGCCGACCACGATCCGCTCCCCGCGCTCGATCGCCTCGACCCGACGGGTGTTTGATTCCACCAGCTGCTGCTTCATGTAGCCCTGCTCGACGGCCGCCACAGCGCCACCCAGGCCCTCGATGTGGGCGAGCGCCTGCTGGGCTTCCCGCACCAGCTCCGCCACCTTGGCGGCGATCGCGGGCGAGCCGTCGAAAATGTCGCCATAGTCCAAGAGGTCGGATTCGTAGGCCAGAATCTGCTGGATGCGCAGCGACCATTGCTGATCCCACGGCCGCGGCAGGCCGAGCGCCTCGTTCCAGGCCGGGAGCTGCACCGCGCGCGCCCGCGCATTCTTGGAGAGCGTCACGGCCAGCATCTCGATCAGGATGCGGGCGACGTTGTTCTCCGGCTGCTGCTCGGTCAGTCCCAGCGAATTGACCTGCACGCCGTAGCGAAACATGCGCTGCTTGGGGTCGGTGACGCCGTAGCGCGTCGCCGTGATCTGGTCCCACAGCTGCACGAAGGCGCGCATCTTGCAGATTTCGGTGATGAAATGCAGGCCCGCATTGACGAAGAACGAGATGCGGCCGACCACCTCACCGAAGGCCGCGGGCTCGACCTCATGGGCCGCCTTCACGGTGTCGAGTACCGCGATCGCGTTGGCGAGCGCAAAGGCGATCTCCTGCACCGGCGTCGCACCCGCCTCCTGCAGGTGATAGGAGCAGATGTTGGTCGGATTCCATTTCGGCATCTCGCGGGTCGCGAACACGATCGTGTCCTTGATCAGCCGCATCGAGGCCGCCGGCGGGTAGACATGGGTTCCGCGCGACAGATATTCCTTGATGATGTCGTTCTGGGTGGTGCCCTGCAGCGCGGTGCGGGGCACGCCTCGCTCATCGGCGAGCGCGACATAGAGCGCGAGCAGCCAGGCGGCGGTCGCGTTGATGGTCATCGACGTGTTCATCTCGCCGAGCGGGATGCCGTCGAACAAGGTGCGCATGTCGCCGAGATGCGAGATCGGCACCCCGACCTTGCCAACCTCGCCGCGCGCGAGCGGGTGATCGCTGTCGTAGCCGGTCTGCGTTGGCAGGTCGAAGGCGACCGACAGGCCGGTCTGCCCTTTGGCCAGGTTCTTGCGGTAGAGCGCATTCGATTGCGGTGCCGTCGAATGGCCCGCATAGGTGCGGAAAATCCAGGGCTTGTCGCGCATCCGTCTCCGATCCGACCGGCCCCGGCAGCCGGCTTTCGTGGCTGGGGGTGGCTAACGCCGTATGAGTCGCAGGATCAACAGCAGCACGACCGCGCCGACCGTGGAGATCACGATCGCATTGACCCAGAAGTTTCCGATGGTCGGAAGATGCAGCTGCCCCCACAACCAGGTGCCGATGAAGGCGCCGATGATGCCGATGATGATGTCGCCGATGATGCCATAGCCGGCGCCGCGCATGATCTGGCCGGCGAGCCAGCCGGCAACGAGGCCGACAACCAGAATGACGATCAGGCTATTGGTGGCGAACATGATGACGATTCCCTCCGGGATGCGGCCGCCAGCGCGGCGCCGTGCCGCTGCTTGGCGTTGCGACGGTCCAGGATATTCGCGCGCCGCCGGCGTGTCAGCGCTCCTTTGCCGGACGCTGCGGCAAGTCTTGCCATCATCCCCACATTTCGCGCTCGTTCAAGGCGCCTGTTGCGCTGCACCATAGACTACGGCAGACTGCCGATCAATCCAGGGTAAAGGTCCCTGGTGCGCCGCGGGAGGATCGGGCATGTCGGCTGTCGCGGAGCGAGCGGCCACGCCGCCGGAACTGAAGGATCTCTACCTGATCGGGGAAATCCCACCGCTCGGTCATGTGCCGGCAAACATGCATGCCTGGGCGATCCGTAAGGAGCGCCTGGGGCCGCCGGAACAATCCATGCAGATCGAGGTGGTACCGACCTGGCCGATCCGCGACGACGAGGTGCTGGTGCACGTCATGGCGGGCGGCGTGAACTACAACGGCATATGGGCGGCGCTCGGACAGCCCGTTTCGGTCCTCGATGTCCACAAGCATCCCTTCCACATCGCGGGCTCGGATGCCGCCGGCGTGGTCTGGGCGGCTGGCGCCAAGGTCAAGCGCTGGAAGGTCGGCGACGAGGTCATCGTCCATTGCAATCAGGACGACGGCGACGACGAAGACTGCAATGGCGGCGACCCGATGCTGTCGCCCTCGCAGCGCATCTGGGGCTACGAAACCCCCGACGGCTCGTTTGCCCAGTTCTGCCGCGTGCAATCGCGCCAGCTGATGGTGAAGCCCAGGCACCTGACCTGGGAAGAAGCGGCCTGCTACACCCTCACGCTGGCGACCGCCTATCGCATGCTGTTCGGCCATCCGCCCCATACGCTCAAGCCCGGCGACAATGTGCTGATCTGGGGCGCGAGCGGCGGCCTCGGCGTGTTCGGGGTGCAGCTGGCCGCCGCCTCCGGGGCCAATGCCATCGGCATTATCTCGGACGAGAGCAAGCGCGACTATGTGCTCGGGCTAGGCGCCAAAGGCGTGATCAACCGCAAGGACTTCAATTGCTGGGGCCAGCTGCCGCCGGTGAACTCGGCGCAGTACAACGAATGGGTCAAGGAGGCGCGCCGTTTCGGCAAGGCGATCTGGGATATCACCAACAAGCGCGACGTCGACATCGTATTCGAGCATCCGGGCGAGCAGACTTTTCCGGTCTCGTGCCTGGTGGTCAAGCGCGGCGGCATGGTGGTGTTCTGCGCCGGCACCACCGGCTTCAACATCACCTTCGACGCGCGCTATGTATGGATGCGGCAGAAGCGCATCCAGGGCTCGCATTTCGCGCATCTCAAGCAAGCCAGCGCCGCCAACCAGTTCGTGCTCGACCGCCGCCTCGACCCGTGCATGAGCGCGGTCTTCCCCTGGAGCGAGATCGCGCTCGCCCACATGAAGATGTGGAAGAACCAGCACCCGCCTGGCAACATGGCGGTGCTGGTGAACGCGCCGCGCGCCGGCTTGCGCAACCTCGAGGATACGGTCGAGGCGGCGGCTGGCAGCTAGAGCATTTTCAGGAAAAGGCCGCCCTCGCGAAGGGGCGGTTGGTCGCCGGTTTTCCGTCCGAAAATGCGACCATGCGATAATGCTACCTCTCGCCTGGCGCCGCCCCGCCGTTCTCGTGATCGGGGCCGCGCGGCCGGCAGATCGCGGAATTCAATTCGCCCCCATACATGAAGATCGACGCCGTCAGATAGAGAAACACCAGCGCGATCATCACCGAGGCCAGGCCCGCATAATAGGTGACGTAGGTCGAGGCGAATTCCGCGAGATAGCGGCCGAACAGGATGCCGCCGGCGAGCCAAAGCACCAGCGTCGCCACTATGCCGACCGCGATCTCGCGAAAGCACCGATGACCGGCCGGCAGCCATTTGTGCACGACGAAGAGCGCCGTCGTGATCACGCTGGTCGCCACCGCAAATCGCACGAACGTGAAGGTCGCTTCGAGCGGTGCCAGCCAGGGCGCGTATTTGAGGGCGGTCGCGAACAAGAGCGGGCCGAGCACGACCAGGAAGGCGAGCGCCAGGAGCGCGAGCGCGCCGACCAGCACATAAGCGATCGATTCGAGCCGCAGCAGGAACCAGTTCCGGGTCTCCCCCGCGTCATAGGCGCGATTGAGACCGATGCGCAGGCTTTCGATTCCGCTCGACGCGAAATAGACCGAAGAGACCGCGCTTGCGGTCAGCACGTCGCCGCGGGTGGTCGTGAGCACCCGATGCGCCTCGCGCGCGATCGGCTCGGCGACCTCACTCGGCCAGGTGTCGAGCAGGAGGTTCGCCACCTCGTCGGCGAGATTCTTGGAGCCAAGATAGGCCGCAAGCGCCGTGACCAGGATCAGGAACGGAAACAACGCCATCAAGGTCGAGAGCGCGATGTAGCTCGCGATCGCCCAGCCGTCGTCTTCGAGAAAGCGATAGAAAGCTTCGAGCGCGATCGCGAATGCAC
>DASYFD010000057.1:0-1995 GCA_036498625.1 Xanthobacteraceae bacterium | reverse complement strand
CGGCTCCGGCGGCCGCGAACGATGTCGACCGCACCGGCGACCGCGGCGGCTACGTGCTCCCTGGCAACACCGTCGGCGTCAACCCGGCATTCCATCCGTATTACTTTGGAAAGCCGGCCAACTATTCCTGCTTCGAGCGCTTCAGGACCTACGACGCGGCGTCGGGAACCTATCTCGGCTACGACGGCCGTCGCCATTTGTGCAAATCCTAGGGGCCGCGCGCAACTCTGATCTAAGTGCCGGACAATTTTGCCCGTCCTACCCTCACATCTGCGGCGGCAGCTCCTTCATGAACTCCGCCACATAGGACTTCCAGAACGCGGCGCGCAGATGGGTGAAGTGGCCGTGGGTCTCTTCGCTCGCCGGGATCAGGACATATCTGGCGCCGGGGATGCGGGTGATCTCCCGCTCGGTCGAGGCGAGCCGCGCTGAATTGGTCTCGTCGTCGCCGGAATTGATGGCCATGAGCCGGGCCTTGATCTCGCCGAGATGGGGTGTCGGATTGTAGTCCATGACGGCTTCGATGCCCCACAGCGTGTCGTTGGCATCGCGCTTCTTCGCTTCCTCCTGCAGCTTGCGATACAGCTCGTCGCCGGCCGCGCGGGTCGGCAACATCTTCTGAAGCTGCACCACGTTCTCGGTCTGCAGGAAGCCGTAAGGCGCCGTCACCGTCCACTGGGTGGGATTCTTCTCGTAATTGCCGTTGTTCCAGCCCGGATCCTGGCGGATCGCCTCGATGGCGATGCGGCGCTGCATCCAGTTGCGGCCGCTGATCTCGATCGGCTGGCTGGCAATCGGAATGAGCCCGTCCATCAGGCCGGGATACATGTAGCCCCACATCCAGGTGTGCATGCCGCCCATCGAGGAGCCCATCACCAGGCGCAGGTGCTTGATGCCGAGGCCCTCGGTGATCAGCTGATGCTCGGACGCCACGATGTCGTCATAGCGGTAGTGCGGGAACTTCGCCTTTAGCCCGTCGCTCGGCTTGCTCGAGCCGCCGCGGCCGATGCCGTCGGGCAGCACGATGAAGTACTGCACGGCATCGAGCGGCGCGCCGGCAGCGAACAATTCGTCGGCGAGCGAGGGCATCAGCCAAGCCTTGCCGTCGGAGCTGGTGCCGTGCAGCAGGATCACAGCATTGGTGATGTCGCCGGCGGCGTTGCGGCGCGGCGTGCCGAGCGTGGTGTAGTGCAGCTTGAGCTCGCCCAAGGTCTCGCCGCTCTTGAAGTGGAAATCCTTGATGCGGAAATCGTCCTCGTGCTGGTTCGGCCACTTGGTCTGGGCGGACGCCGGCGAAACAGCGAGGGCCAGGAGGGCGGCGGCGAGCGCACGAATGATCATGGAGGACCTCCAGAGGGGTTGCAGGCGGGAATAACGGCCCTGAGACCGGGTAGGCAGAGCGCTTGCGGGAACCCGCCCGCGGCGGCAGGGCGCGGCGTCAGTGGCAGCGGCGGGGGCGGCGGCGCTGCGGCAGCCGGCTGACGCGCCACCCGGACCGCCGGTTCGGGCGGGCTCGCGTCCTCCTGCCCACGCCCAGGCCCTGGCTCGGGCGCAGCGATACCGGGAATAGCCCCCTGGCGCAGCTTCCTGGCTTCCTGATCCAGCTCCAGGCAGGTCAGCACCTCCACATAGGAGGCGGTGCGGTTGTTGGTGGCGAGGCGGATGCAACGCGCGCGGTCGGCGGCTGCGAATTCGCTCCATTTCTTGGCGAGCTCGTCGCGCGCGGCTTTCTCGTCCGTCATGCAGATCTGGCTGTCGTCCCGGGCGCTGCGGAGATCGGCAGCGCCCTCCCGGCAGATCGGCTCGAAGTTGAGGTCCGGAACCTTGTCCACGACCGCGATCAACAGATGGCCGCCGATCATCATTGCGGGAAACAGGATCATCGCAGGGTCACCTTGCCGGGAGAAATCGTTCAAGCGCGAGCGGATGCCGGCGTCGATATTACACCACCGGCGAACCGACACACTAGAGCGGGTTTGGCCGCGAGATCATCCC
>DASYFD010000056.1:0-13208 GCA_036498625.1 Xanthobacteraceae bacterium | reverse complement strand
GCCAGCGCCTGATCGAGATCCGCGATGATGTCGTCGATATGCTCGATGCCGACGCTGAGCCGGATCATCTCCGGCCGAACGCCCGCCTTGCTCTGCTCCTCTGCCGACATCTGCCGGTGGGTGGTGGAGGCCGGATGGCAGGCGAGCGACTTGGCGTCGCCCATGTTGACCAGCCGCTTGAACAGCCGCAGCGCGTCGTAGAACTTCTTGCCGGCCTCGAAGCCGCCGCCGATCCCGAAGGTGAGCAGCGAGCAGGCACGCCCGCCCAGATATTTCTGCGCCAGCGCATGGTTGGGATTGTCAGCGAAGCCCGCATAGTTGACCCAGCCGACGCGCGGATCGTTGCGCAGGAACTCCGCCACCTTGCAGGCATTCTCCACATGGCGTTCGACCCGCAGCGCAACGGTCTCGATGCCCTGCAGCAAAAGGAATGCGCTGAGCGGCGCCAGCACGGCGCCGGTGGTGCGTTGGAACACGCTGCGGCAGCGCGCGATATAGGCGCTGGCGCCGAAATGATCCGCATAGACCAGCCCGTGATAGGACGCATCGGGCGTGCAGAACATCGGGAAGCGCTCCGCATGCTGGTTCCAGGGGAACTGGCCGCCGTCCACGATGATGCCGCCCATGGTGGTGCCGTGTCCGCCCAGGAACTTGGTGAGCGAATGCACCACGATGTCGGCGCCGTATTCGATCGGCCGCAGCAGGATCGGGGTGGCGACCGTGTTGTCGACCACCAGCGGAATGCCGTGCCGGTGCGCCAGATCGGCCAGCGCCCCGATATCGCAGATGTTGCCGGCCGGATTGCCGACCGATTCGCAGAACAGGCCTTTGGTCTTGTGATCGATCAGCTTCTCGATCGCAGCCGCCTGGTCGGACGGCGCAAAGCGCACGCTGAATCCCTGCGACGGCAGCACATGGGCAAACAAGGTATAGGTGGTGCCATAGAGCTGCGGCACCGAGACGATGTTGGCGCCCGGCTCCATCAGGTTGAGGATCGCATAATTCAGCGCGGCCTGACCGGAGCTCACCGCCAGCGCTTCCACGCCACCTTCGAGCGCGGCCACGCGCCGCTCCAGCACGTCGGTGGTCGGATTGGCGATGCGGCTGTAGCGATAGCCTTCGGCTTCCAGATTGAACAGCGCGGCGCCGTGATCGGCGCTGTCGAACTCATAGGCCACCGTCTGATAGATCGGCACCGCCACCGACTTGGTGGTCGGCTCGACGTCGTATCCGCTGTGGATGGCGATCGTTTCGCTGCGCATCTGCTCACTCACGTTGAACGCTCGAGCCTGACCGGTTGCGGATTGCGGCAATCTCGATGCTTCCCGCACGCTTGTTTGTATCCGGCACGGCGGGGCGATACAACGAAAGCGCTAAAAATGAAGCAGAATAACCTTAACTATTATGCATGCCGGGCCATCAACAAATTGGCCGGCAATTGCGAGACTTCGGAAACCAATTGTTGAGCATGTCAACGGCTGCGCCGCCCGCGTATTCGGGAATTTACGAGAAATCTGTTTCATGCTTGCCATGAAACCGCAAGCCCGGCAAAGGCCCACCGCATGAGCGTGCTCGAACTGGACCACACGGCGCCGAGACCGGCCGGCGAGGATTCCGCCGCCAAGGCCTGGTTGCGCGCATTGGCGGCCACGGCGCCGATCGCCGCCCATCCGGGACGCACGCTGCCGGCATTGATCGAGGAACTGGGGGAAACCTACGGCGACGCCCCGGCGCTTATTTCCAACCGCGAGACCCTCACCTACCGGGAGCTGGCCGCGCGCGCGAACCGCTATGCGCGCTGGGCGCTCGAGCTGGGCGTGGCGCAAGGCGATACGGTCTGCCTCATGATGCCGAACCGGCCGGAATATCTGGCGATATGGCTTGGCCTGACGCGGATCGGAGGTATCGTCTCCCTCCTCAATACCAGCCTCACCGGCGCTACGCTCGCCCATTGCATCAATATCGTTGCGCCCAAGCATATCATCGTTGCGGCAGAGCTCATCGGCGCCGCCGAGAGCGCGCGCCCTCGCCTCGGCGGCCAGCCCCGCATATGGGCACATGGCGTCGAGCATCCGAGCTGGCCGCGGATCGATCGCGCCATCGAGCGCCAATCCGGCGCGCCGCTGAGCGGCACCGACCTGCGGCCGGTCACCATCGAGGATCGGGCCCTCTACATCTACACATCGGGCACCACCGGGATGCCCAAGGCCGCCAATATCAGCCATCACCGGCTGCTGATGTGGAGCCACTGGTTCGGCGGCATGATGGATACGCGCAAGAGCGACCGGATGTATGACTGCCTGCCCATGTATCACAGCGTGGGCGGCATCGTGGCGATCGGGGCGCTGCTGGTGAACGGCGGCTCGGTCCTGATCCGGGAGAAATTCTCGGCGCGGCAATTCTGGGACGACGTCAGCGGCTTCGATTGCACGCTGTTTCAGTATATCGGCGAGCTCTGCCGCTACCTGGTGCAGGCACCGCCGCATCCTGGCGAGCGGACGCATCGCATCCGGGTCGCCTGCGGCAACGGCTTGCGGCCTGACGTGTGGAACGCATTCAAGGATCGGTTCAGAATTCCACAGATTCTCGAGTTCTATGCCGCAACGGAAGGCAACTTCTCGCTCTACAATGCCGAGGGCGAGCCAGGCGCCATCGGCCGCATCCCGCCGTTCCTGGCGCGCCGCCTGCCCACCGCGCTGATCGCGTTCGACGTCGAGAAGGGCGAGCCGGTCCGCGACGCGATCGGCTACTGCATCCGCTGCACCGCCAACCAGGTCGGCGAAGCGATCGGCCGGATTCCTCTTTCCGAAGGGAAGGCGAAGATCGGCGCCGGCGGTCGCTTCGAGGGCTACACCGACGCACGGGATTCCCGGAAAAAGATTCTGCGCGACGTGTTCGAGCCGGGCGACGCCTGGTTTCGAACCGGCGACCTGATGCGACGGGATGAACGCGGCTTCTTCTATTTCGTGGACCGCATCGGCGACACGTTTCGCTGGAAGGGCCAGAATGTCGCCACCTCCGAGGTGTCGCAGGCGATGACCGAATATCCCGGCGTCCGGGAAGCGAACGTCTACGGCGTATCGGTGCCGGGCACCGATGGTCGCGCCGGCATGGCGGCGATCGTGGTCGAGGAGGGCTTCGATCTCGCGGGATTCCGCGCGGGGCTCGATGAGCGCCTGCCCGATTACGCGCGTCCCCTGTTTCTGCGCATCCTGGGCGCGATAGAGGTGACGGCCACCTTCAAGCACAAGAAGAGCGATCTCGCGAAGGCCGGCTACAACCCGTCGCTGAGCGATGATGCGATCTATTTCAACGATGCGGGACGCGGCGCATTCGTTCGGCTGGACCAGACACTTTATCAGCGCATCCAGGGCGGCAGCATGCGAATGTGATCACGCCGTGCTGCCGGCGTCCACCGTCAGCACCGTCCCGGTGATGCTCTTCGCCTTGTCGCCCATCAGGAACTCCACTGCATCGGCCACGTCGTCGACGTCGACCAGGCGGCGCAGCGCGCTGCGGCGGGCGACCTGCTGGCGCTGCTCATCGGCCAGGCCTTGCGTCATCTCGGTATCGAGGAAGCCTGGCGCCACGGCATTGACGTTGATGTGAAGGCGTCCGACCTCGCGCGCAAGCGAGCGCGTAAACCCGATCATGGAGGCCTTGGTGGCGCCGTAGACCGAGAGCCCGCTGTAGCCGGTGAAGCCGATGATCGAGGTCACGTTCACGATGCGGCCGCCGCCGTCCGCCATCATGGAGCGCACCAGGTATTTGCTGAGCATGATCGGGGCGAGCGTGTTGACGCGCAGCAACTCCTCGATCTGCGAATTCTTCATGTTGGCGAGGAGCCCATCGGTCCCCACGGCGGCGTTGTTGACGAGGCCGTAGACGGAGCCGAACTGCTGGCGCAGCGTGCGCGCCAGCTTGGGAATGTCCTTGGTGTCGCCCAGATCGAAGGCGACGAAGCCGATCGATCCGGCCCCCGCGATTTTCTCCTTCATGGCGCCGGAGAGCGGATCGCTCATCTTGCGGGCGACCGCCGCCACGCTGTAGCCGGCCGCCGCCAGCCGGCGGGCGATCGCCAGGCCCAAGCCGCGGCTGCCGCCGGTGACCACGACGGTGCGCTTGCCGGGAGCAGGCTTGCCGGCGCCGGACTTGCTTGCGCCGGGCTTGCTTGGATCAGGCATGGTGGCGCTCGAGCTTGCCGCTCGCCGCAACCGACAGGGCCGGAACGAAACGGATCATGGCCGGCACCTTGTGCTGCGCCAGCCGGGCGCGGCAGAGATCGAGAATCTCGCCGCGCAGCGCGCCCATGCTCGCCTGCGCGCCCTCCTCGCGCAGCACCACCTCGGCCACCACGATCGCGCCGGTAATCGGGCTCTTGCGCGGGTGCACCAGGGACATGCGCACCTGCGGATGCCGGTTGATCACGCCTTCGACCTCCTCGGGATGGACCTTGAGGCCGCCCACATTGATGATGCCGCCCTTGCGGCCGGCGAAATGATAGCGGTCTCCGCGCTGCTCCAGCATGTCGCCAGTGTCGACGAAGCCCTCCGGGTCGGCGAGCACCGCACCCGTGCCGACATATCCAAAGGCGGCACGCGGCGAGCGAATCCGCAGGGTACCGTCCACCACCTTCATCTCGACGTCGCCGGGGGCGCCGATCATGGCGGCCGGGAATCCTTCGCGGCCATCGTTGACGTCGAAGCCGACGCCCGCTTCGGTGGACGCGTAGGCATGGCCGATCCGCGCCGCCGGGTAGAATGCCGCAAGATTGTCCAGGATGGCCTGATCGGCGATCTCGCCGGACAGCCGGACATAGCGCGGCGACATCGCCCGCGCGGCCGGGCTCATCAGGGCGCGGCGCCAATGGGACGGCGTGCCTGACATATGGGTTACGCCGCGCTCGCCGAGCCGGACCAGAAAATCCCCGACCGGCTCCTTGGCATCCGACAGCACCAGCGAGCCGCCGTCATGCAGGGCGCGCAGAAAAATCTGCAGGCCGCCATAGCGGCGGATGTCATAGAAGGTGCCCCACACCACGGCGTCACGACCAGCGCTGCGTTTGATCGCGCCGGCGAGGCCGGCGAGGCTGTGCACGACCATTTTCGGCGTGCCGGTCGTGCCGGAAGTGAACAGCACCCATTCGGTCGGTTGCCGAGCGAGGCGCGCGCGTTCCGCCGGGCTGATCCGCGGCCGGCAAGTCACCCGCAGCGCAACCCCGAGAATGCCGAGATCGTCGCTGGTTCCTTCGTCGCCGAGCACCGCATCGATGCCGGCATCGGCGATGACTGTGGCGAGCTGCTCGCGCGGCACGTCAGGCGGCACCAGCGTAAGCCGGCGCGCCACGCCGTCGAGCTCGATGAGGGCAAGCGCAGCGGTGAGCTGCTCGTGCGTCGCGATCAGGACCGAGCGGCCCTGCAGCTTGGAAAGATCGATATCGAGGCTGGAGCCGTGCTTGAGCTCGCCGAGCGCTACCTGTGCGGTGCGCCCCCACAGGTGGCGCTTGCAATCGTCCGCGGTGTCGTCGAGCCAGTCCCGCAGCGACCGCACCTCACCGTGCGGCATTTTCGTAGGCCTGCACCAGGTCGCCGAGCGTCACCGGAAAGGTGACATCGTCGGAGGCGGTGAACGGGTCCACGCCCAGCGAATCCTCCAGCCGGGCAACCAGGATCGCAAAGCAGAGAGAGTCGAGGCCGGAGTCGAGGAGATTGAGATCGTCCGACAACGGCGCCAGCCGCACCTGCTGCTCGGAAGCGACCCGCTGAATCTCGGACTCTATCGTTAATTTCGTGGTCATCTCTTCGCCGCATATGTGTTGGTTGCAATTGAATATATTTCTGCAACGCCGCGTTCAAGCTCGCATGCCGAATATGGTCAACACAGGCTTGATGTCCGCGCCGAGGATCCGTTGCCGCCGGATCGAGGACGCCGACGCCGACAGCGTGGTCGACCTCCTCGCCCGCGGCTTCGCGGAGCGCCGGCCGCGCCGGTTCTGGGAGCGCGTCATCGCGCGGCTCGGGACCCGGGCGGCCCCCGCGGACGCGCCGCGGTATGGCTATCTGCTGGAGAACGACGGTGCCACCGTCGGCGCCATCCTGCAGATCTTCTCGACGCTGTGGGCGGGCGCGGGCGCGGCGACGACGCGCTGCAACGTCTCGAGCTGGTATGTGGAGCCGGCGTTCCGCAGCTATGCGCCGCTCCTGGTGGCGCAGGCGCTCAAACGCAAAGGCGTCACATATCTTAACATTTCGTCTATTCCCCACACCCGTCCGATCGTGGAGGCGCAAGGATACCAGCGTTTCAGCAACGGGGTCTTTTTGGCGCTGCCGTTCCTGAGCCGGGGACCCGCGATCCCGGCCCGCGTCACCGCGGGCGATGCGCAAGCACCACAAGAACCCTTCGACGAGCACGAACGCGCCTTGCTGCGGGACCATGCCGACTTTGGCTGCATGAGCCTGTGGTGCGAGACGCCCGGGCGCGCCTATCCGTTCGTTTTCCGCGAGCGGCGCGTCAAGGGGCTCGTCACCTGCGCGCAGCTCATCTATTGCAGCAGCGTTGCGGATTTCATCCGTTTCGCCCGTCCGCTCGGCTTCTACCTGGCGCGGCGCGGCCGGCCCCTGGTCATCCTCGACGCCAATGGCCCGGTGCACGGCCTCCTCGGCAAGTACTTCGACCAGACCATGCCGAAATATTTCAAGGGTCCGGCCCCGCCCCGATTGGGCGACCTCGCCTATACGGAAGCGGCGCTGTTCGGCATGTAGCCGGCGCTCCACAATCAATTAACGCTAACACCGATTTTGCCCGCGGCGATTTCGCAGGCGGAACCGCGCAGTCGCGAAATTTCGCTAAATTGCCGGCAATCCAGGCGAGCAGAAGGACCATGCGCATGCGCCCTCTCGACAAGACGCGGACTGCGGCGGAAGCGCTGGTCGATCAGCTCATGGTCAACGGCGTCAGCCATGTCTTCTGCGTGCCGGGCGAGAGCTACCTGGCCGTCCTCGACGCCTTCCACGATCGCAAGCTCGCGGTCACGGTCTGCCGCCAGGAAGGGGGCGCCGCCATGATGGCGGAAGCGGTCGGCAAGGCGACCGGGGCGACCGGCATCTGCTTCGTCACCCGCGGACCGGGCGCCACCAATGCATCGGCCGGCATCCACATCGCCCAGCAGGATTCGACCCCGATGATCATGTTCGTCGGCCAGGTCAGTCGCGACATCAAGGATCGCGAAGCCCTGCAGGAGCTCGATCTGCGCGCGGTATTCGGCAGCATGACCAAATGGACCGCGGAGATCGACGATCCGGCCCGTGTGCCGGAGATCGTCTCGCGCGCCTTCTACACCGCTACCAGCGGCCGTCCCGGCCCGGTGGTGATCGGCCTGCCGGAGGACATGCTGGTCGAGCCGACCACGGCACCGAATGCGCCGGCTTTCGAGCCGGTGGAGACCTGGCCGGGCAAGCCCGAGATGCAGAAGCTTTCGGAGCTGCTGGCCGGCGCGGAACGCCCCTTGGTGGTTCTCGGCGGCACCCGCTGGTCACCGGATGCCTGCGCCGCCATCCGTCGGTTCGCCGAACGCTTCGACCTGCCGGTCGCCACCAGCTACCGGCGCCTGCCGCTGTTTGATCCGCTGCATGCCTGCTACGCCGGCGATCTCGGCATCGGCCCCAATCCCAAACTACTGGCGCGTTTCAAGGACGCCGATCTGGTGCTGCTCATCGGCGGCCGCATGGGGGAAATTCCCTCGCAGGCCTATACGCTGATGGATATTCCGGGACCGCGCACGCGGCTCGTCCATGTGCATCCGGGCGCCGAGGAGCTCGGGAGGCTCTATCGGCCGCATCTCGCCATCCATGCCTCGCCGACGGCATTCGCCGCCGCCGCAGAGACGCTGCAGCCTGCGGGTCCGCTCCCCTGGCGCGAGCGTACCCGGCAGGCCCACGCCGATTACCTCGACTGGACCGATGTGCCGACCCCGCAGCCCGGCGCCGTCAATCTCGGCGCCGTGATGGTGTGGCTGCGCGAGAACCTGCCGCTCGATACCATCCTGTGCAACGGTGCCGGCAACTACGCGGCCTGGATACACCGCTTCTACCGCTTCCGCCAATTCGCCACCCACATCGCGCCCACCTCCGCCTCGATGGGCTACGGCATGCCCGCGGCGGTGGCCATGCAGCGGCTCCATCCGCAGCGCACCGTGGTGTGTCTCAACGGCGACGGCGACTTTCTGATGAACGGGCAGGAATTCGCCACCGCCGTCATGTACGATTTGCCGATCGTGGTCATCATCGCGGACAACGGCATCTACGGCACCATCCGCATGCATCAGGAGCGCGACTATCCGGGCCGCGTGTCCGGCACCTACCTGCGGAATCCCGATTTCTGCGCCTATGCGCGCGCCTTCGGCGGCTTCGGTGCCACGGTCGAGCGGACCGCGGATTTCGCCGATGCGTTCCGGGCCGCCCGCCAATCAGGCAAGCCCGCGATCATTCACGTCAAGATCGATCCCGAGGCGATCACGCCAGCCACGACGCTGAGCAAAATTCGCGCGCAGGCGCTGGCCAAGGCGGTGGTGTAACAAGAAACACAGGCCCCTCCTTGTCATCACCGGGCACCGCCCGCGAAAACGGGCGTGAACGCCCTTATATCCCGGTGATCCCGATTGGATGGGCACGGTGTTGCCCCGGAAAACGAGATCGCCGGGACAAGCCCGGCGATGACAACAATTAATTCATCCGCGCCCCTCAACCGCGCGCGAAATCCCAATAGAGCTGCCGCGCCTGGCGGTAGAACGGGCCGGGCGCGAGCGTCCGCTCGTCGATGCGGGTGATCGGCGACAGCTTGGAGAAATTGCCGGACGAGAAAATCTCGTCCGCATTCTGGAAGTCCGCATAGGTCAGCGTCTTCTCGACCACCGTGACGCCGGCGTCCTGCAGGAGCGAGGTGACGCGCTGGCGCGTGATGCCGTTGAGGAAGGTGCCGTTCGGCGTCGGGGTGAAGACGGCGCCGTCCTTGGCCAGGAACACGTTGGCGGTGGCGAGCTCGGCAATGTTGCCGAGCGCGTCGCGCAGCAGGCAGTTGTCGAAGCCGCGGCTTTGCGCCTCGATCACGGCGCGCGCGTTGTTGGGATAGAGGCAGCCGGCCTTGGCATCGACCGGAGCACAATCCTGCGTCGGCCGCCGGAACGGCGACAAAGTGATGGAAGCGCCGAGCGGCTTGGGCAGCGGCGCCTCGTAGATGCACAGGCACCAGCGGGTCGTTTCCGGATCGTGGCGGATGCCGCCGGCAGGCCCCGACTCCGCCCAATACATCGGCCGGATGTAAAGCTCGGCATCCGGGCGAAAGCGCTTGACGCCCTCGCGCGCCAACGCGATCCAGGCGTCGGTCGACACGATGGGCTTGAGGAAGAACGTGGCGGCCGAATGATTGACCCGGGCACAATGGAGGTCGAGATCCGGCGTGACGCCTTCGAAGGCGCGCGCGCCGTCGAACACCATCGAGCCGAGCCAGCACGCATGGGTGCGCGGCCCCATGATGCGCACGTCGCCCGCATGCCAATCGTCCTCGAAGAACGTCCAGGTGGCGGAAAGCGCCACATTGGCGCGCTGCAATCCGGACAT
Source organism: Xanthobacteraceae bacterium (assembly GCA_036498625.1). GTDB lineage: Bacteria > Pseudomonadota > Alphaproteobacteria > Rhizobiales > Xanthobacteraceae > VAZQ01. The sequence goes on along the minus strand of DASYFD010000056.1, from coordinate 3,594 downwards.
GGCTTTCTCCCGTGCGGCCGAAAAAAGCTCAGAGCGACAGCGCCTCGCGGGTGCGCGCCGGCCAGGTCGCGAGATCGAGCCCGTGGGTGGAGAACAGCGCGAGCGCCAGGCGGTCGATCCCGAACGCCGTGCAGCCCGTATGCGCCACCGCGTCGGCCTCGGTGCGCAGGCCCCATTTGATTCCGAAATGATCGCGATGATAGTTGAAGCTCATGCAGGCCGTCGGCCCCTCGCCGGGGCGCACCGGGATCAAGAGCTCGAACTTGGCGGATTGCTCGATCTGGCTCATCGCCAGCATCTTGCCGGTACGGCCGAAGAACGGATCGCTCGCCGCCTCGATGGTGTGCGGCAGGCCCAGCAGATCGGCGAGCTCAGGCCCGCGTACCAGCCACTCTTCGCGAAACTTGACCACCTGGTCGGGAGTGCCCATGCACACGAATTCGCGCATGCGGAACGATTGAAACCGGTCGATCTCCTGCGAGGGCTCGTGGCGGAAGCAGTCGGAGGCGACGTCGAACACCAGACCGCTCGCCCCAATGGGGCCGCGGGATGCCACCAACGGATAGAGCGGATAGCAGGCGGCCGGCGTCAGCACCAGGTCGGTCGGCGTCGTCTTCGCCACCCACTCCTTCGATTCCGCCCCGCTGATCGCCGCCCGGATCTCGCCCTCGCCGCCATGCAGGCAGCATACGGCGCCGAGCAGATGGGGAAAGCTGTGCAGGTAGCCCGACTTCTCGATATGGGCACGATTGGTCACCGGCGGGAAGCGCAGGACCTCCGTGTCGGGCGCGCGCAGCCGCGAGATCAGGCTGGTCAGACCTTCCACGGCCCGCTCGAACAGCTGCGTGCGCGCGCGCACGCCATCGACGCCGCTCGATTGGAACAGCGCCTGCAAGCTCAGCCCGGCCGGGTCGCGGACAACGAAGTTCATGCCGATCCTCCTCGAAGAAATTCCGTGAGCGTCAATCCGTCAGCGCGGCCGCCACATCGACAAGCAAGGCGGCACTGGCGGTGTTGGCGAGAATACGATCGTTGTTGATCATGATGGACGACGACAGCACGTCGCGCAGATGGCGCGCGATGCTGAACTCGCCGTCGTTGCGGTAGCCCGACAGGCCGGTGGCCTGCATGGTGCTCATCACCACCGCGCTGGCGAGTTCGGACGACGTCACCTTGAGCAGATTCATCCGGGTCTGGAACTCGAGGCCGGCGACGGCCTCGTCGTCCGACAGGATCGCTTCGTAGCGCTGCAGCGCCGACGCGATGCTGCTGCGCAAGGTCGAGAGCGTCGCATTGGCGCGCGTCAGGTGCGCCGCGCCGGGCGGCATCTGGCCGCCGGATTTCCGCGCCGCCGCGCGTACGAAGGCGCGGGCGCGATCGACCGCACCGGCCGCGATGCCGGCCCACACCGCGCTCCAGGTGAGATGCGCGACCGGCGTCACGGTCTGGGTATGAATCCGGTGATAGGGCTCGGGAAAGATCTGCTCGATCGCGCCTGCGGCCTCGAGCTTGAAGCCGGCGCTGCAGGTGCCGCGCATGCCCAGCGTGTCCCAGTCGACGAGATGCTCGAGCCGGTAATCCTCCTTCACGATCGCGACCAGGACCTGGTCGGTGGGCGGGGCATCGGGTGTCCGCCGAGCAGTCGCCACGATGGCATCGGCCTGCGCCCCGTAGGACATGACCGTCGCGTTCTTGGCGACCGTGAAGCCGGTGCCATCGGTCACGACTGCACAATCGCTCTTGCGCAGGTCGCCGCCGCCTTGGCCATCCGTGGTCGACGACGCCAGCAGCAGCTGCTCGTCGCACAGCCGGCGCAGCAGCCGGCGATGCCAGGCGCTGTGCTGCGCATTGCGCACCAGGCACGCGACCATGATCTGGTGCATGGCGTAGATCATGCCGGTCGAGGCGCAGGTGCGCGCCAGCGCATAGCAGGTCTCGACCACGTCCGTGATGGTGGCGTTTTCGCCGCCGAGATCAGCCGGCACCAGGATGCCGAGCAGGCGCTGCGCCTTGGCGGCGGCGAACGCTTCGCCCGGAAATCTCGCTTCGCGATCGACGGCGCCGGCATTGGCGGCCGCCACGGCCGCGACCGCCGCGGCGCGGACCTTGAAGTCCGGCGCGGTCGAGATGACGTCGAGCGGCGGGGAGGAGACGGGGCCCAGGGCCTTGCCGTTCGGCCGCGCCGCCTGATGAGGATTGCCGAGGTTTTCAGCCAGCGTCACGTTGACGACTCCTCTTCCTGAGATCGCGCGTTTTCAGCGCTGCTTTTTTTTCTACGAACAGAACTACAAGAATTCAGCAGACTTCGCACACGGTTCTCGTTTTGATGGTTAGCGTCGCCACCACCCGTTTCCGCGCAATTCACCACGCAGTGCTTACCGGTTCGTGACGGAAATACTCGGGTATTTCATCTCTAAGTGTTAATGCTGAATCGAAGCAATAGATGCCTGCATTCGACGAGAATGGTAGTGAGCCGGTATCGAAAAAGTTGACGGGCGGCACGAGCAACCACGGATTAACCATGGCGCTTGGCCGGAAGCTGTCGTGGAGAAAAAAGGCGGTGGCAAACGTGAGTGCGGCATCCAATGCGGCGAAAGCCATGAACAGCAACTTGGCATCGGCGGGCGGCGTAACCGAGGTCGTCCGTCGCATGCTGATCGAGCGCTCGATCGACGGGACGGTGACGGCGGACGCGGATCTGCGCGAGATCGGCCTCACCTCGCTCGACATGGTCGACCTGGTGCTCTCGGTGGAATGCGAGTTCGATCTGCAGATTCCGGAGGCGCAGATCACGCCGGCAAATTTCCGTTCGATCTCCGCGATCGATGCTCTGGTCAGCGCCCTGCGCGGCTGAACGGGCCATTGATCGGCCGGTAACGTTTGCCGGGCAGGCTCAGTCGTCGATTCTCCGTCTGGCATCCGCCGTGGGGGCTCACCGTGCCGCTCGATCCCGCCGCCAAGCGGCTCCTCGATATGCTCGCCGCCGCCGGCGGCATGGCCGACATCGCCACCATGACGCCGCAGCAGATGCGCGATGGTTTCCGGCGATTGGCGCAGGCGGTCGATGTCAAGGGCGTGCTGATCGGCAAGATCGAGAACGGCGAGCTGCCGGGACCGGGGGGACCGCTGCCCTACCGCATCTATCGGCCGCAGCAGGCCGCCGCCCCGCTATTGCCGGCGCTGGTGTTCTTCCATGGCGGCGGCTGCGTCTTCGGCGACATCGATACCCATGACGGGCTCTGCCGCATGCTGGCGGCGGAAAGCGGCTGCGCCGTCATATCGGTCGGCTATCGGCGGGCGCCCGAGCACCGGTTCCCGGCCGCCGTCGAGGACAGCTATGCGGCGACCCAATGGGTGGCGCAGCACGCCGCCGCGCTCGGTCTTGATGCTGATCGCGTCGCGGTCGGCGGGGATTCGGCCGGGGGCGGGCTGGCAGCGGTGGTCTGCCAAATGGCCGTTACGAACGGTGGACCTCGGCTCGCCCTGCAGCTGCTGCTCTGCCCGGTCATGGACATGCGCGCCGCGACCCCGTCACGGCAGGCCTTCGCGGAGGGCTATTTCCTCAACCAGGCGACCATCGACTGGATGCTGCGA
>DASYFD010000055.1:0-17617 GCA_036498625.1 Xanthobacteraceae bacterium | reverse complement strand
GCGCACGCGAAGGCGCCATCGGTCGCGCCGGAGCCCTGGATCGACGCCATGGAGGCCTATGTGGCGGAGCATGTGGGCGAGTTCGAGAAGACGCCCGAGCTGTTCCCGGCCGCCGCCGGTGTGCAGGCCTGGGCACGCGCCAGCCGCGCCCTCTACGCGCGCATCCGGCCGCTCCTGGTCGAACGCGGCCGCCGCGGTCTCATCCGGCGCATCCATGGCGATCTGCATCTCGGCAATATCGCGCTGATCGAGGGCGACCCGGTCCTGTTCGACGCCATCGAGTTCAGCCCGCTGATCGGATCGGGCGACGTGCTCTACGATCTCGCCTTTCTGCTCATGGACCTGATCGAGCGCGGACTGCCGCAAGGCGCCAATGCGGTTTTCAACCGTTACCTCGCGCAGACACGGCGGGCGGAGGATCTCGACGCGCTTGCGGCCTTGCCGTTCTACCTGTCGATGCGGGCCGCGATCCGCGCCAAGGTCACGGCCGAGCGGCGGGAACGGGCCTCTCCCGCCGAGCAGGCCGCGATCGGGCAGAGCGCGCGGCGCTATTTCGACCTCGCGCTGCGCGCCGCCGCGCCTGCGCCCGCCGTGATGGCGGCGACGGGCGGGCGCTCCGGCACCGGCAAATCGGCACTCGCGCGCGCGCTCGCGCCTCAGCTCGCGCCGATGCCGGGCGCGGTGGTGCTGCGCTCGGACGCGGAGCGCAAGGCGCTGTTCGACAAGGAGGAGAACGAGCCGCTGCCGCCCGCCGCCTATGCGGCCGACGTGACGCGACAAGTCTATGCGGTGATCGCCGACAAGGCGCGCCGCGTGACGGCGGCCGGCCATTCGGCGATCCTGGATGCGGTCTACGCTGAGCCGGACGAGCGGACCCTGGCCGAGGCATCAGCGGCAGTGCTCGGCGTTCCGTTCCACGGCCTTTTTCTCGAAGCGCCGCTCGCCACCCGGTCCGCGCGGGTGGGAGCGCGCAGCCGCGATGCCTCCGATGCCGATGCGGCAGTCGTGCTGGCGCAGGAGAGCTACGAGCTCGGAGTCGTCACCTGGACGCGCATCGACGCGTCCGGCTCGCCGGACGACACGTTGCGGCAGGCGCAAGCGCAATTCCCCTGAAGCGCCGCTATCTGGTCATCTTCCGCAGGATCAGAACCGCGAGATCGCCGTCGGGCGAAAAAGTTGCTCTTGCTCATCTCGAACCGGCGCAGGCCGCCAGCATCAGCGCGGTGAGGGATCGCGTGGAAACGAGCCCTCCGGTCGCGGAAGCGTGGCGGTCACTGGCTGTCCAGATAGGAAACCGACTTCACCTCGAACGGCTTGGCGCCGGCCGATTGCAGCACGAAGCCCGAGGCGCGCGCCGCCACCAGGGCATTTGGCTCGTGCAATTCGGCGACCAGCGGCTGCGCCGGCTTGTCATCGAGCCCGTAGATGTCGTCGCGGAAATGGATGTTGCCGTCGCGGGTCGCCCAGCCGGTCAGATAGGTCCAGGCGACCGGAACCTTGTGGGTGAGCCGGATGTCCTGGCGCTGGCCTTTCTCGATGCCGGCATCGATCTCGGCGCGCCCCCAGCCCGGATTGTCGCGCAGCAGCCAGGTCGCCAGATCGCGCACCTCCGCGACCCGCGTGCAGCCGGAGGATTCGAAGCGGTAGTCGTTGCTGAACAGGTTCTTGTGATTGGTGTCGTGCATGTAGACCGAATAGGGATTCGGCATGTCGATGCGCACGGCGCCGAGCGCGTTCCAGGTGCCGCTGTCCTGCCGCAGCGTGAAGTTGGGCGAGCGGTCGGAATTCCAGTCGATGGTGGCGGGATTCATCTCGTTGCCCTGGGCATCGAGCGGGCGGATGTGCATGCGGGCCAGATAGCCCGGGTCCTTGCGCATCTTGGTGATGATGTCCTTCTTGGCGATGGACAACGGCACCGTCCAGGTCGGGTTGAGATTGACGGTGGTGATCATGGTCGAGAGCGTCGGCGAGGGCCGGTCGGTCTTGCCGACCACCACCACGTAGCGCCGCACCACGCGGTCGCCTTCCACCGCCTCCGCGACTGTCGAGGGAATGTTGACCACGACGTAGCGGGCGCCGAACGTCAGATCCATGGCGGCGAGCCGGTCGATCGAGGCGGCGAGCTGATGCAGGCGCTTGCCGACCGGCACATTGAGGGCGGCGAGCGTGGCCGGCCCGACGCTGCCGGTCTCCGGCAGGCCGTGGCGAATCTGGAAATGCCGGACCGCAGCCGCCACCGCATCATCGAAGACGTCGCCGCTGATCTTCTCGGCCGCCAGGTCCTCGGTCATGGCGAGGCGCTTGCGCAGCAGGGCCACATCGGGCCCGCGGGCGCCGGGGGCGAGCTTGGCGGCGGTCGCCGGCAGGGTCGGCCAGCCGCCGCGCACCTCGAGCCCGGAATAGGTCAGCATGGCGGCCGCCATGCGCTGGGCGGTGCCCTCGTCGAGGGTCGGAACGGTCGAGCCCGAAACATGCGCGAGCGTCGGGAGGCCGGGTTCGCTCTGCGCGGCTTTGGGCTTGGAGGCGGGGGCGGGCGCGGGCGCCTGGGCGAAAGCGGTGCTTGCCAGCGCCGGTGCCAGCAGCAGGGTGAGCCCGATCAGGGCGGACCGCCGCCACGAATCGCCGGTGCTCAACGGCTCCGAAAAATCCACATCGTCCATGCCCAGTCCCCCCGGAGGTTCATTCGCGGACGCAGAATGCCCAAAAGTGTGGCCGGCTGATGGTATCGGAGCCCTCCCACCCCGCCCTTAACGCAAAATGCCCGCCAAACGGCGGGCATTTCGAAATCAAGATGCGATGGGTGCCGCCTACTAGGCCTGCGGCTGGGGCTCCAGGCCGCCGGTCTCGGGCCGCGGACGCGGCTTGCCGGCCGGCGGGACCGCGGAGCCGCGCGGGGTGGCGGGCTCGATCACCGATTCGCGGGTCGGCCGCTTGCCGATCAGCAGGTCCTTGATCTCGTCGCCGCTGAGCGTCTCGAACTCAAGCAGGCCCCTGGCCAGGGTTTCGAGATCGGCCCGCTTGGCGACCAGGATCTGCTCGGCCTCGGCATAGCCGGCCTCGACCAGGCGCTTGATCTCGCCATCGATCTTGCGGCTGGTCTCCTCCGATACGTTCTGCTGGCGCGCCACCTGATAGCCGAGGAAGACCTCGTCCTGGTTCTCCCCATAAGCGACGGTTCCGAGGGCCTCGGACAGGCCCCAACGGGTCACCATCATGCGCGCAAGCTTGGTCGCCATCTCGATGTCGGAGGCCGCGCCCGAGGTCACCTTTTCGCGGCCGAACACCAGCTCTTCGGCGGCCCGGCCGCCCATCATGATGGCCAGCCGCGACGTCATCTGCTCCAGGCTCATGGACAGCTTGTCGCGCTCGGGCAGTTGCATAACCATGCCGAGCGCCCGCCCGCGCGGAATGATGGTCGCCTTGTGCACCGGGTCGGTAGCCTTGACGTTGAGGGCCACCAGCGCGTGGCCGCCTTCGTGATAGGCAGTGAGGAGCTTCTCCTCCTCCGTCATCACCAGCGACTTGCGCTCGGCCCCCATCATGACCTTGTCCTTGGCATCCTCGAACTCGCCCTGGGTGACCATGCGCTTGTTGCGCCGGGCCGCCATCAGGGCCGCCTCGTTGACCAGGTTCATCAGATCGGCGCCCGAGAAGCCGGGGGTGCCGCGCGCGATGGTCTTGAGGTTGACGTCGGGCGCCATCGGCACCTTGCGGACATGCACCTTGAGAATCTGCTCGCGTCCGACCACGTCCGGATTGGGCACGATCACCTGCCGGTCGAAACGGCCTGGACGCAGGAGCGCGGGGTCAAGAACGTCGGGCCGGTTGGTGGCCGCGATCAGGATGATGCCTTCATTGGCCTCGAAGCCGTCCATCTCGACCAGCAACTGGTTGAGGGTCTGCTCGCGCTCGTCGTTGCCGCCGCCGAGACCGGCGCCGCGGTGACGGCCGACCGCGTCGATCTCGTCGATGAAGATGATGCACGGCGCGTTCTTCTTGGCCTGCTCGAACATGTCGCGCACGCGGCTGGCGCCGACGCCCACGAACATCTCGACGAAGTCGGAGCCCGAGATGGTGAAGAACGGAACGTTGGCCTCGCCCGCAATCGCGCGCGCCAGCAGGGTCTTGCCGGTGCCGGGCGGTCCGACCAGCAGCACGCCGCGCGGAATGCGTCCGCCCAGCCGCTGGAATTTTCCGGGATCGCGCAGGAACTCGACGATCTCCTGCAGATCCTGCTTGGCCTCGTCGACGCCGGCGACGTCCTCGAAGGTGACGCGGCCATGCGCCTCGGTCAGAAGCTTCGCCCGCGACTTGCCGAAGCCGAGCGCCTTGCCGCCCGCTCCTTGCATCTGCCGCGACAGGAATATCCACACGCCGATCATCGCCAGGATCGGCAGCCACGAGATCAGCAACGAGACGAACCAGGGTACGTCATTCTGCTGCGGCCGCGCGCTGATGTTGACGTTCTTCTGGTAGAGCTTCTGGATCAGGGTGGGATCATTGGGCGCGTAGGTCTGGAAGCTGTGCCCGTCCTTGTAGGTGCCGTGGATCTCGGGTCCCTGGATCACCACGTCGCGCACGTCGCCGGCATCGACCGCATTGAGCAGCTGCGAGAACGAGATGTCGGAAGATGCGGTGCGCTGGCTCGGATTCTGGAACAGCGTGAACAGCGCCAGCAGCAACAGGATGATGATGACCCAGAGGGCTAGATTGCGCAGATGGGCGTTCATGCCTCGCGTCCCTTGTGTCCATCCCCGATCCGCTGGCGCATCGGATATGCCCGCGACTGGCGATGTCTTCGGTGGATACTGCCCGTGGGACGTGGCCGATTCACGTCCGTCCCGCCACAATCTAGGTGCCGCCCGGCCTCCTGCCAAGGGAACCGCCCCACTGTTTCTCATCCTAGCGCGGCTTGGGACGCCCGCGCAGCCCATATAGACGCGTGGTTAAGGCCGGGCTGCCATGCGGCAGCCGGGCTGCCATGCAGCCGGAGCGCTGCGGCCTAACGGCGCGCGGGGCTCTGGCGCGGCGGGGCACGCTCGATCCTGAGCCGGCCGCCCGTGAGCGTGATCAGTGCGCCCGCGAGGGTACGGCGCACGCGATTGTGTCGCATGGACGCTGAATTCGGTGGCGCCAGCGCCTCGTAGAGCGCCTCGAGCCGGCCGAGCCGCGGCGGCAGCTCGCCGGCGGCATGGACGATGGCACGGCCCAGCAGCCGCAACGCCACCTCCGCAGGCAGCCGGATGAATTTTTCAGCATCGAGCAGGATCGGATCGCCCTCGGTCCAGGCCGCATCGGACACCGCGCCGGCAGCGACCCCGACGGCAAGCTCGATGGTGGCCTCGGCGCGCCGCAGCCGCCTTGCCAGGAGCGCGAGCCGGCCCGCATCCAATCCTTCGCCGGCGAGCACCGGCATCAACTCACGCAGCCGCGCGCGCGTAAAGCGCGGATCGCGATTCGATGGATCGTCACAAGCAGCGATGAGGCCGGCGTCCAGGGTTGCAATCAGCCGCGCCTTCGGCAGATCGAGCAGCGGGCGCACCAGCAACAACGGAGCGCCGTGGCGGTGCGATGCCCCGGTCTGCCCGATGAGCACGGTCTCCCGCGCCATGGCGGCGAGCCCGGTCAATCCGCTGCCGCGCGCCATGCGCAACAGCACGGTCTCGGCCTGATCGTCGAGCGTGTGCGCGGTCAGCACGTGGCCGGCACCTACCGCACGCGCCGCAACCGCGAGCAGACGATAGCGAGCGGCACGCGCCGCCTCCTGCAATCCGGTCGTCGGCTTGTCGCCGGTCCAGCGCATGGTGCGGTGGCGGATGCCCAGGCGCGATGCCAGCTGCTTTGCGGTCCGCGCCTCGCGCGCCGATTCGGCGCGCAACCCGTGATCGATCGTGACGGCGACGAGCTGCGGCCCGCGCTTGAGGGCGGCGCGCCAGCGCGCCGCCAGGACCATGAGGGCGGTCGAATCGGGACCGCCCGAGACGGCAAGCAGGAGCGCCGGAGCGGAGCGCAGATCGGCGAACAGCGTTCTCGCCTCAGCGGCTGAAACAGGCGCCGCCGGCTCAGCAGCCGTCACGCTTCTGTTCCCGATCGACGCCCTGCTTCACGCCGAGCGCCGCGCGGGGATATTTGCGCAGCACCTCGCCGAGCGATGCGCAGGCTGCCTCCTTCTCGCCCAGCACCGCGAGCGACTGGCCGAGCCGCAACAAGGCGTCGGGCGCCTTGGCGGTAGTCTCATATTTGGTCGAGACGTTGAGGAAGGCCTCGGCAGCGTCGCGATAGCGTTGCTGCTGGAACAGGCTTTCGCCGAGCCAATATTGCGCCTCGGGCGCCATCCGGTCGCTGGGATAGCGGCGCAGGAAGGTGCGAAAGCCGTCCTCCGCCAGCGCGTAATCCTTGCGCAGAACATAGCCGTAGGCGAGGTCGTAATAATCCTTCGGGCTGTCCGAGGGCGGCAAGGTCGCCACTTGGGCGCCGCCGGGACCGTTGCGCCCGTCCGCGGGCGGTGCGCCCCGTGGCGGCACGGAGCCGGGATCGGCACCACCATTACCGGCCATGGTGGAAAGATTGAGCGGCTCGCCGGCCGCCCGGCCGCCCGGGGCCCCGATCGGCGGCGGCTCCTCCGCCACCTGGTCGGACGGGAGCGCGCCGAGGGTTCGCGGCGCGCCGGGGGCGGTGGGATTCTGGTTGGGATCGAACGCGTCGCCGCGACGGCCCGCAGGCTGGCTGGGAGCCGGGCCCTGGGCCACGCTTTGCGCCGATCCCGGGGCTGGCCGCGTGGCGGGCGGCGCCCCGCCCGGGGCCGCCATGGTGGGACCGATCGGGCGCCCCTGAGCGGAGGGTTGCGGCGCGCCGGGGTCCCCCTGCGCGCGCCGCAGCTGCTCGGCCAATTGCTGATTGCGGTATTGCAGCTCCTCGATCACCCCGGTCATCTGCCGGATTTGCCCTTCCAGACGATCGATGCGCACGCTGAGCTCGCTGGCGGACGACTGCGCGAGCCGATCCCGATCCCGATCCCGATCCCGGCGGACCGGCGCCGCATCACCGCCGCGATCGAACAGGCCGTCGAGAAAGCCGGGCGAACCGTCACCCGCGGCTTGGCCGAAAGCGGCGGCGGAGCCTGCCAGAACGATGGCGGCGATGAGCGAGACGCGAAGCACGCTGCGTGGATAACCGATCGGCGGGCTGATCATGGGCATGGTCTGGCTGTTGATATGCGGTGATTCGGCGGCGAGGCCCTCGCCCCCCAACATGGGAAATCCTGCGTCCTAATTGTGACTTTAGAGCGATCCTCCCTGAGCAGAAAATGGGAAAGCTGCGGAAAATGTCGCAAACATTCTCCCACAAGGGATGTCCGTAAAGCACAACCGGCGCCACGAGGCGCCGGTTGTTCCCTTCCCCCACTTTATCTCTGCATTCAGGAGCTGGCGTTGAGCACCGTCACCGAGCGGCGGTTCTGTGACCAGCAGGAGATGTCGTCGCAGACCGCGACCGGTCGTTCCTTGCCGTAGGAAATCGTCTTCATGCGATGCGCCTGCACGCCGCGCGAGATCAGATAGTCGTGCACGGCCTGCGCACGCCTGGCGCCGAGCGCGATATTGTACTCGCGGGTGCCGCGCTCGTCGGCGTGGCCTTCGACGATGAAGCTGTATTGGGCATAGCTGCGCAGCCACTGCGCCTGCTTGTCGAGGGTGGCGATCGACTGCGGGGTCAGCTCGGAGGAATCGGAGTTGAAGAACACCCGGTCGCCGACATTGACCACGAAATCCTGCTGACTGCCGGGGGTGGCGGCGCTTGCGTTCGCCCCCAGCGCCCCGACCTCATTGGCGGGATTCTTCGCACAGGCCCCCATCGCGAGAGCCGCGATGATGAGAGCAGCGACCTTCGCGGCGCGGAAATTACGCGATACATTCGTCATTCCGGTGCCTCCATTCTTGCTTGATGACCGGACCAGCCGCTGGTCTAGCTAATCCTGGTTAAGCGAAGGTTCCGTCAACCTTGATGAGGCCTTGCAGCGGTGGCTCAAATGCGATCATCGCGAGGAAAGCATCTGGTGTGGTTAATGCCGGGTGAATTGCGGCGCCTTCAGGGCGCCCCGTAGCGGCTCAGCTTTTTAGGACAACAGGGGCGACCAGGCCGGATCGGACGCGAAGCTCGGGGTCGGGGTGCGCTGCTCGTTACGGCCGGTGACGTCGACCGTGAACAGGCCGGGCCCGGCATTGCCGCCGGGATCGCGAAAGAACATGAGGACGCGGCCGTTCGGCGACCAGGTCGGACCCTCGTTGTGGAAGCCTTCGGTCAGCAATCGCTCGCCCGAGCCGTCCGGCTGCATGATCCCGATCGCGAACTTGCCGGCGCTCTGCTTGGTGAAGGCGATGTAATCGCCGCGCGGCGACCAGACCGGGGTCGAGTAGATTCCCTCGCCGAAGCTGATGCGCTGGGCGGGGCCGCCGCCGGCCCCCATCAGGTAAATCTGCGGACGGCCGCCGCGGTCGGACTCAAAGCAGATGCGCGCGCCGTCGGGCGAATAGCTGGGCGCAGTGTCGATCGCGGCGGTATCGGTGAGCCTCGTGGTCGCCTTGGAGCGCAGGTCCATGACGTAGAGGTTGGCGTTGCCGCCCTGCTGCAGGCTCATGATCACCCGCTGCCCCTCAGGCGAGAAGCGCGGCGCAAACGACATGCCGGGGAAATTGCCGACGATCTCGCGCTGGCCGTTCTCGATGTTGAGCAAGAGGACGCGCGGCTCACCCTGGCCGTAGGACATGTAGGTGATCTGCTGGGTGGTGGGCGAGAAACGCGGCGTGAGGACCAGATCGTCGCCGCGGGTGAGGTAGCGGACCTGGGCGCCGTCCTGGTCCATGATGGCCAGGCGCTTGACCCGGCGATCCTTCGGGCCCGACTCGTCGACGAACACGATGCGGCTGTCGAAATAGCCCTTGTCGCCGGTCAGCCGCGCATAGATGAGGTCGGAGATGATGTGGGCGATGCGCCGCCAGTTCTCCGGCGAGGTCGACAGCGACTGGCCGGCGAGCGGCTGGCCGGCGAATACGTCCCACAGCCGGAACTCGGCCTTGAGCCGGCCAGCATCGGGGGAGAGCCGCCCGGTGACCAGCGCCTGCGCGTTGATCTGCCGCCAATCGGGAAACCGCGGGTAGTCGAAGTTGGGGCTGCGCTCTATGTACGCGGCCGGATCGACTGGCACGAACAGGCCCGAGCGCTGCAGATTGGCGGCGATGATCTGGGTCACGTCATGGGCGGTTTCCGCTTCCCCGGATGCGACGAAATCCGGCAGCGCGATCGGGATCGGCTGAAAATTGCCCTGGGTGAGATCGAGGCGCAGGACCGCCTCAGCCTGATTCGGCGCCAGGCCGGCAAGCGCGCCCGCGGCCGCGCCCGCCCCCAACAGGAGCGCACGTCGTCGATTGAGCCAACCAATGCTCGCTGTCGAATTGTGCTGGGTCATCAGATTGTGGTCTCGCAGGTCGCCGGATCGATTTGAATTCAATTCCCGCTCATGAATCGGGGATCGAAGGTGACCACCACGTCCTTCCAAAGCTCATAGTGCTCGGGACGCAGCATGGTATAGGGCTGTCCGCGATAGACGGCACGCAAGGCGCTGTCTTTCGCGGCCTGAAACAACGGGCTGCTGCCGCCGGTGAGCACCGTGGGCGGCGCCGAGAGCGTACCGTCGGGCTTGAGCTGGATCTCGACCTCGAGGGTCAATTCCTGCGGATCCCTCGCACCGGCAGGCGGACTCCACAATTCCTGCAGCCTTGCACGCAACGCGCCGGTCTCGCTCTGCGACAACTGCCCCGCCGACGCGTTCGCAAGCCCGAAAGAAGGGGTGTTGTTGATCTCGTTGCCGGCAGAGGCCACGCGTTGCGGCGTGCGCTTGTCGAGCAGCGCCTTGACCTCGCGCGGGTCGAACGCCGGGGCCGGCTCCTGCTGCGCCAGCTTCTTGGGCGGCGTCGGCGGCTTGGGGTCCGGCTTCTTGGGCTCGGGCTTCTTGACGTCGTCCTTCTTCAGGGCTTCCGCGATCGGATCGGTCTGTGCCTGCGGTTGCGGCGGCTTCTTCGGCTTCGGCTCCGGCGGCTTGGGTTCCGGCGCCCGCACGTCGGTGGCCGCCTTGGTTTCGGTCTTGGCGAGCTTGGCGGCCGGATCGGCGACCGGCGTCGCATCGGCGACCTTGTCGGCGACCGGCTTGGGCTTTTCGGCCGGCGGCGCGTTCCTGGTTCCGTTGGTGATCTGCGCAAATTCGCTCGAGGAGATCACGTCGATCGGCAGCGCCTGGGTCTGGTCGACGTGATACGGCTTGGCCACAAGCGCCAGCACGCTCCACAGCAAAAAGGCTGCATGCCCGGCGCCCGATATGGTGAGGCCCGTTCTCATCCCCGCCTGCGTCCCGTCTGCCTGGTCCCTCACGGCCCCTGCTCGACTTCCGTCACCAGCGCCACCCGATGGAAGCCCGCCCCCGAGATGCGCCCCATAACCTTCATCACTGTACCGTAATCGACCTTGTGGTCGCCACGCACATAAATGCGCTCCTCGAAACCGCTGCCCTTGGCGTCGGAAATGGCCTTGAGCTTGGGAATAAGCTCCTCCAGCCCGATTTCGGTGTTCTGCAGGAACACCTTGCCCTCCTGGTTGAGCGAAAGCGTGAGCGGCTCCTTGTCCTGGTCCAGGCTCTTGGCCTGAGATTGCGGCAGGTCGATGGGCACCCCGACCGTGAGCAGCGGCGCCGAGACCATGAAGATGATGAGCAACACCAGCATGACGTCCACCATGGGGGTCACGTTGATCTCGCTCATGACGCCAGCCCGGCGACGACGCCGACGGCCGGAATCCACAGCCCCGGTCCCGCTCATCCCCATGGCTTAGACCCTCACCGTCCCAGGAACCTCAGCCGCGTTCATCGATCTGGCGCGACAAAATCGCCGAAAATTCGTCCGCGAACCCCTCCAGGCGCTGGGCCTGCTTGTTCACCTCGGACGCGAACTTATTGTAGAAAATCGTCGCCGGTATGGCAGCCACGAGGCCGATCGCGGTCGCGAACAGGGCCTCCGCGATGCCGGGGGCGACCACCGCCAGCGAGGTGTTCTTGGAGGCTGCGATCGACTGGAAGCTGGTCATGATGCCCCAAACGGTGCCGAACAGGCCCACGAAGGGGCCGGTGGAACCGACCGTGGCGAGCACCAGAAGGCGCCGCTCCAGGAGCTCGACCTCGCGCGCGATGGTCACGTCCATCACCTTGCCGATCCGCATCTGCAGCCCCGCGAACGAGCGCGCCTCGCCTTCCAGGCTGCGCTTCCATTCCCGCATCGCGGCCACGAACAGGGCCGCCATCGAATGGGTGGGCCGCGCCGACAGCGAGCGGTAGAGCTCCTCCAGCGACTGGCCGGACCAGAATGCCTGCTCGAACCGGTCCATGGCCTTGCGCATGCGCATGTGCAGGAGGGTCTTCTCGATCGCGATCGCCCATACCCAGACCGAGCAGGCCAGCAGCCCCACCATCACGGTCTTGACGATCCAATGCGCCTGCAGGAACAGGGTCAGGAGCGAAAGATCCGACGAGCTAAGCCCGATCTGCGGCAGGTCGGCGGGATTCATGCGCTATCCTTTTCGGCTCTCCGGCGCGGACCCAGGCCTGGGGGACCAAAAGGAGGCGGCCAGGAGCGTCACGGGCGCTCCGCCGAACCCAAAAGTGCACGAAAAATCGCGCCGTCCACCACCGGCACGGCAACGAGTTCATCGCCAAACATGTCCAAACTAGGGCACCACACCGGTCATTGCCGCCCTAACAGGCGCCGAAGGTGGTTAAGGCGCGGTTACCGGGAAAGGTGGCATTTGGGCGCGAGGCCGGCGGCCTGGCAGCGGCGCTCACGGCGCCTGCGGACCGGCCGCCAGATCCTGGTCCGCCCGCATGGCCAGGCGCAGCCCTTTGGGAATCGGCCGCGCCCGCCCGGCCGACACGCAAGCGACCCGCACCCGCGCCTCGACCAGGATTTCGTCGCCGCGCCTGACCCGCTGGCGGAGCATGATGGAGGCGCCCTTCACCTCCATGGGGGCGGTCTCGATCTCGAGCAGATCGTCCATCCGGGCGGATTTCAGGAACTCGATCTGCATGGCGCGCACCACGAACGCAAAGCCCGGCGCCTCGATGTGCGCCTGGGAGAGTAGCGCCCCGTGCTCGGTGCCGAGCAGGCGCAAATAGTTGGTGCGGCCGCGCTCCATGAAACGCAGATAATTGGCGTGATAGACGATCCCGGAAAAGTCGGTGTCCTCGTAATAGACCCGCACCTGCATCAGGTGGCGGCCGGCACGGATTTCGCCGTCGAGGCCGACCACGTTCACTCCTCCTCGCCCTGCCCGAACAGACGGAACTGCGCGGGATCGCGCGCGGGCTCGGCGAGGCCGAGGTGGCGGAAGGCGTGCGAGGTCAAGAGCCGGCCGCGCGGGGTGCGCTGGATGAAGCCCTTCTGGATCAGGAACGGCTCGATGATCTCCTCGATGGCGTCGCGCGGCTCCGACAAGGCGGCCGCGATGGTCTCGATCCCGACCGGGCCGCCCGCGTAGTTGATACCGACCGTGCTCAGGTAGCGCCGGTCCATGGCGTCGAGCCCGGCGACATCGACCTCGAGCTCGGTCAGGGCCCGGTCCGCGGAGACGCGGTCGATGGAGGAGGCGCCGTCGACCAGCGCGAAATCGCGCACCCGCCGCAGCAGCCGGCCGGCGATGCGCGGCGTGCCGCGGGCGCGCCGCGCAATCTCGTTGGCGCCGTCCGGCGTCATGCCGATGCCGAGCACCCTCGCCCCGCGGTTGACGATCTGCTCGAGCTCGGTCTCGGAATAGAAGTTGAGCCGGATCGGGATGCCGAAGCGGTCGCGCAACGGGTTGGTGAGGAGGCCCGCCCGCGTGGTGGCGCCCACGAGGGTAAAGCGCGCCAGATCGATCTTGACCGAGCGCGCCGCCGGGCCGGCCCCGATGATGAGGTCGAGCTGGAAGTCCTCCATGGCCGGATAGAGGATTTCCTCGACCGCCGGATTGAGTCGATGAATCTCGTCGATGAACAGCACGTCGCGGTCCTCGAGATTGGTGAGGAGCGCGGCGAGATCGCCCGCCTTGGCGATGACCGGACCAGCGGTGGAGCGAAAGTTGACGCCCAGCTCGCGCGCCACAATCTGCGCCAAGGTGGTCTTGCCGAGCCCGGGCGGCCCCACGAACAGCACATGGTCGAGGGCTTCCTGCCGGGTGCGGGCGGCCTCGATGAAGACCGCGAGATTGGCGCGCGCCTGCTCCTGGCCGATGAACTCGGACAGGTGCTGCGGCCGCAGCGAAGCTTCCGCCCCGTCGTCCTCGCGGCGTTCAGGCGTGACCAGCCGGCGCGGCGGCGTCGTCATGGCGCGGCCCCCCGGGGCATTGCGGGGGCAACGTACCAGTTTCGCACCAGGCCCCAGCACAGCAGCGTCGGGACCAGGCAGGCCAGGATCATGACCGCCGGATATTCCGGGAACGGGCTCTGCTCGGGCGCGGCGACGAACGCTGCCTGACCGCTGCGATCGAGCACCAGGATGGCGACCACCAGCCCGGTACCGAGCGCCAACGGCCAGCCGGCGCGGCCCACGAACGATTGCCAGAAGCCGATCACCAGGCCGCCGGCGGCAGCGGGCGCCGCGCCGAAATAGTAGCTCATCGGCACCGCATAGATGAGACCCAGCACGGTGACCCAACGATGGTCCGCTCCGGTCACCTCCCATTCCGGCGGCAGCCCGATCCCGGCCACCAAGGCGACCCAGATCAGCGCGCCCATCAGCGGAGCGAGCAGCACGAATACCAGCACGATGGCGATCAGCCGGCCGACACGTGCAGCCGCACTTGGCCGCGCCTGCAAGGCGGCGTTCACTTGCCGATCTCCTTGAGGCCGAGGCGAATCAGGCTCTTGGTGTCCGCCCCCTCGCCCGCGGTCCGCGCCGCCGCCGCAATGGCGGCTGCCGCCTGCGGCTGCCCGTAGCCGAGATTGACCAGCGCCGACACCGCGTCCGACACCGGTTGCGGTGCGCGCCGCGCGTCGAGCGCACCGGACAGGCGGATGACCGCCGGATCCAGATCCGTATAGGCGGGCGCCTTGTCCTTGAGCTCGGTGACGATGCGCTCCGCCACCTTCGGCCCGACGCCGGGCGAGCGCGCCACCATGGCCTTGTCGCGCAGCGCAATGGCGGAAGCGAGATCGGCCGGCGTCAGGGTGCCGAGGATCGAGAGCGCCACCTTGGTGCCGACGCCCTGCACGGTCTGCAGCAGGCGAAACCATTCACGCTCGCCGTCGAGCAGAAAGCCGAACAGTCGAATCTGGTCCTCGCGCACATGGGTCTCGATCGCGAGCGCAACCGGCGCGCCCGCGGCCGGCAGCGCCTGCAGGGTGCGGGCCGAGCAATGCACCAGATAGCCGACCCCGTTGACGTCGAGGATGACGGAATCCTCGCCGTAGGAATCGATGATGCCCTTGAGCTTGCCGATCATCGGGCCGCAACCTTCAACAAGATGCTCTGCCGGTGATGCGCATGGGTCACCGCGATGGCGAGCGCATCGGCGGCGTCATGGGTGCGCGGATCGGCCTTGGGCAGCAGCACCCCGATCATCATGCGGATTTGCGCCTTCTCGCCGTGACCGACCCCGACGATGGTCTTCTTCACCAGGTTGGGGGCGTATTCGGCGACCGGCAGGCCGGCGATCGCCGGCACCAGCATGGCGATGCCGCGCGCCTGGCCGAGCTTGAGGGTGGCGGAGGCATCCTTGTTGACGAAGGTGGCCTCAACGGCGGCTTCATCGGGGGCATGCTCCTCGACCACCCGCCGCAATCCGTCATGAATGGCCAAAAGGCGCAGTGCCAGCCCGGCCCCATCTTGCGTCGGCACCGAGCCGCAGGCCAGAAACATCAGCCGGTTGCCCTCGATCGCGATCATGCCCCAGCCGGTGCGGCGGAGCCCCGGATCGATGCCGAGAATGCGAATCGGGCGTCCCATGTCGGCAAGTTGATAGCCCCGGCGCGCGTCCGCGCCTAGGCCGGCCACCGCCGCATGGACCGGCTCAGGCGCTCAGCCGCTGCATCAGCGCGTCGGAAATCTCGAAATTGGCATAGACGTTTTGCACGTCGTCCTGCTCGTTGAGGCTCTCGATCAGCTTCACCACCGTCTCGCCCTGCTCGTCGTCGACCGGCACGGTATTCTGCGGCTTCCACATCAGCGCGGTCTTGCGCGGCTCGCCGAATTTGGCTTCCAGCGCCTTGCCGACCGCGGCAAGCTGATCCGGCGTGGTATAGACTTCGTGCCCGCCCTCTCCCGACACCACGTCCTCGGCGCCGGCGTCGATCGCGGCCTCCAGCATGGCGTCGGGGCTCGCCGCCTTGGCGTCGAATTCCACCACCCCCAGATGATCGAACATGAACGACACCGCGCCGGTCTCGGCCAGGTTGCCGCCGCTCTTGGTGAAGATCGAGCGCACCTCGCCGGCGGTACGGTTGCGGTTGTCGGTCAGCACCTCGACGATGACGGCGACGCCGCCCGGCCCGTAGCCCTCGTAGCGAATCTCGTCGTAGCTCTCTGCTTCGCTGCCGGTCGCCTTCTTGATGGCGCGCTCGATGCTGTCCTTCGACATGTTCTCGGCGCGGGCCGCGATGATGGCGGCGCGCAGGCGCGCATTCATGCCTGGATCGGGCAGACCCATCTTGGCCGAGACCGTGATCTCGCGCGCCAGCTTGCCGAACAGCTTGGACTTGACCGCGTCCTGCCGCCCCTTGCGGTGCATGATGTTCTTGAACTGTGAATGTCCGGCCATGGCCCTGGTTCCGTCTTCGGCTGCACGATCGGCCGGCGCGCCGATCCCGGATCGCCCCGCGCCAGCCGGATGATTCGACCTGCGATTAAGAGTCTTCAATGGAATTGATTGAAGCCGGCGCCTTATAGGACGGGCCGCGGCAGAAATAAAGTTACTCCCAGAATGCCGGTCTGGCCTGCTCGAGGCGACCGCCGAGCCGCACCCCGGCGATCCGCTTGGCGAGGCCGGTCGCATCGTCGGTCTCCACCGCGACTGCGCACAAGGTGGCTTCGCCGAGCGCCGGCTCGAAGCGGCTGGTGGGAATGCGGTGCAGAAACCGGTTCAGCGGCTCGTCCTTGGCCATGCCGATCACGGAGTCGTAGTCGCCGGTCATGCCGACGTCGGACACGAAGGCGGTGCCGCCCTGCAGAACCTGATGGTCGGCGGTCGGCACATGGGTGTGGGTGCCGACCACCAGACTGGCGCGGCCGTCGCAGAAATGTCCCATCGCCTGCTTCTCGCTGGTGGCCTCGCCGTGCATGTCGATGATGATGGCGTCCGCGGCCGCGCCGAGCGGGTGCGCCGCCAGCGCGCGCTCGACCGCCGCGAACGGATCGTCGAGCGGGTCCATGTAGATGCGACCCATGGCATTGATCACCAGCACATGCGCGCCGCTCCTGGTCTCGATCATGGCGGCGCCGCGCCCGGGCGTTCCGGCCGGATAGTTGACGGGACGGATCAGGCGCGGCGCCCGCTCGATGAAGACCAGCGCCTCCTTCTGGTCCCAGGCGTGATTGCCGAGCGTTACCGCATCGGCGCCGGCATCAACCAGATCCTGGTAGATGGCCTCGGTGATGCCGAACCCGCCGGCCGCGTTCTCGCCATTGATGACGACGCAATCGAGCCGCCAGTCGCGCACCAGCCGCGGCAGCCGCTCGAGCACGATCGCGCGGCCGCTGCGGCCCACGATATCGCCGATGAACAGAATGCGCATGCGCTCACGCCCGCCGCAGATCGATCACTTCGCGCTCCGTTAGCACGAGATCGAGCGGCGCGTCGTGGGGGGTGGCGGGCACCGCCGCGATCTCCTGGGCCGCAAACGCCAGCCCGATCGCCACCACGGCTTTCTGCGCCCGCAACGCCGCGATGGTCATGTCATAGTAGCCGGCCCCGTAGCCGATGCGATGGCCGGCCCGGTCGAAAGCCAAAAGCGGCACCAGCAATATGTCGGGCGCGACGGCGGGCGCCGAGGGCGGCGGCTGGCGGATTCCCCACACCCCGGCGGCAAGCGGCTCGCCAAACCCCCAGGCCCGCATGATCAGCGGCTTGCCCTGCCCGGCCACCACCGGCAGCGCGAGGCGGGCGCCAGCGTCAGCGAGCTTGCGCATCAGCGGCAGCGGATTGATCTCGCTCTTCATCGGCATGAAGCCGGCCACGATGACGTCAGGCACGACGGCAACCGGGAAGCCCCGCTCCGCGATGACGGCGGCGGCCTGGGCCCGCTCGGCGGCGGGCAGGCTGTCGCGGCACGTCAGCGCCTCGTGCCGCAGCTCGGCTTTGGTCGCGGCCGAAGCGGAATCTCGCATGACGCTGGTCACGGGTCGCGCCTCCGGCGAAGGCTGTTGAGCGGTCGGCTGGCCGGCAGAGGCGAAACCGGATGGGGGCCAAGTTCAAGAATGCGGAGCCACGATGGCCGTCGGAGTGTTCGATCCCGGGGTCCCTACACATGTAGGTGGGCGCCATATGCCCGGACCCACGAGCCCGGACAGGGACAGCTCCCGTGAGATCGATAAGGCCCCGGGGATATGCT
>DASYFD010000054.1:0-41736 GCA_036498625.1 Xanthobacteraceae bacterium | reverse complement strand
GCGGAGCAGGCTGAACCCTCCACGACGGAAGCACGGTCAGCCGCGCTTCCGGCCTGCTCGGACGGCTTCGACGATATCGACGGCGGCCCGGAATGCGGCGTCTATATCCAAATGCGTGGTGTCGAGCAAGTGCGCATCGGGGGCGGGTTTGAGCGGAGCGACCGCCCGCATGGTGTCGCGCTCGTCCCGGCGCAGGATATCGGCGAGGATCTCGGCCTCGCTCGCCAGCCCGCCGGCGGCCTGCAACTCCCGGGCCCGGCGGCGGGCGCGCTCGGTTGCGGCCGCGGTTACCAGAATCTTAACCTCCGCGTCCGGAAAGATGACGGTGCCGATATCGCGGCCGTCGAGCACCGCGCCGGGCGGGGCGCGGCCGAAATCCCGTTGGAAGGCCAGGAGCGCCGAGCGCACCGCCGGGATGGCCGAGACCAGCGAGGCGGCCTCGCCGATGGCGTGGCTCTTGAGGGCCACCTCATCGAAGCCGGCCGGATCGAGCGCGCGCGCGGCCGCGACCGCGCCGGCCTGGTCGTCGAGCGGGCGGTCGGTATCGACCAGCGCCTTGGCTACCGCCCGGTAGAGCAGGCCGGTATCGAGATGCCGCAGCCCGTAATGAGCCGCCAGCCGCTTGCCCAGCGTGCCCTTGCCGGAGGCCGCCGGCCCGTCGATGGCGATGATCATGACAAGTCGGCCCCGAGGCTCCTCAACATCGGCGCGAAGCCCGGGAAGCTGGTGGCGATGAACGAGCCGTCGTCGATCTTGATCGGCTTCTGCGAGGCAAGCCCCATCACCAGGAACGCCATGGCGATGCGGTGATCCATGTGGGTCGCCACCAAGCCGCCGCCCGCCACCGTGCCGGTGCCGTGCACGATCAGGTCGTCGCCGTCGATCTCGACCGCGACCCCGTTGACCCGCAGCCCCTCCGCCACCGCGGCGAGACGGTCGGATTCCTTGACCCGCAGCTCCTTGAGCCCGCGCATAACGGTGGTGCCATGGGCGAAGGCCGCCGCCACCGCCAGGATCGGATATTCGTCGATCATCGACGGCGCGCGCGCGGCCGGCACATCGACCCCGCGCAGCCCGGAGGCCTGGATGCGGAAATCCGCCATCGCCTCGCCGGCATCGCCGCGCACCTCGAGGGTATCGATGCGGGCCCCCATCTCGTGCAGCGTGGTGATGAGGCCGGTGCGCAGCGGATTGGTCATGACCTCGGTCGTGATCACGTCGGAGCCCGGCACGATCAGGGCGGCCACCATCGGGAAGGCGGCCGAGGAGGGGTCGGCCGGCACCACCACCGGGGCGGGATGCAGCTCGGGCTCGCCCTTCAGCGTGATCTTGCGGCCATGCGGGCCTTCCTGGACGACCGTGACCTGCGCTCCGAAATGCGCGAGCAGGCGCTCGGTGTGATCGCGGCTCGCCTCGGTCTCGATCACGATGGTCTCGCCGGGCGCGCTGAGGCCGGCGAGCAGCACCGCCGACTTGATCTGGGCCGACGGCACCGGGGTGCGATAGAGAATCGGGATCGGGTCGCGCGCCCCTGCCAGCGTAATGGGCAAACGGCCGCCCTCGGCGGCGCCGACCAGCCGCGCCCCCATCAGGGTGGCCGGATCGAGGATGCGCTGCATGGGCCGCCGGCGCAGCGAAGCATCGCCGTCGAAGGTCGCGGTGATCGGGCAACCCGCCACCGCGCCCAGGAGCAGCCGGCAGCCGGTGCCGGAATTGCCGAAATCGAGCGTGTCGTCCGGCGTCCGCAGGCCCCTCACCCCGACCCCGTGAATGCGCCAGGTGCCTTCACCGGTGCGTTCGACCTTGGCGCCGAGCGCCCGCATGGCCCGGCCGGTATTGAACACGTCGTCGCCTTCGAGCAGCCCGGAAATGCGGGTCTCGCCCACCGCGAGCGCGCCGAAGATCAGGGCCCGATGGGAGATCGACTTGTCGCCGGGCACGCGCACGCGGCCCTGCAACGGACCGGAACGGCGGGCAGCGAGCGGGGATGGGGCGGAGTCGGTCACAGGTGTACCTCGGGCGGGCGCGCCGTCCTATCACGCGGCTGGCGCTGCGTCATCGGCGGGCGGAAGGAGCGGTGCGGCGCATGCGCAGCCGCGCTTGCCCGATCAGGGCGCCGGACACGGGGCTCGGCCTCGGCCGCAGTCCTATTGACAGAGCCGGCGCGACTAGCCAAGTGAAGCAGCTCCATTTCACCACCTGCACGTCAAAACCTGCAAGGAACGGACCGTGGCAAAACCCGAGCTCGGCACCAAACGCCTCTGCGGCAATTGCGCCGCGAAGTTCTACGACCTCGGCAAGGACCCGATCGTCTGCCCGAAATGCCAAACGGTGCTGCAGCTCGCCGCCGTCACGTCGCGGTCGCGGCCGGAACCGGCGCGCGCCCAGGCGGTCGCCGAGGAGGCGGTGGTGCCGGAGACCCAGGAGGCCGAGTTCGTTTCCCTGGAGGAGGCCGATGCCGAGGTTGAGGGCGGCAAGAAGCCTGAGGGCGACGTGGTGGACGGCGCCGACGAGGAGATCGAGATCGAGGACGAGCAGCTGGACGACGCCGCCTTCATCGAGGAGCAGGAGGAGGGCGACGAGGACGTGGCCGACATCATCGGCGACGTGGAGAACGAGGAAGAGCCTTGAGGTTCCGCTCGATCTGTGATTTCAGACGTACGGATTGAGGCTTGCGAGGGCGCCAAGCTCGCGCGCATCAGCTACGGACGCGGCCGTTCCCAACCCGCGTCCTCAAGATGGGGCCATAGCTCAGTTGGGAGAGCGCTTGGATGGCATTCAAGAGGTCGTCGGTTCGATTCCGACTGGCTCCACCAACTCCAAACTTCCGGCCGACAATTCGATAGCGCGGCTCCATCCCGCCATGCTGGGCGGCGGGCGGTCAGTCCTGCCTGCGGAGCGCCACATCGAGCGCAACGTCTGAATCGATCTGATCGATGTCTCGCTCGTAGTCCTGCGAGTCGCGATCTTCCAGATCATCGTCATGAATCGGATGCTGGTCGGATCCACCGTCAGGCGCGGTCTCTTCGGCAGAGGGTGCCGCCGATGCGGGCGGAACCTGCGGCTCGACCGCAGCGCGCCCCTGGTCCGGCAGGACATCGGTGCGGTTTTGGTCTTTCGGCAACGAGTCGGGAACGTCGTGCGGTGCTCGAGTTCGTTTCGGGGCCATGGCGTCGTCCTTCGGCTGCATCGAAGGTGAACGCCAACCGGTCCGCAAGGTTCCGGCGCCGCCGCCGGTCACGCCCTGAAGGCGGTAGTCGATCTCGGTCGCCTGCGAGGAGCCGGCGCGTTGCGCCAACGTGACTCGCCAAGTGTGGCTGTGCCGGGGGCGTTCGGCCGGAACTTCAACGCATTGCCAATGAGGCTCTGAAAAATCCGGGCGAGCTGCACCGAGCCGGCGCGCACAATGCCGAGTGCTGGTAGCTCATTCTGCTCTTATTTGTTTGCTGGCGCCGCCCGATTTGAAAACATCCGGGGAGCTCAAGTCAAAATTTCGGCGAAGGGCGAGCGTTCGCCGGCCGGCGACCCGCGCGGCCTGGTTGCGACCGCGGACAACCACTCATTCCGGCTTGGCGGTTCGGAAATAGGGCTCGACCACGCCGCTCAGCTTGATGGTCATGGGATTTCCGTTGCGATCCTTGGCGGTCGCGTGCGCCACCCTGACCCACCCTTCGCTGACGCAATATTCCTCGACATTGTTCTTCTCGACGCCCTTGAATCGGATGCCGACGCCGCGCTCGAGAGCGGGGGCGTCGTAGAACGGGCTGCCGGGGTCGTTGGAGAGCCGGTCTGGAGGATGGTCGTCCATGGCAAATGTCCTGACAACAGATGAGCTTCGGGAAAGCTAGATAGCTCCTCCGGGCCGGAATGCCAATTCGGGCGCGCTCACTGGATGCGGGATGGACCGGGCAAGCCCTCGCTCGGCAGCTCGAGCATCCCGGGGATGTGCCATGGAGAGACGCGGGCGTCTCCGCGGCCATCACCGTTCAATCCTGCTCGGCGATCTGCGGCTTTTCGTGCAGCAGCATGTTCAGCAGGGATCGGTTGACCTTGATGTCGCCGTTGTACTCGATGAAGCCGAGCTGGCGAAATTTGTTCATGAAGAAATTCACGTGGGTGCGGCTGGTGCCGATCATCTCGGCCAGCGTTTCCTGATTGATCTTGGGAACGATCGGATCGGGCCGGTCTTCCTTGCCGTAATTGGCCAGGATCAGCAGCAGGCGCGCCAGGCGCTTCTCGGTCGAGTTGAGCAATTGATCGACCAGATCCTCCTGAATCCGGATATTGCGCTCCATCAGGTATACGGTGAACAGCTGAGAGAATGCGTGGTCCTCGTGCAGCGCCTGCATGGCGCTGGCCTTCGCCAGCTTGACGAGCGAGCATTCGGTCAGGGTCTTGACCGTGCTTATGCGCAGCTTGTGGCCGGTGAGGCATTCCTCGCCGCAGAAATTGCCAGGCTGGAGGATCGCCACGACGGCCTCCTTGCCCTCCTCCGATACCACCGTCACCTTCACCTTGCCGGACTGGATGAAGTAAACGCAGTCCGCAGGGTCGCCCTGGGAATAGACAATCTGCTCCTTTTGAAATCTTGCCTCCTGCTTGCTTCCATTTATCTTGGCGATGATGGCTTCCGGGTCCAGCGCGTTTTCTTTGCTTGGATTCTTGGCCATGGTTCGCGATTCCCAGGGAAATCATTCCCTGCGATGGGCGGTGCGGGAAATGTTGTGACGGATCAAAACGCTTGCCCAGGATAGGCTAATCGAAAGAGATTAGTTCCTCCTAGGTCGGGTACCGATCATATATTTTTGACACAGAACTGCCCCATCGGCCAGTTGATTCCACAACCTTGTCAGGTTTTTATCAGGTCGTTAGCGCATGGGTAGTAACAGCGCCGCAAAAACCCAATCGTTCCAGTGCCCTAGGCGCTAGTGCGGGCTAAAATTGCGGACCAGTGCGCTGCGGCTTTTCGCTGCAGATACCACGATGCCGACCGGCGCTGCATTCCGGGCGAGGACAATGGCGCCTTCGGAGGGACGCAAACCCTCCACAGACGCGACAGAATTGATCGGGACGTCCAGTTTTTGACAGCACAACCTTTCGGAGTGAGTGATTATCATAAAAGGGATTCTAACTAGATGGCGCTAGAGGCTTCTACCTAGACGGCGCTTCGAACGGCGCGCGAGGGAGCAAAGAGATGTCCCAGGAACAGCCCGATCGCGAGGTCTTCATTGTGGACGACGATCCCATGGTGCGGGATGTTCTTTCCGAAGTGTTCGCCCAAGCCGGATACCGGGCCAGCAGCTTTATCGACGGCGCCTCGTTCGTGGCAGCGGCACGGAAGCGGATTCCGGCCTGCGTCATCCTCGACATCTACATGCCGGGCCGTTCCGGCCTGGAGATCCTGAAGGACCTCGACGCTGCCAATTATCCGGCCCCGATCTTCGTCGCCTCGGGCCGCGGCGATATCCCGAGCGCGGTCGAAGCGATCAAAAGCGGGGCGTTTGATTTCATCGAGAAGCGGCTGGACGCCGCCACCCTGGTGGCACGCGTGGGCGAAGCCATCGCGGCCCGCGAGCACCTGCGACCGACCGGCAGTGGCGCCGAAAGCACAAAAGCCGTTTTCCCGGGCAGCGAGCTTCTGACCCACCGGGAGCATGAGGTCCTGGCCCTGATCACCGACAGCGCCACCAACAAGGAAGCGGCCCAGAAGCTCGGCATCAGCCAGCGCACGGTCGAGATCCACCGCGCCCACATCATGCACAAGCTCGGCGCCAAGAACTCGGTCGATCTCGCCCGCAAGGTGTTGCGACGGGAGGGCCGGGCATGAGCTTCGGGCGTTGCGGAGTTTTTCCATACGCCGTAGCTCCCTGGAGTTTGAGATTCTCCCATTACCCAGACATTTGCAGGCAATATATCCCCGATATCGATTATAAATGTTAGTATACCACGTATTTTTTGTACTTACGATAAAGCCGTTTACACCTTTGTATAGTAGAGCCTGACGATGTTTTACTTATTGAGTGTGAGAGCTGTGGGGCTCGTTACCATTCCCGCGGCGGTGCTTGCTCGGGGCATGAACACTCCTCTCGAACAATCATCGGCGTGAACCGAAACAGCCGCTTGCGTCCTGGCCGCAGGGCCGCCTGCAGAAGACCTGCAGAAGAAGTCGCGCAGGCATGCGGAAGATCGGCGCTATCCCGATCGTTCGACAGGTGACGCATGGCGCTAGCCATTTGGCTGATCGCGGCAACGACCACTTTGCTCACTGCGACCGCGTTCGGGTGGCTCGCCCATGACGACGTCGGCACTGCGATCCTGTCCGCCGGGCTCACGACCGTCGCCGGCATTCCCATACTGGCCCTGCTGCTGGAATGGATGACGGCCGGAAAAGCAGCCCCTGCGGAAATCGCGTCCAGCCAGCGCGAGCGGATCGCGGCCCAGCTGGCCGAGGCAACCGCGGCGCTCGCCGCCGAGCGCAACGAGCGACGAACCATCGCGCTGGCGTTGGAGCAGCATGAGCAGCGAGAGCGCATGTTCTCCGCTGCGATGGAGCAAGCCACATTTCCGATCATCACCACGACGCTCGACGGCACGATCACGGGCTGGAATCCGGCGGCGGAGCGTCTCTACCGGTACACGGCGGCCGAAGCGATCGGCCGCAATGTCAGCATCATCGTTCCGCCGGACCGCCGCGGCGAGCAATCGGCCATGATCGAGCGGTCGTTGGCCAGCGAGCCGGTCGAGAATTTCGAGACGGTCCGTTCCGCCAAGGGCGGCCGCAGAATCGCTGTCTCCCTGAGCATCCGCCCGATAACATCGGCCTCCGGGGTCATTGTCGGGCTGGCCAAAATCACGCGCGATATCACGGAGGAGAAATTCGCCGAGGAGAAATTCCGCCTGGCGGTCGAATCCTGTCCCAGCGGCATGCTCATGGTCGACCGCGCCGGCAAGGTGGTCCTGGTCAATACCGAGATCGAGCGGCTGTTCGGTTATGGCCGCGAAGAGCTGATCGGCCAGCCGGTCGACATTCTGGTGCCGATCCGGCTGCACGACCCGTGCGCGCCCCCGTGCGACGGCTTCCGGCCTCGGCCCGAGACCATCCAGGGGGCGAGCGCGAGGCGCGAGCTCTGCGGGCGGCGCAAGGATGGAACCGAATTCCCGGTCGAGCTGGTTCTCAACTCGATTCACACCGACGAGGGCCTACTCGTGCTCGGCACGGTGGTCGACATCAGCGAGCGCAAGCGCCTGGAGCGATTGAAGGACGAATTCGTCTCGACCGTCAGCCACGAGCTGCGCACCCCGCTCACCTCGATTTCCGGGTCGCTCGGCCTGCTCATCGGCGGCGCCACCGGAACGCTGCCCGACTCGGCCGCCCGCCTGCTCGCGATCGCGCAGACCAACAGCCAGAGGCTGGTCCGGCTGGTCAACGATATTCTCGACATCGAGAAGATGGAGTCCAACCAGATCGCCTTCAATTTCACCCGCCTCGATGCGCGCGCGCTGGTCGAGCAGGCGATCGAGGCGAACCGCGGTTTCGCCGACGGCTACGGCGTGCGGATTCGGCTGGACGCCGTGTCGGTTGCCGGCGAGGTGCATGCCGATGCGGATCGGCTGGCCCAGGTGGTGACCAACCTGCTCTCGAACGCGATCAAGTTCTCGCCCCGGGACTCTGAGGTGGTGGCGGCGGTCGAGCAGCATCACGATCGGGTCCGAATCTCGGTGCGCGACCACGGCGCCGGAATTCCGGCCGACTTTCGCCCGCACGTGTTCGAGAAATTCGCCCAGGCCGACGCCACCGATGCGCGCCGCAAAGGCGGCACCGGGCTCGGGCTCAGCATCGTGAAGCAGATCGTTACCCGGCTGGGCGGCACGGTCGGGTTCGAGGACGCGCCCGGTGGCGGCACCGTCTTCCAGGTGGATCTGGCCGGGCGGGAGCAGGTTGCGGGACGGGAGATCGATCCGGCCGGGAAACCGGGCGCCGCACTGATATTGCTGTGCGCCGACGACCCCAACCGGGCGATCGGGATCCGCGAAGGTCTCGGCGAGTTCGGATTCGTCACGGACTTTGCCCACGCCCGCGCCGATGCGATCACCCGCGCGGCCGCGACATCCTATCGCGCCATCGTGGTCGATCTCGATCTTCCGAACGGCGAAAGCATGGGCCTGGTCAGCGAATTGCGCGCCCAGTCGCAGAACGGCAAGACGGCGATCATCGGCATGACCGCCGATGCCGCCCGCGACTGCGCGGCCACGGCCTTGTGCCCGCCCGACGACTGGGTGAACAAGCCGGTGGATACCGACCGCCTGGCGCAGATCATAGATCGGGCCGTGGTCCGCGAGGTCAACGGCCATCCCCAAATCCTGCATGTCGATGACGACCCCCATGTGCTTAAAGCGGTGGCGCGGGCGCTCGGCACCACCGCCACCGTGACGTCGGTCGATTCGCTCGAGAGCGCCCGCAAGGCGCTCGCCGCCCGGCAGTTCGACCTGGCCGTGCTCGACGTCGGGCTCGGCCCGGTTTCCGGCCTGGAGCTGCTGCCCCAGCTGCGTGGCCGAGCGGGCCATGCGCTGCCGGTCATCATTTTTTCCGCGCAGGGCGCCAACACGGCGACCGACCCACGGGTTCAGGCCAGCCTCAGCAAGTCGCCGGCCGGGCTCGATCGCCTGGTCGCCACCGTGCACGACCGCTTGACGCCCCACGCCGCGCCCGCCCGGAGGGAGATTGTATGAGCATCATTCGCATCCTTCACGTCGACGACGAGCCCGACATCCGGGAGATCGTGGAGATGGCGCTCGGCCTGAGCGCCGATTTCGAGATGCGGGCCTGTGCCAGCGGGCCCGACGCGATCGCGATGGCGGCCGAATGGTCGCCGTCCCTGATCCTGCTCGACGTCATGATGCCGGGCATGGACGGGCCGACGACGCTGGCGCATTTGCGCAAGGATCCTCGCACGGCCGACATCCCGGTCCTGTTCATGACCGCCCGCGCGCAGGCGCGCGAGGTCCGGAATCTCATCGCCCTCGGCGCCCAGGGGGTGATCTCCAAGCCGTTCGATCCGATGACGCTCGCCTTCTCGGTGCGCAGCCACTTGCGGGCGATCCGGTTCGACACCTTGCGCACCATGTTCGTGCGCCGCGCCAAGAGCGAGGCCGGGCTGCTCGCTTCCTGCCGAGCGGCGCCGGCCGATGCGGCCACCGCGAGCCGGATCAGGGACATCGCCCATGGGCTGGCGGGCGCGGCCGGCCTGTTCGGCTTCGACCAGATCAGCAGCGACGCGGCGGCCCTGGAGCAGACGATCATGCTGCGGCTCGAAGGCAGTGGCACGGAAAATGATGTGACGCGCGCGCTCGATCGCCTGCTCTCTGGCATGGAAGGCGAATGGGCCGCGCCGCCGGTACGGTACCGGCAATTCGCCTAGCTAGAGGTTCGCCTCGCCGGGACGACGACGTGGAGAGGCGTCCGCGCACCTACCAATTAAAAGAGCCCGCCCGGCCGTCGTGGTTCATGGCGACGCAAGACAACCGCGTTCGACTGCCGCCGCACCCCGGCCGCAATACCACGCCGACCGCTGCGGGGCTTCGCTCCGCAATCCGGGCCGGAACATGATCGGCGTCTCTGCCGCGGCCCGTGCCGCAGCAGGCTCGCGCCGCCGCACCCCGAGAAGCCGCGACACGGCGCCGCTCGGCGCCGAGGTCGCGCGGCGCTATCCTTGCCATCGAAGCCTCCCTAGAATGGCATGCGTCGGTCGCGTTGGTGCGTCAGAAGGAAGATTCGCATGTCCAGGTCCGCCCACTCGCTTGCCTCGTCGGCTGCGGTATTCGTCGGGCTTGCGGTTGCCCTGACCTGCCTGCGCGGGACGCCCACATCGGCGCAAGCCGGCCCGAGTCTCGCGGGCAAGAACGTGCAGATGCTGATCGGCTTCGGGGCGGGCGGCGGCTATGACCTGTGGGGCCGCGTGGTGGCGCGCCACATCGGCAAGCATCTGCCCGGCAATCCCGCGGTGGTGCCGCAGAACATGCCGGGCGCCGGCAGCTTCGTGGCCGCCAACAACATCTACAATCTCGCCCCCAAGGACGGCAGCGTGATGGGGATCATCGCGCGCGACGCGGCTTTGGGGCCGATCACCGGCGCCGTCGGGGCGCGCTTCGATCCGACCAAGATCACCTGGCTCGGCACGCCGACCACCGAGACCAATGTCTGCATCGCCAACAGCACCGCCAAGGTAAAGACGCTGCAGGATCTCTACAGCAAGGAATTGATCGTGGGCGATACCGGGGTGGGCACCGGCACCCATTCCTACCCGAAGGCGCTCAACGCGCTGCTGGGCATGAAGTTCAAGATCATCGCCGGCTTTCCGTCGTCCTCCGACGTGTTTCTCGCCATGGAGCGGGGCGAGGTCGACGGCATCTGCGAAAGCCTCGACAGCGTCTCCGGCAAGCGGCCGGACTGGATCCCGAACCGGAAGGTCACCATCCTGTTCCAGGGCGGCGCCGCCCCCAACCCGCAACTCAAGGACGTGCCGTTCGTGGCCGATCTGGCGCACAGCCCCGAGGACCGGCTGGCGATCGAGTTTCTGTATGCCGGCCAGGGCATCGGCCGGCCGTTCGTGGCGCCACCGGATCTGCCGGCAGATCGTCTCAAGATGGTGCGCGATGCCTTCCGGGAGACCATGCGGGACCCCGAATTCATCGAGGATGCCAAGCGAAACATGCTCGATGTGGCGCCCGAGGACGGCGAGCACCTGGCGGCCCTGATCCAGAAGATCTACGCCACCCCCAAGCCGATCGTGGACAAGATCGGCGAACTCATCAAATAGCTGAAAAGGTTAAGCTTGCGGACGTTCTTGAACGCTTAACCGGCAACCACCATATTGACGATAGCCGGATTGCGGGCGCGCCATGCAGGCTCGCCGGCAGCCCGGTCGAGGGGGGCGCCGCAAGGGCCCCCGTCAAAGTCGCTTACAAAGGACTTTGAAACGATGTCCCGAGTTCCGTCCCTATCTAGTCCGTTTTTGCTCGGATTCGATGAGATCGAGCGTGCGCTCGAGCGGGTCACGAAATCCTCGGACGGCTACCCGCCCTACAATATCGAGCGGGTCGCCCCTGCGGATTGCCGTCCCGAGCGCCTGCGGATCACCCTGGCGGTCGCCGGCTTCACCCGCGATCAGCTCGACGTGACGGTCGAGGAGAACCAGCTGGTCATCCGCGGTCGGCAACAAGACGACAAGACCCGGCAATATCTCCACCGCGGCATCGCGGCACGCCAATTCCAGCGCACATTCGTGCTGGCGGACGGCATGGAGGTGCTGGGAGCCGACCTCGACAATGGTCTCTTGTCGATCGATCTCGCCCGTCCGGAGCCGGGTCGCCTGGTCAAGACGATCAGCATCACGGACCATGATTGAGGGACTGAACCTAAACCAGGACTCGACCGTTTATACAGAAAGGAGTCGAGGGCCATGAACCGCACCATGAATAGCTTCAACGACATGATCTCGCCCGAGGCGCTGGCACTGCTCGGCGGCGGCAAGATCGCCTATGTGAAGAGCATCCGCTCCGAGGACGTGCCGAGCTTGTTTCCGCAGGCGCCCCAGATCGCGCCCGGTCTCAAGCTGTTC
This sequence comes from Xanthobacteraceae bacterium, assembly GCA_036498625.1. Taxonomy (GTDB): domain Bacteria; phylum Pseudomonadota; class Alphaproteobacteria; order Rhizobiales; family Xanthobacteraceae; genus VAZQ01. The sequence continues at coordinate 30,118 of DASYFD010000054.1, read as the reverse complement.
GCGCTGCACGCCGCCGACGGGACGCCGATCATGCTCACCGACAGCCGCGAGGCCGCGCTCGCCAATGCGTGGAGCCAGGAGCTCGAAGCCGTCAGCGTGCATTGAGGCTCGCACCATCGAACCGGGCGGTCGACTGTGCTGTCGTCCGCCCGTGGCGGCTTGGCGTCAGTCTTCCGTCTTAGTTCCGTTGCCTACTTCCCGCCGCCGATTGTCTTCGTGGACGTTGCGTCTTAGCGACGCACTGCATCTCACTCCTTCTCCCCGTGGGGAGAAGGAGTGATGAGGGGGCTCCGGCTTTGCGATACGGAAACATCGTGACCCCCCCTCCCCTGCGGGGCGAGGGAGTGAAACGCCATGCTCACCTAACAATGACCGCCTTGGCGCTTTTCCCGGGGACGACGGCGGTGAGGATGCCGTGAATCAGGCGGCGCTTGCCGGCGGCATCGCCAGCACGGCATAGAGCGCCTGCGCATCGCGCGAATCGCGCAGCTTGCGTGCAACCTCGGGATCGCGCAGCAGGCGGGCCACCCGCGCCAGCGCCTTGAGATGATCGGCGCCCGCGCCTTCGGGCGCCAGCAGCAGAAAGACCAGATCCACCGGCTGGCCGTCGAGCGCCTCGAAATCCACCGGCCGCGCCAGCCGCGCAAACAAACCGAACAGCTTGTTGAGCTTCGCCAGCTTGCCGTGCGGGATCGCGACCCCGTTGCCGACGCCGGTCGAGCCGAGCTTCTCCCGCTGCAGCAGAATCTCGAATATGGCGCGCTCGTTCTGCCCGCTCAATTCGGCCGCCTTGGCGGCGAGCTCCTGCAGCGCCTGCTTCTTCCCATTGACCTTGAGTGCCGGAATGACGGCATTGGGCGCGACGAGATCGGCAAGCGGCATGTAATTCTTCCAGGGATCGGGAGCTCTGCGGGCGGACGTCGCCGAAGTTTTCACCGTGAGCGTGTTTCACCGTGCAAGGGTGCTTCACGGTGCAGGAATGCTTCACCGTGTCGCATTTTCGGACGCAAAACCGGTTTTGTCGGGTCCTGAAAACGCCCTAGCACCGAAGGCGCCGGACCATAAGGAGCGACCGTGGCGCCGTCAATGGGCGTCCTTGGCCTCGACCAGCGGCGGATCGATCCAGCCGATATGACCGTCGCCGCGGCGGTATACCAGATTGACGCGTCCATGTCCGGCGTGCCGGAATACCACGACGGCGACCCCGGTCAGGTCGAGCTCCATCACGGCATCGCTGACCGAAAGGCGTTTGAGGGCGGTGGTCGATTCGGCGATGATGACCGGATCGAACCCGGTCAGCCCGTCGTCGTCGTCGTGCTCGGGTGTCGCGATCACGTAGCTCGGCGCCTGGATCGGACGCTGCTCGCCCGCCGCCCCGTCGGGCGAGACGCCCTGATGATTCTTGAGCCGGCGCTTGTAGCGGCGCAGCCGCTTCTCGATCCGCACCGCCACCTGATCGGCGCTCGCATAGGCATCCGCCGCCATCGCCTGCGCCTCGAGCACGATGCCGGAATCCAGATGGATCACGCATTCGGTGCGGAACCCGAAACCCTCCTTGCCGACCGTGACATGGCCGGAAAACCCGCCGTCGAAATATTTGGCGGTGGCCTCCCCGATCCGCTCGTTGATGCGCGAACGCAAAGCGTCGCCGACGTCGATGTTCTTGCCCGAGACGCGAAACGACATGAGCGGCCTCCGATTCCTGATGCACCCAACGTATAGAACCGACGTCGTTCGTCGACGCCGTCTCACCGAACATCTACCTATGTCCGGTTCGCCGCGCCCACTTTGCGCCCACGTCATGGATACATAGGTTCAAGCCCGTCACCCTGCCAGATGGCTGCGGGCCGGGTTCCGGCGCCGGTGTGGCGCTTCAAAAGCTCGCGCGCGCGGAGGTCTGCTTCTCGCGCCGGCGCTGCACCGAGGACGGTATGCGCATCGCCTCGCGATACTTGGCGACGGTGCGACGCGCGATCTCGATGCCGGCGCCGCGCAACCTTTCCACGATGGTGTCGTCGGAGAGCACCGCCCGCGGGCTTTCGGCCTCGATCAGCTGCTTGATCCGGTGGCGGACCGCCTCGGCGGAATGAGCTTCGCTGCCGTCGGCGGCCGCGATCGCGGAGGTGAAGAAGTATTTCAGCTCGAAAATGCCGCGGCTGGTCGCCATGTATTTGTTGGCGGTGACGCGCGAGACCGTGGATTCGTGCATCGAGATCGCATCGGCGACGGTCTTGAGATTGAGCGGACGCAGATGCTGGACGCCGTGCGCGAAGAAGGCGTCCTGCTGCCGTACGATCTCGGTCGAGACCTTGAGGATGGTGCGAGCACGCTGATCGAGCGCGCGGATCAACCAGGTCGCGGTCTGCAAGCAATCGGCCAGATAGGTCTTCTCCTCGGCCTTGCGGGCAGTCTTGGCGACCTGCGTGTAGTAGCTCTGGTTGACCAGGACCTTGGGCAGCGTCTCCGAATTGAGCTCGACCACGAATCCGCCGTCGGCGCCCGGTCGAACAAACACATCCGGCACGATCGGCTGTACCAGCGTGGTTCCGAACGCGAGACCGGGCTTGGGATTGAGGTGACGGATCTCGGCGATCATGTCGATCAGATCTTCCTCGCTCACCCCGCAGGTCTTGCGCAATCCCGGAATGTCCCGCTTGGCCAGCAGGTCGAGATGGGCGATGAGCGCCTGCATGGCGGGATCGAAGCGGTTGCGCTCGCGCAGCTGGATCGCGAGGCATTCGGTGAGGTTGCGGGCGCAGACGCCGGGGGGATCGAAGGTCTGCAGGATCGCCAGCGTGGCCTCGACCTGCGGCAGCGGTGCGCCGAGCTTGTCGGCCACATGCGCGAGCTCGCCGGTGAGATAGCCGGCTTCGTCGACCAGATCGATGAGATATTGCCCGATCAGCCGGCGGGCCGGATCGACGACCGCAAGAACGAGCTGCTCGGCCAAGTGGTCGGCCAGCGTCCGCTCCGCCGACACGAAGGCTTCCAGATTGTACTCGCCGTCCTGCTGACGGCCAGTGCCGGCTGCGCTCCATTCGTTGTAGCCGGCCGCCGGCTCGATGTTGGAGCGCGGCGCCGCCGGCTCGGCATCGTCGGCGCCGCCGACCTCCCCGTCCGGGCGCTCGGCCGCGACCTCGTCACCGGCCGCGAAGCTGCCTTCGGTCCAATCGGCCTGCGGCCGGTCGTCGGCGGCAGCTTCCCGATCCGGCGATGGCGGCTCGCCCTCGCCTTCGCTCTCGCCGGTGCGCTCCAGGAGCGGATTGCGCTCGAGCTCGCTTTCCACATAGCCGACGAGATCGAGGTTGGAGAGCTGCAGCAGCTTGATGGCCTGCATCAGCTGCGGCGTCATCACCAGCGCGTGGCTTTGCCGAAGTTGGAGTCTTTGGGTGAGCGCCATGTCGAATGCGGGAATGTCGTGTGCTGGAGATGTGGTCTGCTGGAGAGGGTCGCCTGCGTGAAGGGGTCGCCGGCGGAAGCCTCGCCAGCGAAACTGGTCCGGTTCTTGCTTATAAGGTTCCGGCTTCCGTGTATACCAGTTCGTTGGGCGACCGTTACCGGCCTCGGGAACCTTGGGGCGCCGGCGCGACGGGGCTTCAGGAAATACGAAATTCCTCGCCCAGATAGAGGCGGCGGACCTCCGGATCATTGACGATCTGGTCCTTGCCGCCCTCCATCAGGACCGCGCCCGAATAGATGATGTAGGAACGGTCGGTCAGGTCCAGGGTCTCGCGCACATTGTGGTCGGTGATAAGTACCCCGATACCGCGATTGGTGAGATGCCGGACCAGTCTCTGGATTTCCACCACGGCCTTGGGATCGATGCCGGCAAACGGCTCGTCCAGCAGCATGTAGCTCGGCCGGCTGGCGAGCGCGCGCGCAATCTCGACCCGGCGCCGCTCTCCGCCCGAGAGCGCGATCGAGGGAGTCTTGCGCAGGCGCGTGATGCCGAACTCCTCCATGAGGGCGCCGAGATCGGCCTCCCGGCGGCGGCGATCGGGCTCGGTCACCTCCAGCACGGCGCGGATATTCTCCTCCACATTGAGACCACGAAAGATCGAGGCTTCCTGCGGCAGATACCCGACCCCCAGCCGTGCCCGCTGATACATGGGCAGCCGGGTGACATTCTGGCCATCGAGCTCGATGCGGCCGCGGTCGGCTTTGATCAAGCCGGTGATCATGTAGAACACCGTGGTCTTGCCGGCACCGTTGGGGCCCAGGAGACCGACCGCCTCGCCGCGGCGCACATGAATGCTGACGCCGTTGACGACTTTCCGTCCCGAAAAGCTCTTGTCGAGCCCGACCGCCGCGAGACAGTCGGGGCGGGCGGAAGGCTGCTCTTGCCGGACGGCCTGCGGTCTGGGCCGCGGCTGCGTCTCCGGTCGCGGCTGCGGCCGCGAAACCGGTGGCGGATCAGGCCGCAAGACCTGCGGCAGCTCCGGCCGCAAAACCTCCGGCAATTCGGGTCGCAACACCTGCGGCAGCGGCGGCGCTTCCCGAGCGGCCTGCGGCGCCGATCGCAGCACTTGCAGCTCGGCCCGCAGGGCCGCCGGCACCGGTGGCTCGGCGCGGGCCACAGGCCGCGGGGCCGGCTCGGCACGGCGGCGGCGCGGCCGCGCCGGGCTCAAATTCATTGGTTCGTCGTGGATGTCCGGGATCCGCCCGCCCAGCGAATCGAGCTCGATCGGCATCGGCCAATCGTCATCGGCCGGGCTGCGCCTGCTTGGCGGCGGCCGGCGGCGCCGGAAGGAAGCCCAGAGGTTGCGCACGCCGGCCTCAAATCCATGGATCGCCTGGCCTGACCAGGTCAATTCGCCCGTGAGGGTCGCGGCGCCGGACCCGGAAGGCTGACCTCGCCGTTCGGCGGCGATCCGAACAGGGCATCCACCCGGCCGCCGTCGATCCGCGATACGCCGGTACCGAGATCGACCACCAGCCGCTGGCCGCGCACCACGTCTTTGCCGTGGGTCACCACCACGTTGCCGTTCAGCGTCACGGTGTTCGACGGCATATCGAAAATGCCGCTGTCGCCGGCGGCGTTCTGCTCCTTCTGGGTCACCAGCACGCCGCCCGTGGCCTCGATCCGGCGAATTTGCTGCTGCTGATCGCCGGCTCCGGGCTGAGCGGTCTTCATGGTGTTGGCGGGGGCCGCGCCCGGCTTGCTGGTGTCCACATAGAACACCACCAGCACCTTGCTACGCATCTCCGTGTCGCCCTGGGTCACATGCACATTGCCGGTGAAGGTCGCCATCTTTTCCTTGTCGCGAACCACCAGCCCATCGGACTGGATCCGCACCGGCTGGTCGCGGTTCTGCGAGAAGCCCTGCAGCGCGTTGGGCAGCCCTTGATTTTGCGGCGGCGGAGCTTTCTGCGCCGGGGCATCGGTTGCGGGAAGCATGCAGAAGAGCGCGACCGCGGCGGCGAATGTCGCGGCAGCGGCGTGCGGTCTCCTCCAACGGGATATCGGCATGCGCACTTTCACGGCACTCCCTGCTTGCCATCGAGGTGCATGACATGGTTGCCCATCATGACCATCGTCACGCCGCCACCGAAACGAATGACATCGCCTGATTCGGTCACTTCCATCCGCTTGGCATTGATCTTTCCCTGCTGCATGCGCACCTCGACCGGCTTTTCCGAGACCATGTTGCTGCTGTGGACATCCACCACCGCCTCGCTGAGATAGACCTCGAATCCGCTGGTCGACTTCAGCACGATGTTCTGCCGCAGCGTCAGCAGCTCGGCCTTGCTGTCGTAGAGACCGATATCCGCCGTCAGCTCGAACCCCGACTGATCCTGCATCTCGCCCTTGCCATGCAGGCCTTGTAGCTCGATGGTGTTCGGATTGACGACGTCCTGGGCGGCGGCACGCGCGGTCAGCTCGTAGGGCCGCGAATCCTTGGTGTAGCCGGCTATGCGGGGCGCCTGCATGGTGATCTTGGTGCCGGAAACCACCAGGCTGCTGAAATCGACCGGCAGCGCGGTGAGCATGCGCATCGGATTGAACTGGGCAACCACCAGGCCGAACGCGATCGCGCCCAGGATGGCGGCCGGGATCGACAGCCTCAGGAAGCGCACGCGGCGGCTGTGGCGCATCGCCTTGCGAAAGAGGCGCGCGCCGTCGCCACGGCGGGTCATCGTATAGCCGTGCACGCGTTGGTCCATGGGCGGCGCGATGGTCAAAAGATCAACCCCGAATTCGATTCCGCGCCCCTGTCGCCAAGTGCGGAATCACCCAAGCCCCCCGGCCAGTCTAGCCTTTTTTCAAGGGCAGAGTAGCCGACAAATGTGGCCCGGCCACGGCATGACCGCACAGCCCCGGCCCGGCCGGGCAGGCTCAGGAATGGGCAAAAATGTCTTCCGCCGCCCAGCCCGCGATATCGAGCCGGACCCGGTCGGGCAGGAAGCGGAAGCACGCCGCCGCCAGCGCCTCGCGCCCCTCGCGCGCCAGCATCGTGTCGAGCTTGTCCTTGAGGGCGTGCAGATGGAGAACGTCGCTGGCCGCATAAGCCACCTGCGAATCCGTGAGATCGGCGGCGCCCCAGTCGGACAGCTGCTGCTGCTTGGAGAGATCGACGCCGATGAGCTCGCGGGCCAGGTCCTTGAGCCCATGCTTGTCCGTATAGGTGCGCGCCAGCCGCGAGGCGACCTTGGTGCAGTAGATCGGGCCCGGCATGATACCCAGGGCCTGGTGCAGCACGCCGAGATCGAAACGCGCGAAATGAAAGATCTTCAGGATCGCGGTGTCGGCCAACAGCCGCGTGAGATTGGGCGCCGCGATCCCCTGCGCCGGAATCTGCACCACATCGGCCGAGCCGTCGCGGGGCGACAATTGCACGACGCAGAGCCGGTCGCGGCGCAGCCCAAGCCCCATCGTCTCCGTATCGACCGCCACCGCCTGGGTCCGATAATGCGAAAGGTCGGGCAGATCGCCACGGTGCAGGCGGATGGTCATTGCGGATTCCGGTGTTGGGGCGAAGGCGAGGCATCACATCGCGCCTGACCTCAGGGATCGAGTAGCACAATTCCTCCCGGCAAAGCCTGAAATTTCTCCCGCATCGAGACGCGCGCACCGTCGCGCTTTCGTCGAGACAGGCCGTCGATCCAAGCTCGCAGCCGATCAGGCGACGCGGTGTCCCAGCATGAACTCGGGACGGCCGAGCGGCGGACGGAACGCAATGACCGTAAAGAGCGCGACCGGATCGTTCTCGGCCACCGCGATGTGGATGGTCTTTACCTGTATGACCTCACCGCCAAACCGGTATGGCCCCGTCTTGGTCGGACAACCCAGCTCGCCCCAGCTAATCTGTTGTGCAGCAGTCACGAATCCTGCCCCCGGTATCCAAGTCCGGGTGACTCTAAGGTGATTCGTTAACCAAACCTTTAAGGGTCTCCGGGTACCGGTAGAGTTGTCCTCATTCTCCACACGCGCCACGATGCCTCCCGGCAACACGCGTCCTGCGGGTGTTGCCTGGCGCCCCGCCGCTGGCCTTGCCCGCGCACAGCATAACTCATTGTTTTACATAGGTTTAAGCACCGTGACGGCTCCCGGCCGCGCTCCCGCACGGTCATAAATTCCCGCGCCCGACTTGCTCACGGTGCCGGCCGCGGATCGACGTTTCGAGGACAAGCCCGCTGGTTAAGCTCGCGGACATTCCGGCCGCAGTGGAAACGCGGCCCGGTCCACCGTGGACTCCGGCTCGGCTCGCGACGTCAAGTGTGACGGCACGATCGACGCGGCCCGAACGGGAAACCGCAAGCCTAGCGAAGCCCGTGAACCCGGGTGGCGGGGAGACCGATGACCCCATCGCGGACGGCCAACAGCCTGGGCTCGCATCGCGCGAGACCGGGTTGTTTCAAAGCGCGCCGTCAGCGATCAAGTTGAGGGTTGCGTGCGATCGCGTCTAATCTACCAAGCGTCAAGCTTGGCTGCATGCCGAAGGAGAATGCCGTGTCGGACATTCGCGAGTCCATCGCAAGCAGGTTGATCGCATCGACGATCTTCAAGCCGGTCCCGGGCGGCTACGTCTACTGCGCGCCCGATCGGGTGTTCGGCCGCAGCCGCTGCTACCTGGTGAACGAGGCGCAGAAGGCCGCGATCGTCGCGCTCACGACATCGCGTCACCCGATACTGTGGCAGCTCGTGCTATGGCTCGTGTTCGCTCTGCTCGTGGTCGCTACTTCGTTGCTCCTGCGGGCCTACACCGGCCACGACAATCCGACCAGCGCCGACGCTGTCGCCATCATCGTCCTGGCGATTGTCGAAGCGATCGCCGGCCTGGTGCTGCTGCTTTCCTGGAAGCTGCGCCGGCTCCGACCGGCGCTCGCCGGATTGCCGCCCACCGACGAGCGGATTACCAGCCAGGACGTGCAGCAGGTCATGAAGGCCAGCGCCGATTCAGCCTCGGACAAGCAGCTCCTGGTGCAAGGGTTGATCGGGGTCGCGGCGAGCGTCGCGTTCATCTTCAGCTGCGTCGTGCAAGCCGTATTGGGACACATCTGGACTGCGCTCATGTCCGGGGCCGCGGCGATCCTGCTCGGGTTCACCGCTGCCACGGTGCTCATGCGCCTGATGGCGCGGTCGAGGGAACGCTCTTGAGTGCCGCGCGGATCGTCATGTAATCCACAATTCACTCGAAGCTCGGCTGAGATTCGAGACGTCGAATTATCGTTGGGAAGGTTTCGGCCGCTCCGTACTTGCCATTGCGGGCGCGCAAGGTGCAATCTTCGTGGCGATCACTCGGAGCCAAGCCAGCGGAAGGGTCGCGAACATGAGCCATGCATTCGTGAAAAGCGCGGCGGTGGTGGCCGCTCTGGCGGCAAGCGTGGCGGTGGCCGGCGCGCAAAGCTATCCGGCGAAACCAATCCATTTCATCGCGACCGAGGTGCCGGGCTCCGCGACCGATATCCAGGCGCGCATCATCGCCAAGGGCATGGCGGAGAAGCTCGGCCAGCCCATCGAGATCGAGAATCTCTTTGGCGAGGCGGGCCTCATGAAGGGGATCAAGTCGGCGCCTGACGGCTACACCATCGTGTATGGGGGCTCCGGCACGCTGGCGCTGCTGCCCAATATCAAGAAGGTGCCGTTTGATCCTTTGCACGATCTGACTCCGGTCGGGCGTTTCGTGATCAGCCCGACGCTCCTCGCGGTCACGCCGTCGCTGCCGGCAAAGAACGTGCAGGAGCTGGTCGCCCTGATGAAGGCCAGTCCCGGCAAGCTCAAGATGTCGACCGCCGGCGCCGGAACGGCCGGCCATTTCGCCGGCGAGCTGTTTATCGCCATGGCGGGGGTGAAGCCCGTCGTTGTGCACTATCCGGGCGGCGGCCCGGCGATCGACGCTGTCGTCAGCGGCGACGCGCAATGGACCATGGCGCCGATCGCGGGGCGGCTGCCGAATGTGCGCACCGGCAAGTTGCGCGCGCTGGCGACCGGCGGGCAGGCCCGCCTGTCGATGCTGCCCGACGTGCCCACGGTCGCCGAGTCCGGCTACCCGGGCTACGACGCGGTCGGCTGGAGCGGCATCTATGTGCCGAACGGAACGCCGCAGCCGATCATCGACAAGCTCAATGCCGCGATCGCCGAGGCGGTGGCCAAGCCCGAGATCAAGAAGCTGTTCGAGGAGCAGGGCGTCGAAGGCGCTGCCAGCACACAGGCGGAGGTCGCCAAGATGCTGCAGGAGGATTTCGTGCGGCTCGGCGAGCTGGCGCGCAGCATCGGCGCCCACGCGGAGTAAAGCGGTCTGCCCGGACGGCTCGATCTGTTTGATAGGACGCAAAGGGAAACAGGGAGGACGTCGATTATGGATCCGATCAGACGCAATGTCCTCGCAACGGGGGCCGCGGTTGCGGCGACCGCTGCAGCACCGCAATTGTTTGCTCAGCCGATCGGCCAGGAAGGCGCTTTCAAGTTCTACGATAAAGGCAACGTCCGGATCCGGTATCAGGAGGTCGGCTCCGGCTTTCCGCTGTTGGTCACCCCGGGCGGGGGATTGAACTCGCGGATCAGCAATTGGACTACCGCGGTCATCGATGCGATGCGGGAGTTCAAGGGCGACTTCCGCTGCATCACCATGGACCAGCGCAACGCGACCGGCGGCGAATCCACCGGACCGATCCCGGTCGATGATCCATGGGGTGCTTTCGCCGATGACCAGTTGGGGTTGATGGACCACCTCGGCGTCCGCCAGTTCTTCTTCCTCGGCAACTGCATTGGCGGCTCGTTTGCCCTCAAGCTGATGGAGCGCGCCCCGGAACGCATCGCCGCGGCGGTGCTGAGCCAGCCGATCGGCCACCGGCCGGAGAATCCGGATGTGATGTACGATTCTGGGCGCGATGCTTGGGCGAAGGAATTCCGCACCCGGCAGCCCGACGTGTCGATGGAAACCATCGAGAAGTATCTGCACAACCTTTACCGGGTCCGGCCCGACTTTGTGTACAGCGTGTCGCGCGAGTTCGTGCGCAATTGCCAGACGCCGATGCTGGTGCTGCCGGACGACACCGCGGCGCACGCGTACCAGACCGCCATCGACGTCGCGTCGCTGGCGCCGAATGCCGACATCTCGGTCTATCCCTGGAAGGACCCGCCCGAGCTGAAGGCCAGAACCATCAACCGGGTGCGCCGTTTCTTGAAGGGGCATCTGCCTGCTACGACTGCCCGCTGATCAAGAGGGGCTGAGCTTCGCATGGCAGGTTCTATGTACGACCCACGCGCGAATGCGCGCACTTGGGGCGGATAAGTACGCCTCGAAATCGCCGGCGTGCGAGCGGTGTCTAGGGATATAGTCCTTGGTGCCCAGGAGAGGACTCGAACCTCCACGATTTTCACCACTGGTACCTGAAACCAGCGCGTCTACCAATTCCGCCACCTGGGCCAATGGGCGCTAGGTATGTCAGCTGCTTTCGGCTTGTCAAATCGCGCGTGCGGAACCGTCCCGGGAGCGCCCCGATCGGAGCCGGCCGGTCCGGCCTCTATACAGCCGGGAGCCGATCTTGTATTCGGCGGCAGCGCGCCGACGTGGCGCGCGCTTCCCCGGTGAGAGCCGAGAGCTAAAGGCATGGTCACCCAATCGGACCTCGACAAGCTGGTCACCGTCTTCGGCGGCTCGGGCTTCCTCGGCCGCCATGTGGTGCGGGCGCTGTGCAAGCGCGGCTATCGGGTGCGGGTGGCGGTGCGCCGGCCGGACCTCGCCGGCCACCTGCAGCCGCTCGGGCGGGTCGGCCAGATCCATGCGGTGGCGGCCAATCTGCGCTATCCGGGCTCGGTCGAAGCCGCCACCCGCGACGCCGATATCGTGGTCAACCTGGTGGGCATCCTGTTCGAAGGCGGCCGGCAGCGCTTCGATTCCGTGCACACTTTCGGGGCCGAGGCGGTGGCGCTGGCGGCGGCGGCCTTCGGGGCCCGGCTCATCCACATCTCGGCGCTGGGCGCCGATCCAGACGCGCCCTCGCACTATGCGCGAAGCAAAGCCATGGGCGAGAAGCTGGCGCTCGCCGCCATGCCGTCCGCCACCATCCTGCGGCCCTCGATCCTGTTCGGGCCGGAGGACAATTTCTTCAACAAGTTCGCGGCGCTCGCCCGCATCGCGCCGGCGCTGCCGCTGATCGGCGGCGGCCTCACCCGCTTCCAGCCGGTGTTCGCCGGCGATGTCGCCTCAGCCGTGCTCGCCGCCATCGACCGGCCGCAGACCGGCGGCGCCATCTATGAGCTGGGCGGGCTCGAGGTGACGAGCTTCAAGGCGCTGATGGAATTCACGCTCGCCACCATCGAGCGCCGCCGGCTGCTGGTGTCGATTCCGTTCGGGCTCGCCCGCACCATGGCCTATTTCCTGCAGCTGCCGGGCGCGCTGGGACTGCCGCCGATGCTCACGCAGGACCAGGTCGAGCTGTTGCGCGGCGACAATGTGGTGTCGGCGGAGGCCAACGCAGCCGGCAGCACGCTCGCCGGGCTCGGCATCGAGCCGGTGTCGTTCCGCGCCGTGGTGCCGAGCTATCTGTGGCGCTTCCGCAAGAGCGGCCAGTTCAAGACCACCGAGGTCGCGCGCTGACGCCGCTCAGTGCCCGAGCGCGAGCGCGATCAGGCCGAGCGAGCCGACAATGACGCGCCACCAGGCGAACAACCTCAGGCCATGGCTCGACACATAGTCGAGAAACGTCTTCACCACGAGCCAGGCGGCCGCGAACGAGACCGCAAATCCGATCGCCACGATGATGGCGTTGTTGGCGCTCATCTGCCCGTGGCTCTTGTAGAGATCATACGCGAAGGCGCCCGCCATGGTCGGCATCGCGAGCCAGAAGGAAAATTCGGCGGCGGCGCGCCGGTCGGCGCCGAGCAGCATGGCGGCCACGATGGTGGCGCCGGAGCGCGACACGCCCGGGATCATGGCGAGGCATTGCGCGACCCCGATGATGAAATACATCGGCAGCGAGAACTTCGTGGCCTCGTGATACCGCGGCTTGAGGTCGAGCGCATCGACCCACACCAGGACCCCGCCGCCCACGATCAGCGCAAAGCACACGATCCAGACATTGAACAGCACGCTCTTGATGAAGTCGTGGGCGAGCGCCCCGATGACGGCGGCGGGCAGGAAGGCGATCAGCACCCCGATGACGAAGCGCCGCGCCGCCGGGTCGCGGAACATGCCGAGCATGAGCCGCCACAGGCGCAGGAAGTAGATCGACAACAGCGCCAGGATGGCGCCGAACTGGATCAGCACCGCAAAGGTCTTGCCGAAGTCCTCGTCGTCGAAGCCGAAGAAGCGCTGCACCAGCAGCAAATGCCCGGTCGAGGACACCGGCAGGAACTCGGTCAGCCCCTCCACGATGCCGAGGGCGACGGCCTTGAACAGATCGAACCACATGAGAGACATTGACGGCTCCGCGGCGCGAAGGTTGAAGCGGGTGCTGACCGCGTGGGGCGGCCGCCGCAAGGACAGCCTGCAATCTAGATGATTCGCTTGCGCGAGTGTCGAGCGCGCCGCCCCGGCGATCACCCAAGCACCCTATCCCAGGTAGTCCACAGCGGGAGCATCTGCGCCTGCCGCGGCTTGACGCAAAAAGCGCCCTGCGGTCAGATGGCCGCAGGGACTGAGGGCGGGCTATGTGTGGGCGAGCGGGCTCGCGATCCATTGCGATCGCGATTTCACCGGTTGCGTTATCGCAAGCGTTCGGTAGCGATCCGTCTCGATGGCGCGGCGCCATTGCGGGCCGCCAAGCGCAATCGTCGTGGCCGCTATCGTTTCGACCCGGCGCTGGTCTTCATCCCGGTCCCCGCGGCAACGGCCGTCAGGTGCGCTCGTGACGCTCGCACCGCTGCTCAACGCCGCGCCCCTCGTCCAGGTCCACGCCTTTGCGGCCATGGGAGCGGTCGTGGTCGGCGCGGTCCAGTTCGTCGCCCCCAAGGGCGTGCTTCCGCACCGCGCGCTCGGCTGGACCTGGGTCGCCCTCATCGCGGTGATGCTGGTCTCGGCGTTTTTCAACCACGACATCCTGCCGTGGGACATGTTCGGGCCCAGCGTCTGCTGCCGGGTGGGCGAGTCATGCGACCGCGGATCGGTTACCTGCGCGTCGATCCACCTGCTTTCGCTCTACTTCCTTTTGATCCTGCCCTATGCGGTGCTGCATGCCCGCCGCCGCGATGTGAACCGCCATCGCAACGCCATGCTGTGGCTGTTCGTGGGCGTGCTCTTGGTCGGCACCGCCCTTACATTCCTGCCGCACCGCATCATGCACGACGTCGCCTTCGGCGCCAGTCCTGGGATTTCCGGCCCCTTACAGTAGCTTGGGCAGGATGAAGAGCGCGATGACGTAGCGGACGGCGGCCACCGTCACGATCGCGACCACGAGCGAGATGTCGACGCCGCCGAGACCGGGCAACAGAGCGCGCAGCGGCCGCAGCACCGGCTCGGCGACCCGGCCGAGGCCCGATCGGACGGCGCCCACGAAGGGGCGCTGGTCGTCAATCTGGTTGAACCCGATCAGCCAGGAGACCACCACGCCCGCCAACAGAAGCCAAGTATAGATCGCAAGCGCTAAATCGATGGCGTGGAAAAGGTCGCGCATGCTGTTCGTAACCGAGCCTCGAGCGCACAGCAGTAGCGGCGAGCGAGCACTGGAACAAGCCACAACGTGCCAGCCGTCTGGGCCCGGGCGGCGGATCCGCAGCACGGTGCCGGCGAGCCGGCCGGTTGCTCCCCGCCCGCGGCGTCGTTAGGGTCCCGGCGCTGATCGAGCTCTTGACTCGCCGGCGGGCCGCATCCGGCTCGCCTCAGGATCCGGCCATCGCATGCTGACGCTGTTCCATCATCCGTTCTGCCCGCATTCGCGCTTCGTGCGGCTGGCGCTCGGCGAGTTCGGGCTGGCGGCGCGGCTGATCGAGGAGCGGGCCTGGGAGCGTCGCGAGGAATTCCTGATGCTCAACCCGGCCGGCACGACCCCGGTGCTGGTGGCGGAAGGGCAGCCCCCGGTCCCGGGGGCCGCGATCATCGCAGAGTTCCTCGACGAGACCATCGGGGCCGAGCTGCGCGACCGGCGGCTCATGCCGCTCGATCCCGGTCCGCGGGTCGAGGTGCGCCGGCTCATGAGCTGGTTCCACGACAAGTTCTTCGAGGAGGTCAGCGAGCCGCTCACCACCGAGCGGCTCTACAAGCGCCACCTGCCGATGGAAGGCGGGGGCGGCTCGCCCAATACCGAGGCGATCCGCGCGGCCCGCCACAACATCCGCTATCATCTGTCGTATATCGGCTGGCTGGTGCGCACCCGCGACTGGCTGGCCGGCGACCGCATGACTTATGCGGATCTGGCGGCGGCCGCGCACCTGTCGGCGGCCGATTACATGGGCGATGTGCCGTGGAAGGAAGACGAAGCCGCAAAGGACTGGTACGCGCGCATAAAGTCGCGGCCCACGTTCCGGCCGCTGCTCACCGAGACGCTGGCCGGGATACCGCCGTCGCCGACCTACGCGGATCTGGATTTCTAGAAACCGGATTTCCGGAGGATTCCGCCGCCATCAAGGCTGCGCTGGTGCGCGAGGCCCGCCGGCACGGCTTCGATGTGGTCGGGGTGACCCGCCCGGACGCGGCCCCGCAGGCGCGGGCGCGGCTCGAGCGCTTTCTCGCCGAAGGCCTGCATGGCGACATGGCCTGGATGGCCAGTAATCCGCAGCGGCGCGGCGATCCGCGCGTGCTGTGGCCGCAGGTGCGCTCCATCATCATGCTCGGCCTCAACTACGGCGGTGCCGACGATCCGCTGGCGATCCTGCGCCGGCGCGAGCGCGGCGCCATCTCGGTCTATGCCCAAGGCGACGACTATCACGACATCGTCAAGCCGCGGCTCAAGAGCATCGCGCGCTGGCTCACGCAGCAGGCCGGCGGCGATGTGAAGGTGTTCGTCGACACCGCCGCCGTGATGGAGAAACCGCTGGCGGAGGCCGCCGGCCTCGGCTGGCAGGGCAAGCACACCAACCTGGTCTCGCGCGAGCTCGGTTCCTGGCTGTTCCTGGGCGCGATCTTCACCACCCTCTGGCTTCCGCCTGATGCGGCGGAGACCGATCATTGCGGCAGCTGCCGGGCCTGCCTCGACATCTGCCCGACCGCGGCGTTCCCGGCCCCCTACCGGCTCGATGCGCGCCGCTGCATTTCCTATCTCACCATCGAGCACAAAGGGCCGATCCCGCGCGAGCTGCGTTCCCTCATGGGCAATCGCATCTTCGGCTGCGACGATTGCCTGGCGGTCTGCCCATGGAACAAATATGCGCAAGCCGCCCATGAGGCGAAGCTGGCGGCGCGGCAGGCCCTGCAGGCGCCGCAACTCGCCGACCTCGCCCGCCTGGACGATGCGGCGTTTCGGGCGCTGTTTGCAAAATCGCCGGTGAAACGCGCCGGCCGCGATCGCTTCGTGCGCAACGTGCTGATCGCGATCGGCAACTCGGATGACCCGGCACTCGCCGGCGCGGCCGAGCGCCTTCTCACCGATGCCTCCGCCCTGGTGCGCGGCGCCGCCATCTGGGCGCTCGAGCGGCTCGACCGCAAGCGGCTGCGCGCGGTTGCCCAGACCCGGCGCGCCGCGGAAGCTGATCCGACGGTCGAGGCCGAATGGGACGCCGCGCTCCGATCCACGTAGGGTGGGAAAAATTGCCGGGAACGGCGAGTGTAGCTTGCACGGAGCCGCGCAATTTTGCCCACGCAATTGCATTGCGAGAGCCGAGCGCGTGGGCAACGCGCCGGTACGCCATTGCCACGCAATCAAACGCTGCCGGCGCTCGCGCGTTACCCACCCTACAAGTTCGTCCCGCGCCGTTGGCCGGGCTCAAAACTCCGCCACCGCGGCCAGCAGCCGCTCGATATCCTCCGGACGCGACAGCCGATGGTCGCCGTCCTTCACCAGAGTAAGCACCACGTCGTCCTGCGCCAGGCGGGCGGTGAGGTCGACGGCGTGCTGCCAGGGCACGTCGGGGTCCTGCACCCCCTGGAGGATGCGGACCGGGCAGCCGGTCTCGATCATGCGGTCGAGCAAAAGGTGCCGGCGGCCCTCCTCGATCAGCCCGCGGGTGATAGGGTACGGCTCCTCCCCATAGCTCGATGGCCGCTCCCAGGCGCCGTCCTGCTCGATCTGCCGCTTGATCTCCGGCGAAAAGCGCTCCCACATCAGGGCCTGCGTGAAATCGACCGCGGGGGCGATCAGGATCAGGGCGGCGATCGCGCCGGCCGCCGGCGGCGTCCGCCGTGCCAGCGCGCGCGCCAGCAGCAAGGCGAGCCAGCCCCCCATTGAGGAGCCGATCACCACCTGCGGGCCGCAGCAGCAGGCATCGAAAACCGCCAGGCTCTCCTCCAGCCAGCGGCCGATGGTGCCGTCCGTGAAGCTGCCGCCCGATTCGCCGTGGCCCGAATAATCGAACCGGGTGAGGGCGCGGCCCTGCTGTTGCGCAAAGGCATCGAGAGCCTGGGCCTTCGTCCCCTGCATGTCGGATTTGAACCCGCCCAGCCAGAACAGCCCGGGAGCGCCGCCCGGACGGTGCCGTACCGCAATCGGCCGCACCGCCTGGCCAGTTCCAACTTCCAAGGATTTCAGGCAATCATTGCTCATGGAACAACATCGGCGAATCACCCTCCGGCAATCGTAGTGCGACAATCATCAGCCTCGAAACATCGATGAAGTCGGCCGCCATCCGCGGGTCCGGCGGTGACACGCCGGGCTGCCACCAGGAAGCGCCGCCGTGAGCGACGGCCTCGAGGGGGCGCGCGTTCCGCGGCGCACGCTCGCCGGCTCCACCATATTGCAGATCGTGCCGGGCATGTATGAGGAGCCCAGCACCCGGGCCGCCCTCAATGTCGCCTTTGCCCTGCTGCAGGCCGGAGCGCGCGCGCTGGTCGCGGCCGACGACGGTCCGCTGGTGGGCGAGCTGCGGGCCTGCGGCGGGGAATGGGTGGAGCTTCCCGACACCGTCAACCCGTTGCGGCTGAGGAAGAATGCCCGGGTTCTGGAAAGGCTGGTCGGGGCCGAGCGCATCGATATCGTGCACGCCCACACCGCGGGGGGCGCCTGGAGCGCGCGGGTGGCGGCGGCCCGGATCGCGGTCTGGATCGTCACCTCGCTGCCGGACGCGCCCGCCGTCGGCCGGCGCTGGCCGGCCCCGGTCTCGGCCGCGCTGGCACAGGGCGACCGCATCATCGCGCCCTCGATCTACGCGGCGACGCCGGTGATGGACCGCTACCGCATTGCGTCCGACTCGATCACCATCGTCCCGCGCGAGATCGATACCGGCGTGTTCGATCCGCTCGCGGTACCGCCGGAGGCCAGCGAAGCCCTGCGCAGCGCCTGGCACATTCCCAGCTACGCCCGCATCGTGCTGGTGCCGGGCCGGGTGGCGCCGTGGAACGGCCAGATCATCGTGCCCGAGGCCGCTCGCGCACTCGCCGACGAAGGGCACGATGACGTCGTCTTCGTGATCGTCGGGGAGCATGCGACCCACCGCAACTATGCCCGCGACATCATGAAAAAGGCGCAGGAGCTGGGGGTCGATCGGCTGTTGCGGCTCACCGGTCATTGCCCCGACATGGCGGCCGCCTTCGGGTGCGCCGAGGTGGTGGCGGTGACCGCGCTCGAGCCGCCGCTCCTGGGCAGCGTGGTGGCGCAGGCCCAGGCCATGGCCCGCCCGGTGGTGACCTCGGATGTGGGCATGCTGCCGGAGCATGTGCTGGTGCCGCCGCGGATGCCCGAGGAGCTGCGCACCGGTTGGGTGGTCGGGCGCGCCGATCCCACCGGCCTTGCCCATACGCTCAAGCTCGCCCTGGAGCTCGATCCCACCGAATACCAGGCGATGGCCGCCCGCGCGCGCCAGTTCGCCGAATACATGTTCTCCTCCCAGAGCGCCGCCGTGGCGACCCGCGCCGTCTACATGTCGCTCCTGGCGCGCGATCTGTGAGGCGCCGGAGCGCGGGTCTGGCGCTGCGGTCCCAAGGGACCCTCTTGCATGCCCATCCGGGGCGACCCATCTGGCGGGGCGTCGGGGCCCGGGATCACGCATATTGCCGTTGACTTGCCCCCGGTTTGTCCCGATCCTTCCCCCTGCCCGTCGGTTACGGGCTTCGCGCAACAGCATAGGAGAGCAACGCCATTCGCCGCCCGATGAGAACCCCGCAGCCCGTCACCAAGGACGGCCCGCGCATCAATGAGGAAATTCGATCTCAAGAAGTACAATTGATCGACCAGACCGGCGCCAACCATGGCGTTGTCGAAACCCGGCTCGCCTTGGAAAAGGCGGTCGAGGCCGGGCTTGATCTGGTCGAGATCGCCCCCAATTCGGTACCCCCCGTCTGCAAAATCCTCGACTACGGTAAACACAAATATCAGGCCCAGAAGAAAGCGGCCGAAGCCCGCAAGAAGCAGAAGGTGGTCGAGGTCAAGGAGATCAAGCTCCGCCCGATGATCGACGACCATGATTACGAGGTGAAGATGCGCTCCATGCAGCGCTTCTTCGAGGAAGGCGACAAGGTCAAGGTCACGCTGCGCTTCCGCGGCCGCGAGATGGCGCACCAGGAACTGGGCACCCAGCTTCTCAACCGCGTCCGGGACGACAACTCCAAGATCGCCAAGATCGAGCAGGAACCCCGTTTCGAGGGTCGCCAGGTGGTGATGGTGCTGGCGCCGCGCTGAGCGGCCGGGCTCTGGGCCCGCGTCCCTGGACAGCGCCCCCGGCCCGCAAGGGGCCCGTGGGCAGCCGAATTGCGGTCGCAGTGGCGATCGCAACCGGCTGCCGACCGGTTGTATTTCCGGACATCCTCTGCCATAACCCCGGCCTCCCGCGACCCGGCTCACAAGGGCTGCCGTGGCTGCGGCGAAGTGCTCAATCAGCACACTTATCGATGCGATCACCGGCGGCGCGGGCCGTTTTGCCTCGTGGGCCGGAACAGGAGAGCCAAATGCCCAAGCTTAAGACCAAGTCGGGCGCCAAAAAGCGCTTCAAGATAACGGCGACCGGGAAGGTGATGTTTCAGCAGTCCCGCAAGCGCCACGGCATGATCAAGCGGACCAAGAAGGCAATCCGCCAGTTGCGCGGCACCAAGGTCCTGTTCAAGACCGACGGCGACAATATCAAGCGATATTTTCTGCCCAACGGCTGAGCCGAGACTTTTTGCCGGAGCATGATCTCCCTCGAAAGCCGGCATCCGGCTTCGGGATCATGCTCTAGAACCAACCAACCGCCAGGAGATCAGCCATGGCTCGCGTCAAACGTGGCGTCACCAGTCACGCCAAGCACAAGAAAGTCCTCAAGGCCGCCAAGGGCTATTATGGCCGGCGCAAGAACACCATCCGGGTCGCCAAGCAGGCGGTCGAGAAGGCGAACCAATACGCCTTCCGGGACCGCAAGCGGAAGAAGCGCACCTTCCGGGCGCTGTGGATTCAGCGGCTGAACGCCGCGGTGCGGCCGTTCGGCCTGAGCTACAGCCGGTTTATCGACGGCCTCGCCAAGGCCGGGGTCATGGTCGACCGCAAGGTGCTGTCCGATCTCGCCATCCACGAGCCGACCGTGTTCGAGTCGATCGTGGAGCGGGCCAAGGCGGCGCTGCCGGCGACGGCAACGGCGGCCTGACCGCACCCCTGCTTTCCGAGGCCGTGATCGCTTGTGGCCGAGCGGCGCTTCGGCCGCCCATAGCCCGCATGGAGCGCAGCGCAATGCGGGTGCGGCGGTAACCGGACTTAAGTCCGTCCCGGATTTCGCTGCGCTCCATCCGGGCTACAGGGTTGCTCCATGTCCGAATTGAAGGCGCTGCAAGACAAGCTCCTTGCCGAGATCGCCGCGGCCGGCGATGAGGGCGCGCTCGAGGCGGTGCGGATCGCAGCGCTCGGCAAGAGCGGGTCGGTCTCGGGTCTGCTCAAGACGCTCGGCGGCATGAGCCCGGACGAGCGCAAGCAGCAGGGGCCGCTCATCAACGGCCTCAAGGAGGAGGTCGGCAGCGCGATCGCGGCGCGCCGCGAGACCCTCAAGAGCGCGGCGCTCGACCAACGCCTCGCCACCGAGACCCTCGACGTCACCCTGCCGGTGCGCGAAAGCACAGCCGAGGCCGGCCGCGTGCATCCGATCAGCCAGGTAGTGGACGAGCTCACCGCGATCTTCGCCGATATGGGCTTCTCGATCGCGGAAGGTCCCGACATCGAGACCGACGATCTGAATTTCACCAAGCTCAACTTCCCGCAGGGTCACCCGGCCCGCGAGATGCACGACACGTTCTTCTTCAATCCGAAGCCGGACGGCTCGCGGCTGCTTTTGCGCACCCACACCTCCCCGGTGCAGATCCGAACCATGATGAGCCAGAAGCCGCCGATCCGGGTGATCATTCCGGGCCGCACCTATCGCTGCGATTCCGACCAGACCCACACCCCGATGTTCCACCAGGTCGAGGGCCTGGTGATCGACAAGGGCTCCCATCTTGGCCACCTGAAATGGATCCTGGAGGAATTCTGCAAGGCGTTCTTCGAGGTCGATCAGGTGAAGATGCGCTTCCGGCCGTCGTTCTTTCCGTTCACCGAGCCGTCGCTGGAGGTCGACATCCAGTGCGCCCGCGACAAGGGCGAGATCAGGTTCGGCGAGGGCGAGGACTGGCTCGAGATCCTCGGCTGCGGCATGGTGCATCCCAACGTGCTGCGCAATTGCGGCCTCGATCCCGAGGAGTACCAGGGCTTTGCCTGGGGCATGGGGATCGATCGCATCGCCATGCTGAAATACGGCATGCCGGACCTGCGCGCCTTCTTCGAAGCCGACATGCGCTGGCTCGCCCATTACGGCTTCCCCCCGCTCGATCTGCCGACGCTGGCCGGAGGGCTGAGCGCATGAAGTTCACCCTAACCTGGCTCAAGGAGCATCTCGAGACCGATGCGGCGCTCGGCGCGATCGTGGACACCCTCACCATGATCGGCCTCGAGGTCGAGCGAGTGGAGGACAAGGGCAAGGCGCTGGCGCCGTTCACTATCGCGCGGGTCATCTCAGCCGAGCAGCACCCCAATGCGGATCGGCTGCGCGTCTGCATGGTCGATACCGGGGTGGGCGATCCGGTGCAGGTGGTGTGCGGGGCGCCCAATGCCCGCACCGGCCTCGTCGGTGTGTTCGCGGCGCCCGGCGCGCTCATTCCGGGCAAGAACATCACGCTCGGCGTCGGCACCATCCGGGGCGTGGAAAGCCGCGGCATGCTGTGCTCGGCCTTCGAGCTGCAGCTTTCCGACGACCACGAAGGCATCATCGAGCTGCCCGCTGATGCGCCGGTCGGCACGCCCTATACGCAATTTGCCGGCCTCGATGATCCGGTGATCGAGATCAACCTGACCCCGAACCGTCCCGACTGCACCGGCGTGCATGGCATTGCCCGCGATCTCGCGGCCGCCGATATCGGCACGCTCAAGGAAGTCGCCATCAAGCCGATCGCGGGCGCGTTCCCCTGCCCGGTTGCGGCAACGCTCGATTTCGGCGCCACGCCCGCGCTCTGTCGCGGCTTTGCGCTTCGGCTGGTGAAGGGCGTCAAGAACGGCCCCTCGCCCGAGTGGCTGCAACGCCGGCTGATCGCGATCGGGCTGCGGCCCATCAATGCGCTGGTCGACATCACCAATTTCATCACCTTCGACCGCGGCCGGCCGCTGCAT
Source organism: Xanthobacteraceae bacterium (assembly GCA_036498625.1). Taxonomy (GTDB): domain Bacteria; phylum Pseudomonadota; class Alphaproteobacteria; order Rhizobiales; family Xanthobacteraceae; genus VAZQ01. The sequence continues at coordinate 7,990 of DASYFD010000054.1, read as the reverse complement.
GTATTCGACGCCGCCAAGGTGCGGGGCAATCTGGTGGTGCGCCGCGGGCGCGCCGGCGAAAGCCTGACCGCGCTCGACGGCAAGAACTACCAAATCGACGACACCATGTGCGTGATCGCCGACGAGGCCGGGCCGGAATCGCTCGCCGGCATCATGGGGGGCGAAACGACCGGCTGCTCGGAGCAGACCACTGATGTGCTGATCGAGTCGGCGCTGTGGGACGAGCTCAATATCGCCCAGACCGGCCGCAAGCTCGCCATCAACTCGGATGCCCGCTATCGCTTCGAGCGCGGCGTCGACCCGGCCTTCATGCTGCCGGGCCTTGAGCTCGCGACCAAGATGGTGCTCGATCTCTGCGGCGGAACGCCGTCCGCCAACCTGATCGCGGCCGCCCCCGACCATCAGGACCGGATCATCGATTTCCCGATCGATACCGTGATGCGGCTTGCCGGCGTCGAGGTTGCATTGCCGGAGTTGCGCCGCGTACTGGCGCGGCTGGGATTCTTCGTGGCCGGACAGGCTCCGAGCGTGAAGATCGCGCCGCCCTCCTGGCGCCCGGACGTGCACGGCAAGCCCGATATCGTCGAGGAGGTGCTGCGCATCATTGGGGTCGACCGGATTCCGGCCACACCGTTCGATCGCGGCCCGGCCGCCCGCAAGCCCGTGCTCACGCTCGTGCAGCTGCGCACCCGCAAGGCCAAGCGCGCGCTCGCGGCCCGCGGCCTGGTGGAAGCCGTCACCTGGTCGTTCATCTCAAAGCCGCAGGCCGAGCTGTTCGGCGGCGGCAAGCCTGAGCTTGCGCTCGCCAATCCGATCGCGGCCGATCTCTCCGACATGCGGCCGAGCCTGGTGCCGGGGCTGATTGCCGCGGCCCAGCGCAATGCCGATCGCGGCATCGCCGATGTAGCGCTGTTCGAGGTCGGGCAGATTTTCCGCGGCGACCAGCCGGCCGACCAGCTGACCGCAGCGGCGGGCGTGCGCCGCGCGCTCGCCAAGGCGGCCGGCCGCGGCCGCCATTGGTCGGCCAGGACTGACGCGGTCGACGCCTTCGACGTCAAGGCCGATGCGCTCGCCGCGCTGGCAGCCGCCGGCGCCCCCATGAATGCGCTCCAGATCGCGCCAGGCGGACCCGCCTGGCTGCATCCGGGGCGCTGCGGCACCATCCAGATCGGCCCCCAGAACGTGCTCGGCAGTTTCGGCGAATTGCATCCCCGCGCGCTCGAGGCGCTACGCGCCGAGGGCCCCTTGGTGGCCTTCGAGCTCATTCTCGAACGCATCCCCGAGCCCAAGCTCAAGGCAACGCGCGCCAAGCCGGTGCTAGAGCTCTCAGCCCTGCAGCCGGTCGAACGCGATTTCGCCTTCGTGGTCGATCGTACCGTGAAGGCCGGCGATATCGTGCGCGCCGCCCAGCAGGCCGACCGCAAGCTGGTCGAGGCGGTGAGCGTGTTTGACGTCTACGAGGGCGACGGCATCGCGGCCGGCAAGAAATCCATCGCCATCGCTGTCACCCTGCAGCCGCGCGAGAAAACCATGACCGACCAGGAGATCGACGCGGTCGCGGCCAAGATCGTGGCGGAGGTGAGCAAGCGAACGGGCGGCACGCTGCGGGGCTGAAGGCTACGTTCGGAAGCCGCAATGCCGTCCGAGGTCGGTCTTGATTGCTGGCGCATCCCATTGCGCCCTAGCTCGGCTTCCGTCCGAATGATTTCACCACCGCGTCGGCGGCGCGCTCGCCCGATTCCCAGGCGCCCCCGACCGTGCCCCACAGGGTCTCGTGCGCGGCTTCGCCGGCGAACCAGATGCGGTCGTTCAGGCCTTCCATCAACACCTTGCGGGACGGCTGGCCGCCGGGGGCCGCGGCCGAGAAGGCGCCCAGCACCCAGGGCTCGTCGTTCCAGTGGGTGGCGTGCCGGCGCTTGACCGTCTTGCCCACATCGGTGCCGAACATGCCGGTGAGCCAGGTCTGCGCGAAATCGAACATCGCGGCATCGCCCTTGGCGGCGAGATCGCGTCCGAAGCTGCCCGCCACCTCCACGATGCAGAGCGCCGTGCCCGACACATTGGCAAACAGCGCCCCGGTGCGGTTGCTGTCGGATTTCTCGAACACCAGCTCGTCGGGCCGCAGCCCGAACGGATTACCGGGCAATTCCAGCGCAATGTGATCGTAGCTGCCGAGCTTGAGCTTGGCGGCGGCGTCGAGCTGGCGCTTGGGCAGATCGGGCGTGAACTTGATCTTGCCGGCCGAGAGCACGTTGGTGGACACCGTGACGATGGCGGCGCGGGCCCCGAACTGGCCGCGCATGGTCTCGACATCGACCCCGCCGCCCTTCGTCCCCCAGGAGATGCGGGTCACCGGATTGGAGAGCTCGACCGGGATGCCGGCGGCGAGCTTGGCGAGCAGCGCGCCGAAGCCCTGGCGACACAACAAATCGCTGTCGCGCTCGGCCGAGCGCGAGAAGTCGACCGCCGAGACCTCGCTCAGATCCTTGGCGCAGCCGAAGGGGCCGAGCACGAACTCGATGGTGGGCCGCCAGGCGGCGGCCAGGTCCTTGGGCAGCGCCTGGGCACAGGCGACATCGTTCTTGCGTGCCGCATCCGCGATGGCGGTGGTGGCGCGCACCGTTCCGCCCAGATAGTCCTCCATCTCGCCTTCGCGCGCGTAGCGGCGCCCGATGCGCACACGCTGGCCGGGCGGCGCCGGATAGAGATCGAGCCCGGTCTGAGTCCCGAGCTTCGCCACCGGATTGATGTCCGGCATGTGGACCCAGTGGGCGCCGCGATCAAACGGCACCCCGAACGTCGCCGTGTCGGTGACGCAACGTCCGCCGACCGTCGGGCTCGCTTCAATCAGGGCAAAGCGCCGGCCAGCGGCGGCAAGGCGCCGCGCCGCCGCGATCCCGGCAGCGCCGGCCCCCACGATCACCACATCGACCACGCCAGGACGCGAAGGGACCTGTGAGCCTGGTCCGGATTTCCTGGCCACCGGCGCGCCCGGCGCTGTCGGGGCCCCGAACGCCGGCGCGGCCGTCATGGCGGCCGAGGCGGCGAGGAACGACCGGCGATTCAATCGTTTCATGGTTTGCGGATTGCCATTCGGTTCGTCGAAGTCGCCGATCAAATCTCAATGCCGCTTGTCGGCTTCGCTTCCGCGCCAGTATGGCCCGAACCGGCCGGCTTGCGCAAACGCGAGCGCTCTTGTGAGCGGACGCGCCCGCGCATAGCTCAGTCGTGCCCTGGAGAACCATGATGCTCGATGCCACCGTCCAAGCCCTGTCGCAGATGTTCTCGCCGCCGTTCCGCTCGGTACTGCTGAAATCGATCGGGCTCGCCCTGATCCTGATGGTCATCATCGGGATCGGCTTGCACCATATGCTGGCCTGGCTCGCCGGCACCGGCGAGGGCTGGGCCGAGAACGCGCTCGGCCCCAACGCCCATGCGCCGCTCGCGGTGCTGGCCTTCGTGGTGACGATCGCGGCCGGCCTCGGCATCATCGCGGGCTCGATCTTCCTGATGCCGGCCGTGACCGCGCTGGTGGCGAGCTTCTTCGCCGACGACATCGCGCTCGAGGTGGAGCGCAGCCGCTATCCGGGCGAGCCGGAAGGCAAGCCGGTGCCGCTCCTGCGCGCCCTCATCGAGGGCCTGAGGACCGCGCTGCTGGCGCTCGCGGTCTATCTGGTGGCGCTGCCATTCCTGCTGTTCGCGGGCTTCGGGGCGCTCATCTTCTTCTTCTGCACCGCCTACATCCTGGGCCGCGAATATTTCGAGCTGGCCGCCATGCGCTACCGCCCGGTCGCGGAGGCGCGAGCGCTGCGCAAGCAGCATTCCGGCAGGGTGTTCGTGGCCGGCATGTTCATCGCCGCCTTCGTGTCGATCCCGATCGTCAATCTGGCGACTCCGCTGTTCGGCATGGCGTTCATGGTGCATATGCACAAGCGCCTGTCGGGCGCGCAGCGGCGGATCGAGACGGCGCGTACCGGCGCGGCGTGACCGGCTTGCCTGGATGCTCGAAGTGGTTCAATTTCCTGGTTTCGATGAATTTTGTTGATGGGGGGATTCATGGCACGGCTGGTGGTCATGTACGGAACGCCGAAAGATCCGGGCGCCTTCGACAGCTACTACTTCAAGACCCACATTCCGATTGCGAAACAGATTCCAGGTTTGCGCAAATACGAGGTCAGCCGCGGCCCGGTCGGGACTCCCGCCGGCCCTTCCAAATTTCATCTGATCGCAACGCTCCACTTCGACGACATGCAGGCCGTGCAAAACGCATTTGCCAGCCCGCAGGGACAGGTGACGGCCGCCGACGTCGCAAAATTCGCGACCGGGGGCGTGGATATGGTGTTCTTCGACAGCGCCGAGGTTTGAGCCTCAACGCACTTGTCATGGCCGGGCTTTGTCCCGGCCATCTCGATAGAGGTGGCACTGCCGCCTAAGCGAGATGCGCGGGACAAGCCCGCGCATGACAAATTGAAACCTACTTCTCGCCCATGGTTTCCCGGGCAGCCGCCACCACGTCGGGCGGCAACGCATAGGCGTCGGCGAGCGCCTTGGCCAGATCCTCGCCGCGGACCGGCTCGAGATGCAGGTGCATGGCTTGCGCCGCCGCAACGAACGCCGGATCCGCCATGGTGGCGAACAGCGCCGCGCGCATCTGCGCGACGCGCTCGGCCGGCACGCCGGGTGGCAGCAGCACCGGGCGATCCATGTCCTGGGTCAGCAACATGAGCTCGAGCTGCGCCCTGGTGGCGGCATCCCGGGCGAACTCCATGACGGCGGGCGTGTCGGGAAACTCGGCGATGCGCTTGCGCCCGATCAGGATCGGCACCGAAAGCTTGTGCTCGGTGAGCCATTGCGGGCGGATCGATTGAATGGCGGTCAGCTGCGTGCTGCAGCGGCCCTCGATCTCGCCCTTCTCCATGGCCTGAAAGATTTCACCGCCGTCCTTGTAGCCGTTGATGACCTTGATCCTGGTCGCGAGCAGCTTGTTGAGCATGGCGGGCAGGATGCTGAATTGCGAGCCGGCACCGGTGCTGCCGACCACGAGCTCCTTCTCCAGCATGTCGGCCCAGGTCTTCACCGGCGAGGTGTGCCAGACGGTGCACATGCCGTCGGCGCGGTCGAGGCTGCCGAGCCAGTTGAATTTCAGCGCGTCGAAGCGCGCGCCAGCGGTGCCGAACAAAGGCGCCAGCGGCACGGTGGAATGGATGATCCCGATGGTGGTGCCGTCCTGCGGGGCCTGGGAATAGAGATAGTTGGTGGCCAACAGGCCGCCCGCGCCCGGCATGCTCTGGACGATAAAATCGGGCTTGCCGGGGAGATGATTGCCCAGATGCTGCGCCAGCAGGCGGGCATATTCCGCGTAGCCCCCGGCGACGCCCGCGCTCAGCAAGATGCGGATGGTCTTGCCTTTGAAGAAGGCGGCCTCCTGGGCAAAACCGGATCCGACCGGGAGGACAGCGAGCGCAATGCCGAGGATCCGTCCCGCGCGGAGACCCCTGAGCTTCGATTGCTTGACTTCCGCAGTCATGGTTCCCCGCTGGCCGGAACGATGAGCGCACCACATTAGCAGGGAAATCTCCGGCAGCCCACGGGCACGCCGGACCGGCGGTCGGCTTGAGCCGTCCTTGCAGCGATCAATCGACGATTAGCCGCGGCCGCGTCAGAACGCGTAGCCGATCTTGCCGCCCCAATTGTTGATGCCCGGATTGGGCGTGGGGCCGGTGTTACCGGCGCAATTGATCCCGAAAATATAGTGGCCGTTCGACAGATGGTCGAACGTCAGCATCGCGCGCCAATGCTCGGTGATGGCGTAGCCGAACGAGCCGCCGACATGGAACAGCGCCGGGCAGCCGAGTCCCGAATGGCCCGGCTGCGGGTTGTTCTCGACGCCGTCGTGAATGGCGCCGTCGACGAACAGCTCGAAAAAAGTATGGTACGGCAGCGGGAAGCTCCACAGCGCGCCCGCATAGAGGTCGCTGGTGCGGCCTTCGAGATTGATCATTCCGCCCACATGGGGACGCGGCACGAACACGTTCCACCATTGGTTCTGGAAGAACGGCAAGCGCGGAAGGATGAATTCCGGATTGAGATCGTAGGTGCCCTTTTCGGCGCCCCCGACCCCATGGAGGAAGCCGCCGAACCGGACCTCGATACGATAGGGGTCGTAGAAATCGAGCGAGGGCTGGACCAGCGGCGGGGCAAGCGGAGCCGCATAAGGGGGGGCCGGCGGCGGGGCCGGAAGCAGGTCGGCACCCTGGGCCATCCCGAGCGCAGACAGCACCGCGAAGGCGGCGACCGGCAGCCTCAGCACCCGGCACCAATGCGGTGATTTGGTCACGCCATTTCCCTCAATGTCGCAGGCATAACAATACCTTATCCGACATTGTCCCTGATCGCCCACTTGGCCGCAGAATGTGCGTTATTGGCCCTTGCCACAAGGTTTCTGTGGAGGCCGGACCACGTTTTAGGGGCTGGGTGTAGCCCATTTGCCACATGGGGCCGCAGCCGGTCATTGCGGCAGGCTGCTGACCGCCACGTTGGCGGTGCCGTTCGCCTCCGCGATCACGCGCAGGGTCTGGGCGTCGAATTCGATGCCCAATAGCCGCAGATCGGTAATGCTCACGTCCGCCCGCACGCCGGGCGCCGCGGTGCGGAAGTCCGCGATGGCGGTTTCCATGCTGCTGCGGGCGCGGTCGGCAAACGGCTTGAGATCGATGACCGCGTTGTCGGCGAGCGTGTCCTTGAGATACGGGATGGCGGCCCGGGCGGCCGACCCCAGGAGCCCGAAGGCGTCCTCCGAATCCACATCGAGGGCGACATCGGCCAGGCGCACGATCTGACGCTCGGCATCGAGCACCGGGCGACCCCAGACATGGACATTGGCTTCGCCCCCCAAGCCGAGCCAGCTGGCCTTTTCGCGCCCCTTGACGCGCAGGGACAGCAACAGCCGGTCCCCCGAGGCGGCGATGCTGGCGGTTCGAATCGTGGCCTCATAAGGGCCGCTGCCGTCCTGCGGAAAGGTCTTGCCGATGAGCTTCGCTGCCAGCAGCCGATTGACCTCGGTGAACGGCACGTCGATCGGCAGCGCAATGTTGAGGCGGCCCTGGTCGGACTGGGGCACCAGCTCCAGATTGGCAGGGAACGGGCAATCCGGCTTGGTCTCGGCCGGAACCACCCGGGTCTCGGCCTGCACGCCGAGCACCAGCGTGAGCGCGCTTGCATCGATACGCGGCTGCGCCGCCATCGCCCGGGTCGGGCGAATCTCCAGCCAGAGGTCGGGCAGCCCGGCGCCGGCGGCTCCGATCGAAACCGAGCGGCACAGTTTCGACCATTGGCGCCGCGCCGCCACCTCCAGGAACGGATCGGCGCGCAGGCGCGCCTGCAGGGCCGCCACCTGCTCGTTGACCTGGCGGTCCAGCAGCGGCTTCACCTCGTTCGACACTCCGATCTTGATGCCGGCGATCGACAAGGCCGAATCGCCGACCGCCACCTGGGCGGTGAGATTGGGCTCCATGCGCCAGTTGGCGGCGAGCGCGGGCCGCGCCACGAGCGTGACGTTGCCGCGGATGTCGGCGTGCTGATCGATCGTCTTGCCGGTCAGGTTCTGCAGGTTCTGGCCGAGGTTCTGGTTGATGATGTTGCCGAGCGCGCCGCCGATGTTGCCGGCCTGGGTGGAGATCTGGCCGGTGACATGCAGCGTTCCGGTGAGCAGCGTGGAGACCGCCAGGCCCTCCGGCCGCCCGGTCACGGCCAGCGGGCCACGGTTCATGGTCCAGCCGATATCGGCGTTGGAGAGCAATGAGGTGACTGGGTTGTCGCGCTTGCCACTCAGGTTGCGCGGCGCCGTCGCCTCCAGGGCATCCCGGATAGCCGCGAGCGCAATGACGGTCGGGGTGACGATCATGGAGGTGCGGCTGATCTGCTTGAGCGGCGGCACCTCGACCAGGGCGGGCCGTCGATCGGTGACCGAGCCCGGCGCCAATAGCTGCAT
>DASYFD010000053.1:0-26136 GCA_036498625.1 Xanthobacteraceae bacterium | reverse complement strand
CAACCACTTCAAGCGCCTGTTCACCGAGCTGTTCGGCGGCGGCACCGCCGAGCTGCAGCTGGTCGAGCACGAGGATCCGCTCGAGGCCGGCCTCGAGATCGTGGCCAAGCCGCCCGGCAAGAAGCCGGCGACCTTGTCGCTCTTGTCGGGCGGCGAGCAGGCGCTGACCGCGCTCGCGCTGATCTTCGCGGTGTTCCTGACCAACCCGGCGCCGATCTGCGTGCTCGACGAGGTGGACGCGCCGCTCGACGATCACAACATCGAGCGCTTCTGCGACCTGCTCGACGAGATGACGCGGCTCACCGACACCCGCTTCATCATCATCACGCACAACCCGATCACCATGGCGCGGATGAACCGCCTCTACGGCGTCACCATGGCGGAGCGCGGCGTCTCGCAGCTGGTCTCGGTCGATCTCGAAGGCGCCGTGAAGCTGCGCGAGGCGGTGTAAGGCAGAACCGCTGTCAGGCTGCGGCCCGTTTGGTTGCGCGGCGGCCTGACGTTTTCTTGGGCGGTGGAATGAGGAGGTCGGCCGGCACGCGAACCCGGGCGCGCAGCCGCTGCACCATCGCCATGCTCAGTCCCTTCTTGCCTCGCAGCATCTCGCTGACGCGGCTCGGCGTGCCGAGAATCGGTATCATCTCGGCTCGCGTAACACCGTGCTGATCCATGAGGTGCCGGATCAGGTCCGCCGTGCTCGCCGGCAGGCGAGGCCATTTGCGCTCCTCGTAAGCCGCAATCAGGCGCGCCTGCGCCTCCAGCCGCGAAATGTCGGCTGGATCATTCGAGTCCCACAGGCGATCAACGAGCGCGCGGGCACGGGTTAGCTCCGCATCGCTATCAATCAACACCAACGTTGCATCCATCACACCGTCTCCGCGTCTATCCTGTCGTATTCGGCATGTGTCCCAAAGAACCGGATCTCCAGGGCACCTGCCTGATACCGCACGCGAGCAACCAATCGATAATCGTTGCCCTTGATGTTGAAAACGACCCGGCCGGCCTTCAGAATGCTCGCCTTCGGATATGACGCCTTGATATCCTCCGGATAGCGCCAGCTGGCGCGGGTCACGATGTCGAGCCACGCGCGAAAACTGTCGTAGTTTGCAACTGAGGCAACGAAGCCGTAGCGTATGCGCCCGGTTGGATTCTCCCCCATAGCACGGCAATCTGCGCTAGTCTGCGGTCGCAACCGACCCTCCACCGCTTAGGGAGCCCGCCATGTCGACCTCCACCTGGATCATCCTCGGCGTCATTGTCGTGGTCGTGCTGTTCGCCATCACGGCCTACAACAGCCTGGTGGCGCTGCGGCAGCGGGTCAACCAATCCTTTGCCGACATCGACGTGCAGCTCAAGCAGCGCCACGATCTCATTCCCAACCTGGTCGAGACCGTGAAGGGCTACGCGGCCCACGAAGCCGGCACGCTCGAAGCTGTGGTCAAGGCCCGCAATGCCGCGATCTCGGCGCCGCAGGGCTCGGCGCAGCAGGGCGCGGCCGAGAATGCCCTGACCGGGGCGTTGCGCCAGGTGTTCGCGCTGTCGGAGGCCTATCCCAATCTCAAGGCCAACGAGAACTTCCAGCAGCTGCAGATGGAGCTCACCGATCTGGAGAACAAGATCGCGGCCTCGCGGCGCTTCTTCAACAACGCGGTGCAGGAATACAACACCGGCATCCAGCGGTTCCCGGCGGTGCTGCTCGCCGGCGCGCTCGGCTTTTCCGAGAAGCAGTTCTTCGATCTCGGCGCCGAGCGCCAGACCGTCGGCGAGGCCCCGCAGGTGAAGTTCTAGACGCCGGCCGCGGGCCGCAGGCCCGCCGGCGAGGCATCCATCATGGCGGCCTACGGTCTCTACAGCCACATCCAGTCCAACAAGCGGCGCTCGATCGCGCTGCTGATCGGCCTGTTCTTTCTGGTCTACGTTTTCGTCTATGCGGGCGCGGTGCTCGGGGAGGCGTTCACCGTCAACGCGCCGCTCGACGTACTGATGCGCCGCGCCCTGACGGATACGGTGAACGCGCTGCCGTTCGCAACGATCGGCACGGTGATCTGGATTCTCATCGCCTACAAGTTCCATCAGTCGATGATCGACGCATTGACCGGCGGACGCGAGGTCACCCGGCTGGAGCAGCCGCGGCTCTACAATCTCCTGGAAAATCTCTGCATATCGCGCGGCATCACCATGCCGAAGCTCAAGGTGGCGGACGATCCGGCGCTCAATGCCTTCGCGAGCGGCATGAACGAGAAGCAGTACGCCATCACGGTCACATCCGGCCTCGTCGAACGTCTCAACGATGCCGAGCTCGAATCGGTGCTCGGCCACGAGCTGACCCACATCCGCAACGGCGACGTGCGCATGCTGGTGATCGCGGTGATCATCGCGGGCGCGATCTCGTTCTTTGCCGAGCTCCTGTTCCGGCTGATGTTCCAGGGCGGGCTGCGCTTCGGGCGCGGCAGCCGCAAAGGCGGCGCCGCCGGGGTGGCGATCCTCATCGCCATCGCGCTCATCGTGGTGGCCTGGGTGCTGTCGGTGGTGATCCGCTTCGCGCTCTCGCGCTCGCGCGAATTGCTCGCCGATGCGGGCTCGGTCGAGCTCACCAAGAACCCGGACGCCATGATCTCGGCGCTGCGCAAGATCGAAGGCCGCGGCGAGCTCGCGGGCGCGACCTCGGCGGTCATGGAGATGTGCGTCGACAATCCGCGCGAGGAGTTCTCGGATATCTTCGCCACCCATCCGCCGATCGAGCAGCGCATCCAGGCGATCATCAAGTTCGCCGGCGGGCACGATCCCGGCCCATTGGCGTTGCCGGAGCCGGGCGCGCCTGATCAGGCCGACGCGGGGCCGGCCCAGCCGGCGTTGGACGACGTACCACCCGGCCCCTGGAGCGACGCGGCCCAGACAGCGGCGCCGGCCGGCGGACCGGTGCGGTCGTTCCTGCGGCCGCAGGCGCCGGGTTCGACCGGCGACGCCAATCCGGCTGCCGATGATCCGGGTCCTTGGGGGCCGCACAGCCGGAATTGATCGGATCGCCCCTCCCCGGCCGCGAAGCGCCAAGTCTCGAACCGCTTGAAACAAAGTATACCGGGATATACGATATTATACGAAGATCGCGGGAGCGGCGGCTCACCGCCGGCGGCGGCGCCATAATCGGAGAAAAGGCATGAGCCTGTTCGGATGCGCTTTCATTCCACGTCCGCTGATCCGCGCCAGCGCCGGGTTGACGGTTCTGGCGATGCTGGCCGCGACGCCGGCGCAGGCGCAGGACGCAACCGCCGTCGACAACCGTTCCGGAACGGTGCGCATCTACGTGTCGCTGGCCACCAGCGCGATGTCCCGGCTGGTGGCAGCATTGAACAAGCACTTCCCGAATCTCAAGATCGAATTCGTGCGCGCGGGCTCGGTCGAGACCGTCAAGCGCTTCGTCGCCGAGCGCCAGGCCGGACGCATCGGCGCCGATCTCATCCATGGCGCCGACCCGGGCGGATTCGAGTATTTCGCGCAAAAAGGCTGGCTCGATACCCGGCTCGCGGCACTGCCCCTGACCCGGGATTATCGCGACGGCTTCTTCGACCGCAAGGCCGGATGGGTGGCGCTGCGGGCGACCGGCATCGCGCTGATGTACAACACCAAGCTGGTCCCGAAAGACGCGCTGCCGAAAACCTGGAAGGAGCTGATCGAGCCGCGATGGAAGAGCCGGATCGCGATTTCCGATCCGACCCGCGCCGGCTCCTCGTTCTCCCATCTCTACGCCATGTGGAAGATGTACGGCGCGGACTATCTCGACAAATTCGCCAGGAACGACGTGTTCGTCGCCGGCGATGGCACTGCGACCCGCGATGCGGTCGCCAACGGCGAGCGCGATATCGCGCCGGTGTCCGAGTACGACGCGTTCACCTTCCAGAAGGAAGGCCGGCCGGTCGGCGTGGACTGGGTCGATGACGGCACCATCATGCTGCCGGCGCCACTCGGCCTGGTGAAGGGCAGCCCCAACAGCGAGAACGCGCTGGCCTTGGCGGAATACATGCTGTCGCGCGCCGGGCAGGAGCTGATCACGGACATCATCCTGTCCTGGTCGGCCCGCCGGGACGTCAAGGCGCCGGGCGACAAGCCCGACCTCGATTCGATCAAGCTCGCGACCTTCGATTGGGAGAAGGCGGCGGCCGAGAAGGGCCAGCTCCTCGACCTTTACTTCAAGTACTTCCAGTCGCGCTGAAGGAACATCATGCAGAATACCAAGAACGTCGTCGATTATATCGTCACGTCGCGATTCGAGGCGATTCCCGGCCAGGCGCTGACCGTCGCCAAGGGCGCGATCCAGGACTGCGTGGGCGTGGCGCTCGCCGGTGCGCGCCACCCGGGCGGCTCTATCCCGGCCGAATGGGCACGCCGGAACGCCGGCGCCGGCGCCGCTACCGTCTGGGGCCAGAACTTCAAGACCGCGGCCCATGATGCCGCCCTGGTCAACGGCACCGCCGCCCATGCGCTCGACTATGACGACGTGACCTGGGGGCTGATCGGGCATCCGAGCGTGTCGCTGGTGCCGTCCGTGCTGGCGATCGGGGAGACCATCAACGCATCGGGTCGCGACGTGCTGCACGCCTATGTGGTCGGCTTCGAGGTAATGGCGAAGCTCGGGCGCACCACCCAGCCGCTGCATTCGCTCGAGGGCGGCTGGCACGCCACCGGCACGATCGGGGCGTTCGGCGCCACCGCGGCCTGCTGCAAGCTCCTCGGCCTCGACGCCGACCAGACCGCCCGCGCGCTCGGCATCGTCTATTCGATGACCAGCGGCAATGTCAGCAACTTCGGCACCATGTGCAAGCCGCTGCACGCGGGCCTCGCCGCCCGCAATGCCGTGGAGGCGTCGCTGTGGGCCCAGGCGGGCTTCACCTCCCTGCCGCATCCCTTCGATGGTCCGCGCAGCTTCCATGAGGTCTATTCGCGCGGGCTGCCCGCCGACATGACGCCGCTCGAGGAGCTCGGCAAGGTCTACGAGCTGGTGGTACGCGGCGTGGTCATCAAGCCGTATCCCTGCGGCGTCGCGCTGCATCCCGCCATCGACGCGGTGCACGCCCTCAAGCAGGAGCATGCGATCGATCCGGATGAGATCGCCTCGGTCGAGGCCGGCGTCACCAAATACACGTTCGACAAGCTCTGCTACCTGGTGCCGCAGACCGGATTGGAAGCCAAGTTCTCCATGCCCTACACGATTGCGCGCGCGCTGCTCGACGAGCGCATCGGTTTCGATACGTTCACCGATCGCCTGGTGCAGGACGAAAAGGCGCAGGCGCTCACCCGCCGGATCAGCATGTATGTGCATCAAGGCATCGAGAACGCCTGGAAAATGGGCAGCCGGCCGGTCAATGTGCGGCTGCGGTTCCGCGACGGCCGCGTGCTCGAGCGCCAAGTCGATATCTCCAAGGGCAACCCCGAGGTCGCGCTGACGCCGGCCGAGCTGAACGTGAAATTCGAGGATTGCGCGCGCCTGAGCCTTGATCCGGCGGTGATGAACGCGGCCGCGCAGGCACTGCAGAACATCGAGAGCCTGACGGCGATATCGGAGCTGACGCTGCGGCTCGGCGGCCGTCGGCACGCCGCGGCGGCTTGAAGGTCCGCGGTTTCGGGGCTATTGTATACGATATTATACCAGGGTATACTTTCTTCCCAGCAAGGAGAAACGCCATGTCCGGCACGCAAACCGTGATGCTTCCCACCGGGGCTCCCGCCGCCTCCGCCATGCGCCCGGCCGAGCGCCCGCAATCACTGGCGGGACTGCGGGTCGGGCTCATCGACAACGGCAAGGAATTTTCCGACGTGGTGCTGGAAGCGCTCGCGCAGGCGCTGCAGCGCGACCACGGGGTGACCAATATCAAAATCTGGCGCAAGGGTTTCCCGGCCAAGGGGGCGCCGTTCATCGCGGAGATGGCCGCGGAGACCGATGTCGCCATCAGCGGCGTCGGCCACTGCGGGTCTTCCTCGCCCTGGAGCGTGATCGATGCGGTCAATCTCGAGAAGGCTGGGGTGCCGACCGTGGCACTTATCAGCCGCTCGTTCTGCCCGCTCGGCCAGATTGTCGCGCGCGGCGAGGGCCACCACGGCCTCCCCATCGTGATGCTGCCGCATCCGATCGGCGAAGCCGACCAGGGCAGGATCGCCCAGAAGGGTGTCGACGCGGCGGCCGAATGCGTTCGCCTGCTGACGACCGCGGGCGAGGCGGTCGGCAAGGAATATGCGGCCAAGAAATTCCCGTTGCCGGAGCACGCCGTGCCGCGCGGCTGACGGCGACGTTTCACCTCTCAGAACGCGGGCCGCCGATCGGCCGGCCGCAGGGATTGCAACAATGCTGGACAGAGTCGAGTTGAGCCGGGCCAAGACGCTGGAGCTGCCGGACTCGCTGGAAGCGATCAACGATCACTTCTATGAGCAGGGCTGGACCGATGGCCTTCCGATCATTCCGCCGACGCCCGAGCGGGTCGACAAGATGCTTGCCGGCATGCCGTGGCGCGATCCCGATGAGGCCATCGGGGTGGTGCCGCCCGCGATGGGGCTGGCGACGCTGCGCAACATCGCGGTCAATGCGGTCATGGCGGGCTGCCGGCCGGCCTATCTGCCGGTCATCGTGGCGGCGTTGTCGGCGGTGCTGGAGAAGGCCTACGGGCTGGCGCATCGTCAGACTACCACCCATGCGGGCGCACCGCTCCTGATCGTCAACGGCCCGATCGTGCGCGCGCTCGGCCTCAACTATGGCAACGGCGTATTCGGTCCGGGCTGGCGCGCCAATGCCACCATCGGGCGCGGGTTGCGGCTCGCGCTGGTCAATCTCGGCGGCGCGATCCCGGCCGAGGTCGACTTCTGCCAGCATGGACATCCGGGCAAATACACCTATTGCATCGCCGAGCACGAAGACGCCAATCCGTGGGAGCCGCTCCATGTGGAGCGCGGCTTCAAGCCCGAGGACAGCGTCGTCACCGTGGTGAATGCGGAAGCCCCTCACAGCATGACCGAGAACGTGCAGACCGACCCGAACGAGATCATGCGCACGTTCGCGGATTCCATGGCGACCTATGGGGGCAACAATCTCTACTCGCAGGGCCATCCCGCCCTGGTGTTCGGGCCCGAGAATGCGCAGCACATCGCGGCCGCCGGCTGGAAGAAGCTCGACGTGCAGAAGGCGATCTTCGAGCGTGCGCGCAAGCCGTGGGGATTGGTCAAGAACCGCGGCAAGTCCAAGGGTCCGCATTTTCCGGTCTGGGTCGACCAGAACGATGAACACGCGATGGTGCCCATCGTCAACGAGCCGCGCGACCTCATCGTCATCGTGGCGGGCGGTGCCGGCGGCAAGTCCATGTGGTGTCCGACGGCAGGCGCGCAGAGCCTCAGCGTCAGCAAGCGCATTGAGCGCGCCGGGTGAGCACCCGCGTCCCGCTCCGGAAAGGCGGCGCCGCCCCGGCACCGACCTTCACGCTGGCGCAGTTCGCCGCATCCCTGCATGGCGATGCGCTGCCGCCCGACATCAAGACTACGTTGGGTGAGCTGTTCCTCGACTATGTCCGGGTCGCCTCCATCGGCGCCGAGATGCCGTGGAGCGCCTGGGCCGACGGCTACATGGCGAGCCTCGGAGGCGAGGGGCGGGCCGCGGTGCTGTTCCGGCCGCAGCGCCGGGACGCGGTGCGCGCCGCTTTCCTCAACGCCACCTACGCCGGAAGCATCGATGCCGACGACACCCATGTGGGCTCCATGCTGCATCCAGGCTCGATCGTGTTCTCGGCCGCGCTCGCGCTGGCCGACGAGACCGATGCCGGCGGCAAGGATTTCATCGCAGCGGTTGCGGCCGGCTATGAGGCGATGATCCGGATCGGGCTGTCGATCCAGCCGAGCCATTTCCAGCGCGGCTTCCAGAGCACGGCGACATGCGGGGGCTTCGGCTCCGCGGTGGCGGCGGCGCGCCTGGCGTTCAACGGCGAGAAGACTGCGGACCACAAGATCGCGGCGAGCATCGGGCTCGTCGCCTCCTTCGCGGGCGGGTTGACGCAATTCTACCAGTCCGGCTCGACCGTCAAGCGCATCCATGCCGCCAGGGCGGCCGAGAACGGCGTCGCGGCCGCCCTGCTGGCCCGCCACGGATTTACCGGCCCGCAGGACATTCTCGAAGGCGCGAACGGATTTGCCCGCGCTTATGCAGATTCTGCCGCGCTCGGCATAGTGACCGAGGGTCTCGGCCGCGATTATCTGTTGCGCGAGGTGACCGTGAAGGGGCACGCCTGCAGCGCGCGGGTACAGGCTGCGGTCGAAGGCATCCTCGACCTGTGCAGGCCGGTCGATCCCGACGACGTCCTCGACGTCTTCGTGGGCATCCCGGCGGTGATCCTCGGCCGCCTCACGATCCCCAAGCCGGTCGACGTGCAGGCCGCGCAAATGAGCCTCCCCCACAGCGCCGCGCTCGCGGTTGCGATGGCGGGCGCGGCGGAAGCTGGCTTCGCCCTGAGCGTGACCGACTACGAGACCAGCCTGGACGACCCGCAGGTCAAGCGGATCGAGGCGCTGGTGCGCTGCGAGATAGATCCCGAGGTCGAGGCGGCGACCACGGCGCAATCGGTGCCGGCCCGCGTCACCATCAGCCTGAAGGACGGAACCCGGCACTCGGCATTCGTCTCGGCGCCTAAAGGCAGCCCATCGCGCCCTTTCACGCACGACGATCATGTCGCCCGCTTTCGCCGCGAGCTGAGCAAACGGTTGACCGACAAAACCTGCGATGAGATCGTCGACATCGCCGAGAACCTCGCCGACCTCGACAAGGTCAAGCGAATCACCGATCTGCTGGCGGTCGCACGGGTGCGTCAGCCCCAAGCTTGAGCAGAGGGCGCGGCGCCTCCCCTTCTTGCAGCACAGGACCCAAGTCCGGATGGCAGGCCTTGACCAACTCATCGACCGGTTCGCCAATGTCGGCAATGCGGCCGAGACCGCTTATGCGGTGCTGCGCGAGGCGATCATAACCAACACCCTCAAGCCCGGAACCCGGCTGCGGGCGGACGACCTCGCCAAGAAGCTCGGCGTCAGCAAGACGCCGGTGCGCGAGGCTTTGCGCAAGCTGCAGGCCGAGGATCTGATCACCGTACAGAACGGCAATGCGTTGACGGTGAAATCGATCAGCGAAGAGCAGCTGCTCGAGATCTACTACACCAGGGAGGCGCTCGAAGGCATGGCGGCGCGCCTGGCCGCGGAAAATGCCGGCCAGATCGAGCTCGCCAAGTTGCGGGCCATCCTGGAAGAGATGCCGGGCGCGGCCGGCAATCTGCGGCAGTTCCGGCAGCTGTCCGGAGAGTTCCAGCTGGCGATGTTCCGCGCCGCCCGCAACGCCACGATCGATCGCCTGCTGCGGCATCTGCAGGAGCAGATCCGCCAATACGGCGGAACCACCCTGACCGAGGCGGGGCGCGCCAAGGAGGTGGTCGCCTATGCGAAGGCGCTGGTGACGGCGATCGAGAAGCGGGACGGCGATACCGCCGAGCGGATCGCGCGGCAAAATCGCCGCCGGACGCTGGAGTTGCGCATAAAGATGCTGCGGGCCACGGCGCGCGGCGGCTCGTAGCGCCGGCGCGCCGCAATCGTCGAACCGGGGGAATGGCGGATGCCGAGCGTGCGACTGGACAAGCTGCGCAAGCGGTTCGGCGACGCGCTGGCCGTCAATGATATCTCGGTCGAGTTCCGCGACGGCGAGATGACCTCGGTGTTGGGGCCTTCGGGCTGCGGCAAGACCACCACGCTCAACCTGATCGCCGGCTTTCTCGATCCCGACAACGGAACCATCCATTTCGGCGACCGGCTGATCGCGGATTCCGCCCGCGGCGTCAACGTGCCGCCGAACAAGCGCAACCTCGGCATGGTGTTTCAGAGCTACGCGCTGTGGCCGCATCTGAGCGTTGCCGACAACGTCGCCTATGGCTTGAAGATGCGCCAGGTTGCGCGCGCGCAACGCGACGTCAGCGTCAAGCGCGCGCTGAAGCGGGTGCGGCTCGAGCCGTTCATCGACCGTTTCCCGCACGAGCTGTCCGGCGGCCAGCAGCAGCGCGTGGCGCTGGCGCGCGCGATCGCCTATTCGCCGCAGATCCTTCTGTTCGACGAGCCGCTCTCCAACCTCGATGCGCAATTGCGCGAGGAGATGCGGCTGGAGCTCAAGGACATCCACCGCGAGATCGGCATCACGGCGATCTATGTCACGCACGATCAGGCGGAGGCGATGAGCCTGTCCGATCGGATCGTGGTGATGGGGGACGGCCAAGTCCTGCAGGTCGGATCGCCGCGCGATCTTTACGACAAGCCCGGCGACGTGCGGGTGGCGCGATTTCTGGGGCGAACCAACCTGTTCGATGCTCTCATCGTGGAGGCCGGGGCGCCGATGGCGCAGGTCAGGATCGAAGGGACCGAGCGATCGCTGCTGTGCCGGGCGCCGCCGGAGGCGCGGCCGAATACCCGCGGGACCCTGTCGGTTCGGCCCGAAGCGGTTGCGGTGCGCACGGCGGGTGGGGCCGAGCCGGGGCTGCCGGGGCGCGTCACCTCCGCGATCTACCTCGGAAACGTCTCGCAGATTCATGTCGCGCTCGACCTCGGCAAGAGCATCGAGGTCCAGCAGGTGACACGGCAGACATGGAACGTGGGCGACGCGGTCAGCGTGGCATTCGATCCCGATCGTTGCTATTTCATCGCCGGCGCGCGCAACGCACGGTCGGTCTCTTGAGCCCTCCGGAGCCCATGGCGGTCGGGCTGCCGGCGCAAAGGTGCGCGAGACGCGGGCGCGCCCTCTTGCGCGACCTCGATCCGGCTACCGTCGTCATGGCGGTCGCGGTCGCGGTGCTGCTCTTCCTGGTTCTCTATCCGCTGTTCTGGCTGTTCTACGGCAGCTTGGCCTATGGGGATCAAGCCTCTCCGGGGATGGTTCTCAGCCAGTTCTGGCAGCTGCCGGGCCTCGGACGCGCTTTTGAGAATACGCTGGAGCTTCTCCTCGGTGCGGTCCCGTTGTCGTTCCTGTTCGCGTTGCCGCTGGTCTGGATCGTCGCGCGTACGGACACGCCGCTGAAAGGATTGATCGAGATCGCGGCGCTGTTGCCGTTCATCACGCCGCCGCTGATCGGAGCGGTGGCCTGGGCGCTGCTCGCGGCGCCGCGCACCGGGCTCATCAATGTGCTCGCCCGCCAGCTCGGAGCGACGGTGCCGGTGCTGAACATCTACTCCATGAGCGGCCTGATCTTCGTGATGTCGCTCTATGTCAGCCCCTATGTGTTTCTCACCGTCCAGGCGGTCATGCAGCGCATGGATGCCAGTCTCGAGGACGCCTCCAGGATCACCGGCGCGAGCCTGTCGAGGACGGTGCTCACGGTGGTGCTGCCGCTGAGCCTGCCGGCGATCCTGTCCGCCGGCATCCTGGTGATAACTCGCATCCTGGAGGAGTTCGCCATTCCGGGAGTGCTCGGCGCGCCGAGCGGCATCTACACGATCACCACCTACATCTACTACCAGGCCATCAGCTATGTGCCGCCGCGCTACGAGGTGGCGGCGCTGCTCGCCAGCCTGCTGATGGGATCGACCGCGATCCTGCTATGGCTGCAGTCGCGCATCCTGGGCGGCGGCGGCCGCTTCACCACAGTGTCCGGCAAGGGGCATCCACCGCGCCTGCTGCGGCTCGGGCCTTGGCGTTACCTCACGCTCGCCTATGCGCTTACCTATATCGCCCTGACGGTGGCGCTGCCCTATCTGGTGCTGCTCTATGGGGCGTTCATCTCCCGATGGGGGGCGCTGCCGGTTCCCTCCAACTTCACGCTCGCGAATTTCTTGTCGACGTTCGATCCGGCGCTCAGCGTGCGCGCCGGCCTTTTCAACAGCCTCATCCTGGCGGTGGCGGGCGCGACCTGCGCGACGCTGCTGACCCTGATCATCAGCTATATGATCACCCGGGGAACGCCGTGGCGGCGCAGCGTGCTGGAATTCGTCAGCTCGATCCCGCTGGCGATGCCGGGCCCGGTAATGGCCGTCGCCATGCTGTGGGCCTATCTGCACGAGCCGTTCGTCCTGTACGGAACGCTGTGGATACTGCTGGTGGCCTATGTGACGCACTATCTGCCTTATGGGGTGCGCACCATCACCGGCTCGTTCCGCCAGCTCAGCCCGGAGCTCGAGCGCGCGGCAGCGGTCTGCGGCGCCGGCCGGCTCGCGGGCTTCCGTGATATCCTGTTTCCGCTGGTGCGGCCCGGAATTCTCGCCGGCTGGATGCTGATGTTCATCTCCATGATCCGGGAATTGTCGTCGTCGATCTTCCTGTTCGTGCCGGGGACCGAAACCACCGCCGTCACGCTGCTCGAGATGTGGCAGGAGGCGCGATTCTCCGGGGTGGCGGTGCTGTCGCTGACCTTGATCGCGCTCTCGGTTTGCGTTGTGATGCTGGTGCGCTGGCTTTCGGGTGCGGCCTATCTGTCCGGCCCGCGTTAGCTGGGGTATCGCCTTGCCGGCGTGTCTGGTGTGTCGTCGCCATAAGATCGTGATCAGCTCCTCGTCCTGAGGAACCGGCTCTTGCCGGCTGTCTCGAAGGACGCGGGCCGGGCGCCGCCGCATATGTCGCCATGGTTCGAGACGCGCAGGCGTTGCCTGCGCTCCTCACATGAGGCTGAAGAAGTACCAAGGGGGGACGAACCATGGATCCGCAGCAGGAGAAAATTCTCCGGAAGAACGCCATCCGGCTGCTTCCGATTCTCACGCTCGCCTACATGATCAACTATCTCGACCGCACCAATATCAGCTTCGCCGCCCTGACGATGAACAAGGACATCGGGCTCACCGCCACGCAATACGGCCGCGGCGCCGGCATCTTCTTCCTCGGCTATTGTCTGTTCGAGGTCCCGAGCAACCTCGCGCTCTATCGTTTCGGGGCGCGGCTGTGGATCGCCCGCATCATGATCACCTGGGGGCTGCTCTCGATCGCCATGGCGTTCGTCGGCGGGGTGTGGAGCTTCTACATCATGCGGTTCCTGCTCGGCGTCGCCGAGGCGGGGTTCTTCCCGGGGGTCGCGTTCTACCTCGCGTTCTGGTTTCCAGCGCAATACCGCGCCCGCATCCTTGCCGGCTTCCTGGTGGCGATCCCGTTCTCGACCGTGATCGGGGCGCCGCTGTCCGGCCTCCTGCTCGAGCTGGACGGCAGCTTCGGGCTTGCCGGGTGGAAATGGCTGCTCATCCTCGAGGGCCTTCCGGCCGTCATCTTCGGCTTCGCGGTCGCCTACCTGCTCGCCGACCGGCCAGACGCGGCATGGTGGCTCGACCGCGAGGAAAAGGAGACCCTCACCAAGATGCTCGCCGCGGAGCCGCGGGAGCGGGTGCGGGTCGGCATCCTCGCCGCCATCGGGGATCCGCGCGTCATCATCTGCGCGCTGGTCCAGTTCGGATTTACTCTCGGCTCCTACGGCATCCTGTTCTGGCTTCCGCAGATCATCAAGGCGAGCGGCCTGTCGAATCTGGCGGTGAGCGCGCTCACCGCCATCCCGTATGCGTTCGCGACCGCCGCCATGATCTGGTGGGCGCTGTTGGTCGACAAGAGCGGCAAGAAGATCAGCAACCTGATCCTTACCTGCGGCCTCGGCGCCGTCGGCCTGATCGTGTCGGTGCTGTCGGACTCGCTCGCCATTGGGCTCACCGGCCTGACCATCGCGTTGATCGGCATCACCTCGGCCCGCGCCGTGTTCTGGACCATCCCGACGCGCTTTATGACCGGCGTCGGCGCCGCCTCCGGGCTGGCCTTCATCAACTCGATCGGGGTGGCCGGCGGCTATTTCGGCCCCGAGCTCATGGGCACGCTCAAGGACCTGACCGGCGGCTATCTCGCCGGCTTGCTCACAATGGCCGGCATCCTCGCCGCCTCGACCTTGCTTGCAGCCTCGCTCAAGCTGTTGATCAAGCTGGAGTGACAAATAGGAGCAACGCGGCGTTGTAGGGTGGGCAAAGGCGGCCATGAGACTTTGATTGGTGCACCGCGCCCGATCCGCCGTACCCACGCGGAGCGGCTCAATCTGGCGAGAGGCTTCGCGTGGGCACGGCGCCATAGGGTGTTCGAAGGCGTGAAGGCCCTCATGAGCGCCTTTGTGCCAGTCGGCTAACGGCCACGCGCCCGCGGCTGCCAAATGCTTCGCACGTGCCAAGTGTGATCCGGCAACTGGACGAAGCCATATGCCTTGGCAACGGCGGGGTTTCCGAAGATGCCGGGATGATAGACCGGATTGACGCCATCCAGACTGCCCGGCATCACATACCCTCCACGCTCCTCGGTCTGATCGCCCGCCAGAGCCGCGGAAACCGCGCCGACGAGGATGATTGCTGCGATGACGGATTTTGCCTTGGTCGACATTTGGTTGCTCCTGTTCGGTTGATTGATTGAATTCGTCGTCCGGCGAGGAGACTGGCAATGTTGGGGATTTATTCCGGGATCGCATTTCCGACTGCGTAGCGTGAGAATCTGTTTCGCCATGCGCGAAGCGAGCTGGCGAGATGTCAGGATCGCGATGTGGCCACGCGAGCGCCGGAGGCGCATCGCGCGGCGCAGGAAGGCTCTAGCCGCCGGGTGCGGCCGGATCGTCGACCCAGCGTGTGGCGGCGTCCGGCCGTCGCAGCTCGCCACCCATCGCAGCTCCCTTCCCGGAGTGGCTCGCGTGGGCTCCTGCCATCTTTCCGTCCTGCCCGCTGCTCGCGTAGCCGCTCCCGGCGGGGCTGCTTTTCTCGGCGAAAGCATGTGTCGCCAGAGGCAATGCAGCAGCGCTGAGCATTGCCGCCAAACACAGTCTGATCGTTGACCTGATGAACATCTCGCAAACTCCTGCTGTTGGTTTGATTGATCCGTTCGCACAGACGGAGATTGGAGAAATCCACGTTATATTCCGGGCCGGCAGAATATGACGGAGCAAGCGTGCGCCCAAATGAAAGCGGCCGGCTTTTGGCCGGCCGCTCATGGACGCACGCGAGGGGAACCGGGAGCGGCACGCGGCGTCCAACTAAAGCGAATGTCCGCCGGTCATTTGGTCCTTGGAGCCAGCAGCTCCTTAGAACGTGCGGAGCCGGAATTGGCCTTGGTCACGACCGTAACTCCAGTATCGACATTGGCCGCAACCTGCTCGCCCTTTGCGGCGGCAAGCGCCGTCTTGATGCCGTCATACCCCATGCGGAACGGGTCTTCGACGACGAGCCCGGCGATCACGTCCTCCTGCAGAAGCTTGAGCAGCTTCTCGTCCGAGCCGACACCGATGACATTGATCTTGTCGCCGGATCTGTTTTCGGCCACCGCCTGGGCGACCGCGGATGTCATGACGGGGTCCGAAACGAACACCCCGCGCAGGTCGGCCGTATCGGCGATGAGCTTCCTCATCATCTGGAGCACGGTCGTCGCGTTGCCGTCGGCGATCCTGTCGGCGACAATATCGAGAGCCCGGTATTTGGCGGCGATCACCTCCTTGAAGCCCTTGGCGCGCTCATCGAACGAGCGGATCCCGGGCATCGACGTGATGAGCACAAGATTCCCTTCCGTATCGCCATAGGTCTTGGTGATTGCCGCGGCGAGCGTTTCCGCGGCAACGCGGCCCGCCTTGACGTTGTCGGTCGCGACCAGCGAGGTCATGGCCTGGTTATCCGCGGCGAATTCGATGCCGATGATCTTGATCGTTTTGGCCGCTTCATCGATCGCCGGCAGGAGCGCATCGGATTGGGCGGCCGCGATGACGATCGCGGCCGGTTTCGAGGCGACGGCCTGGTTGAAAACTCCGATCTTGCCGTTGATGCCGGTTTCGGACCGTGCGCCGAACGCGACAACATCGACGCGGAAATCCTGACCGGCCTTATGGGCTCCCGCCAGCACGGATTGCCAATAGGGCGATGTCAGATCGTTCACGATGATCGCAATCTTTGGCTCGGTCTGCGCCCGGGCGGGCGCCCCGACGGCGATGCCGGCGACGATGCCGGCTGCCAGCACAAGCGTCTTCATGGTGGTTCTCCGTTATGGCCCCGTCCGGGCCGCTCGATTGGTGGCGCCCCTAAGGGGCGCCTCGCGCCGACTCCTTGGGTGCCGGCCCGAGCCGTCACCGCGAGGCGTCAACCGGTTTTCTGACGTGTCGCCGCCCCGATGAGGTTGGTGACACCGGTTGGCTTGGGCTAGGCCAGCGGCTGGTCGGTGACAGCCAGCAGTTCTTTGCCCTGTGTGTAGACGACCGTCCTGATGCCGAGGACGGAGCGAAGTCTCTCGGCCGGAACGACCAGGGGGAGCGGGGCAGGAGCCGTGCCGGGCGCCGGCTGCGGAAAGGCAGTCGACCGGGCGGTGTGGAATGTCACGTTGCCCTCGACCTTCTGCATCAATTGATGAATATGGCCATTGAGCACCGTCACCGAGCCGAAGCGCTTGAGCTGCGATAGCGCTTGCTCGGCATCGTCGGTACCCCAACCCCAGTCCTTGGATATGGTCCACAGCGGGATGTGAGCGAATACGACGATCGGAGTTGAGGCCGACAGGCCCTTCACGTCGTCAGCGAGCCAGGCGAGCTGCTCGGGCCCGAGCATGCCGAGACCACCGGCCTGCAGATTCATCACATTGACCAGGCCGATGAAGTGGACGCCGTTCTGGTCAAAAGAATACCAGCCCAAGCCTTTCGTCTTCTTGCCGTAGCGCTCGAGGTAGGACTTGCCGGGCTCGTCGTCGAGGATATCGTGCTCGCCCGGCACATAGTGCACATCGAGGCCCGCGGTGCCGATGACCTGTGCGGCATTGTCGAACTGGGCCGGGGCGGACAGATGCGTGATGTCGCCGGTGTGGAGCATGAAGGCCGGCTTGTTGGGGAGCGCCTTGACCTTGGCGATGGCCTCCTGCAGCGTGCCGAGCGCGTTCGGATTTGCGGCCTTATCGAAGCCGACATGGCTGTCGGATATCTGCAAGAAGCTGAATGAATTCGCGGCGGCCGCTTCGGCCCGACCCAAGAGGCTGAACGATTTGGGTACGCCGCCTGAAACCGTCCAGAGGACGCCGGTGCCGGCCCAGAGCATGCACTCCAGGGCGTGACGACGGCTGACGCCTTCTTCCTGATTGTCGTGATCGTGGGCCATGAATTCCTCTCTTTCGATGAACGCCCGTCGATGGGCCAGATGCGAGAGAGATCGAGGGAGGGTGCGAATTATTCCCGCCCGGAGGCTCCAAAAGTATTGGATATGATTGCCGGCAAGTCCCGCGATAACGCCCACCGACCCCTCCCCCGCACTCACACACACGCTAGGGGGAGGGATCGGCGGGACCTCTCTCCGGGAGCGGCGAGAGGCAGGGGTCGCATTCTCCAAGTCTGCCGGCATCTCTTTCCGAATGCTCGGCGACCGGGCGCAATTCCACGTCGACGTTCAAGCCGGCGGCCTAGTGATTGCGGCCCTTCTTGCGAGGATGGTCTTCCGGCTGGGTCGGCGATGCGCTGTAGCCATAGGCGCTGCCGGCCTGCGCGAAACTGCCACGACCTTGGACCGGCGCATTCCACCACCAAGGCAGGGGATTCCCGTGCATCTCTCGCGTGGCCTGGGCTTCGCTTACGCTTTCGTCGATGTCGTTGCCGGCCAGAGCCACGGAAGCGGTGCCGAGGATGAGAGCGGCGGAAAGAGCGATTTTCATTTTGCCGAACATTGTCGTATCTCCTGTTTGGTTGGTCGATTGGATTTGTCTTCCGCAGAGTAGATGAGCGAAGGCGGCGTTTTATTCCGTGGTCTCGCCGCCGACAGCGCAGAAGCTGCGGTCGGGAGAAGCAGGCGGGAGAATGGCTGAACGGCGCTCCAGTACCTTGACACGCTGATTTTGACTGGTTGAGCGCTAGCTCCTCATCCTGAGGAACCCCGCTCTTGGCGCGGTCGTCTCGAAGGATGCGGCCCGGGCAGCGCCACGCAGGCGGCCATGGTTCGTTCTTCGAGAGCCTCAGGAGCGGGGGCGTAACCCGCGCTCCTCATCATGAGGCTGAAAGAGAAATCTCTGCGCAGAGATCTAGAGCTGGCCTGCCCACGCCGCTGCGTTGAATTTCCTGCGAAAGTCATCGAGCTCTTCGGCACCGGTATCGCCGACAGCGCAGAGATTGAAGCCTTTCTCCGACCAGAGCTCGACGTTGACCCCTTGCATGGTCGCGGCTCTCGTATCGCGATCAGCCCGCCCGCCTTGCGCGACGAACACATTGATGAAGTGTCCGCCGCGGCGGTACACGATCGCGGCGACCGGCTTTCCGAGCACGTAGTCCATCCGCCCGCCGATCAAATTGAAGCCTTGCTGGGTCAGGTCGGGGACGGGTGGCGCGACGCCCAGTCGGCCGCCGAACCAGGACTCGATTCCATGCTGGTCGACGGCCTGCCGGTCGGTCAGGTGGTCGGCCTGCAGCGAGCGCAGATGCGCCGAAACCACGTCGCTTACGATGACCTGATCCTGATCCGAGCGGATGACGGCGATCATCAGCAGCGCTGCCGCCGCCGCGGACAGCACGGATCCGAACGCGAAGCCTTTGAACAAGGTATGCCGGGAGGGCGCGGCCGCGGGCAGTGCCGCCTTGATGCGACTGCGCAAACCGGCGGGCGCCGAGAAGCGCAAGTCGGCGTGCCACATCATTTCCCGCATGGCGCGATGCAGGCGGATCTGCGCGGCGCAGCCGGCACAATCTCTCGCGTGAGCTTCGATGCGATGCGCATGCTGCGAGCCGACCTCGTTGTCGACCAGGCCGTGCAGGAGAATTTCCGCCTCATCGCAGTTCATTTTGCTTTCCTTTGCTGCACACCAGATCCTTGGCGCTGGCTCACATGGCCCAAAGTGGAGAGCGGCCGGCCCAGGGGCCGGCCGCATGTCGACGTGGGGACCGGGGGGCTGCCCATTGCCGACAATGCCCCGGCAACGCGCGCAGGGCCGCTATCGCATTCTTCCAAGACTCCAGGCTTACCGGTTGCCGGCTTTCGCCGTGCCGCAGACAAGCCCGTGCTCAATTCGCATGTCGAGGAGTAGATCGGGGATACGTGTATTTTATTCCAGGGCCGCATCGACAACCGGTCCGCCATCCGTCGCGTTCATTGCGTTTCTCGACAAACCCGCCTCGCTTCTCATGACGCCCGGTCGATCGACGGGAACAAATAGCTATCAAATAAATAATAGATAACGAGCGCGGAATAAAACGCGACGTCTCCAATCTTTGGATGGGGGAACATGAGGCCGGGCACCCCGCTGCGGATCCCATTCCTCCGTGACAAGCATTGGGAGGCGTAGGATGAAGATCTCAGGGGGTGAGTGCTTTGTTGGAATTCTGCTTGGCTCTACGGCCGCGATCATCGTTGCGGCGGCAACCAGCACACAGGTGCGGGCGGCTGACGCTGCCCTCAAGAAAGCGCCGCCGGTGCAATACGTCAAAGTCTGCGACATTTACGGAGCGGGCTTCTTCCAGCTGCCGGGCACGGTATTTTGTGCCGCGTTCCGCGGGCAATTGCAGGTCGACACCAACTTTGAAGCCGGCAAAGACGCCGTCTTCGTCCAGCAAGACAGCAAGAAGAACGGGAACTCCTATTCGGTGAACGTCCTGCCGGCGAGCTCGCAGGACACGAGCGGCTGGCAGGTGCAGGCCAAGCCCACTTTCGACCTCCGCACGGAAACGACCTTCGGCACCCTGCGCACCGTCATCCAACCGCGCTTTACCTTCAATCTGGGTATCTTCCAGGCCGGCCCCGGCCCGGGCTTCGAAGCCAACAAGACGCCCGACTGCTACCGATGCTACACCCAGTGGGCCGGGTTCACCGTCGGCATCCAGGCATCGTACTGGAAATATCTCGACCAGGAGGGGATACAAACTTTCACGGTTGGCGAGGCAGAGAGCAGCCTGGTGTTCGCCTATACCTACAACTGGACCAAGATGACGCCGGGCACACCGAACCCCAAGGGCTTCGCGCCCTATCCGGACGGATTGTCCTCCACCATCTCGCTCGAGGATCCGAACAAGCACACGGCAAAGGGCGAGGCCGGCGGCAATACGCTTGCGGGTCTGGCCGGCTTGGCGGTGCCGGGCCTGGCACTGGGCGGCGTCGAGCCGATCCCCGGCCCCTTCAAGCTTCCGGATATTGTCGCCAACTTCCGTTACGAAGCCGATGCTCCCGGAACCGTGAGCTGGCAGGTCGCCGGACACCTGCATCAAATCTCCGAGGTCGCGAATGTCGGGACCAATGGAATCATTCCCGGTTGCCTCAATGGCGGCGGCCCCAATTGTGGCGTTGCGTTCGGCCCGAGCGCGCACGCGCTCGGTTGGGCAATGCTGGCCGGCGCGCGCTGGAACCTGCCGATGCTGCCCGGAACCAATCGAGGCGCATTGACGCTCGGCAATTTCCTTTGGCTGCAAGCGAATTACGGAGATGGCGCCATAGAATCGGTCGGTATCGGCGGCATTACCGGGAACTTCAGCATGGGCGACAATCCGGGCGAGCAGACTGGCGGCCTCCTGCGTGACGACCACGATGCGATCGCCGTCAACAACGGCACCGGCGGCTTCTTCCTCGAGAAAGAGAAGGCGTTTTCCATGAATGCCGAGCTGCGGATGTTCTTGACCGACTGCACCGATCCGGTGAAGTGCTGGCGAGTCAATCTGATCGGCAACTATGCCGAGCTCACGCCGGGGAGCATCACGCAGAACACCGACTGGGCCGGCGGCGGTCTCGGCAAGGCGGTACGGAAGGGCTTCGGCGGAAACATCACCTGGGGCGCGAGCCGATGGGCGGGCGATATCGGCCTGGAGGTGATGTGGTTCGGGATCGATCAGAATCTGCCGTGCAACAATCTGGGCAATGCCGCCCTCTCCGTCTGCGGAACTCCAACCGCGCTGCCGAACGGCATCAGGAAGGAATCCAGCAACGTGGCCTATCGGCTGACCTTCACCAAGAATTACTGAGCTCCCGATGCCCGCAGTGTGGCGTGCGGGGGGCTCACGCATCGAAGCGGATAATGCAGCGGCGCCCTTCCGAGGGTGCCGCTTCGTGTTTGTCTTTCTGTCAGGGCAGCAACTCCCCACGCACGCGGTCCCGTTCGCTTGGGGCGTGACGTTTGGAGCGAATCAACGGTGTCTGCGCAACAGCCGTTGCGGCTGATGACCCTGGCGTCCCGCCGCCGGCACCCCATAGGTATCCACGTTCAGGAACGGACCGTTCGGCGTGCTGTCAGGACTGCCGTACTGCGATGCGTGGTTTGTAGCTACCTGCATCAAGGCGGCGGCCCCGCAAGGTGCATCCCCGAGAACGATCGCAGCGGACAATGCAATCCCGGCCTTGCTGAACATGCTCTTCTCCATCTGGTATTTCAGGCATCTTATGTCGAATCGATTGTCGGAAGTCGCGCCTGATGCCGGAGTGAACGATCACGGATGATTGCCGCATCAACCATCGCCATCACCGGACAGCGCGCTGGAAGGCAGGCTGAGGTGGCCGAAGAACATCGATCGACAGCGACCACCAAGCCCGACGCTCGGGCGCATCCCGTCGCACCCGCTCCATGCGTGGTTTCCCGCCGCATCACGATCTGCGCTTCGGGTCCGATCCGGCCGTCGCCAGGTCACGTTCTGATCGCGTCGTCCGCGCCTCAATGCTCGACGCATCAACCTCCGCCGGATTGAACCGCCGTCTCGAGCTTACCGCCGAACTCCTGCAGCTCATCGGGGTTTATGTCGCTGACCGCCCGGAACCCGAGGCCCGACCAGCTCCAGCTCCAGACGGTGAATCCCTGCAGCCTATCCAGCTTTGCTCCATTTTCGGAACCGGGGGTTTCCGAGACGAACAAATTGATGACATGGGCACGCCGCTTATAGACGATGGCCGCGACCGGACGGCCGTCGATGTAATCCAGACGGCCGCCGATGAGCGTAAAGCCCTGCGTGGTGAGATCGATGACCGGCGGAGCGACGTCCAGACGGCCGTTGAACCATGGCTTGACCGTATGCTGATCGGTGGACTGGACGTCGATCAGGTGGTCGCCCTGCAACGATCGCAAGTGCGCCGATACGACGTCGCCGACGATGCGCTGATCCTCTTCGGTATGCACGACGAACAGCACCAGACAAGCGGCCAGCGCGGTCGAGACGATGCTGCCCATGGCGAACCCCCTGAGCAGGCCCGGACGGCTTGGCGCCCGCGCACGCGCCGCCGGCAAGACCGCCTTCGGGGCCGCGTTCTCAATTCGGCCACGGAGGCTTGCCGGCGCCTGGTAGCGCAGGCTCGCGGCTGCCATGCCGGCATGCATCCCGCGATAATCACGCAATTGCGCGGCGCAACCGGAGCAGCCCGCTATATGCGCCTCCGCGTCGCGCGCATGTCCGGCGTCCAGCTCATTATCGATGAGCGCGTGCAACAGGATATGCGTTTCTTCGCAAGTCATTTGACCTTCTCCTCGTGGTCCCCTGCCGGCACTTTCTTGTTTTCAGCCTTGATCCATGCGTCGCGCAGTATCGCGCGGGCACGCGCCAATCGGGACATCACCGTACCGACCGGCACGTCGGCGATTACAGCAATCTCGCGATACGACAAATCCTCGATCTCCCGCAGAACGATCACCTCACGGAACGCTTCCGGAAGCGCGGCCACCAGTCCCTGGATCGTCTCTGAGTCCAGCTTGCGCACCATCTCCACCTCCGGAGTGTCTTGCGCCTCCTGCCACAGCGGAACCATGCTTTCCGTTCTATCCGGCTCAGCATTGACGTCGTACAGCGACACGCGCGATCGCCGCCCGTACTCGACCCGACACACATTGCGCAAGATCGCGAATAGCCACGGCTTGACGTCCGAGCTTCGGAGCGTGTCGAAATGGCGCAGCGCGCGCAGATAGCACTCCTGCACCGCGTCGTCCGCGTCGGACGGATTGCGCAACAGGTAACGAGCGAACGTGTAGACCGCGTCGAGATGCGGCAGCGTGGCGTCGCGAAAGCGTCGCGCGCGTGCCGGATCCTCCTCTGGTGTCCCATCCGACATTACGTCTCTTTCAGCTTCACAAATCGGCGGTGGCGCCCGCTCCGGAAGGCTCTTCATGGCAGCGCTTTTCTTCCACCAAGATTTTCGCGGTCGTCTTGATCAGACCTCATCGCCAGCTCCCGTGCGTATTGTCGCCACGGGGGATAGATCGCGAGGAGCCGCCGTTTATTCCCTCGACTCGATGGATTCCGTGCGAGCCATGATATTTTCGCGATGAAGACCTGCAAATCTGCCGGCCGATATGGAATAGGCCGCCGAGCAGTGGCGTAGGCCATCGCCGTGGTGGTGCGCTTCCTCGCAGATTCACCAGGTCTTGGTGGCGAAGCTTCTCCAAAATCCGCAAAGCGGGCCCGCAAGCTCCATAGCGCCCCCTCGACATCAGCCGGTGATCATGCGCATGAGGATGCGGTCCTTGCGAACCAGGTGATGGAAGAGCGCGGCACCGATATGTGCGGCCACCAAGCCCACGATGACCAGGCCGATCAGCCGGTGAATTGAAAACAGCTGCTCCGCGAGCTGGCGGTCTTCGGTCCAGATTGGGGGCAACTCGAACCACCCGAGCACCTTGATCGGGGCACCATAGGCGGACGTGGCCATCCACCCGACCATGGGCTGCCCAATCAGCAATGCATATAGCAACCAATGCGTCGCATGGGCGGCGAACCGCTGAATCGCAGGAATGTCGTCGGGCAGCCGTGAGGGCGGCTTCGCCCAGCGGCAAAGGAGCCGCAGAAGAATGAGCGGCACGATCAGCGCGCCGATGGAACGGTGCAGGTCATAGAGGAAATCCTGCAGAGATCCGCCCCAGTCTTTCGAGATGACGAGACCGAGCGGAATCATGAAAAGGATCACTATGGCCGTGAGCCAGTGCAGGACGCGCGCGGTTGCCGTGTAGGCCGGAACCGACCTTGCGTGGCCCGTCGAGATGACCACCGGGAGACGCGGGACAGGAACGTCGGTCGCCGGGGCCTCCATCGGCACGGCGAGATGACCCGGCTTGTCTCCGGCATACGTCATATCAAGCATGGTGGTCCCCTGATTGGAGTTTCGCGAAGCCCTTCGGTTGCTGCGATGCGCGCCGAATACCGATCCTGATCCCCTCCTCCCGGCAATTATTCCCGTGTGACGAAGGCATCGATCGAATCGGCTCTCGACGGAAGGTGCGCGGTTCGCCGACAGGACTTGCGGGCCCTGCTCATCGTCACCGCATTGGCGGGAATAAATCGGGGGCCCCACGATCTTGTTCGCATGAGCGCGGGCAGCAGGGGCCGCTCCGATCGAAGCGCCGGCAGACCCGCAACCGGAGGCACACGATGCAGATGACGTTCGGGTACACCCAGGGCTCGCGCGCAGCCATTAAGCGACGGAACCGGCCTGCCGTCGTGTTGGCAGGCGCGGCAGCGCTTGCGCTCGCGCATGCGGCACCGGGTTTCGCGGCGGGAGACGCGGCGCGTGGAGAGAGCGTCTATCGGGACTGCATGATCTGCCATTCGCTCGACCGAAACGAGATCGGGCCGATGCATCGGGATGTGTTCGGCAGAAAAGCCGGCACCGTCCAGGGCTACGACTACTCATCCGCCTTGAAGGCTTCGAGCATCGTCTGGAACGAGGCCACGCTCGACCGATGGCTTACCGACCCGCAGGCGATGGTCCCCGAAACGAAGATGACCTTCTCGCTCGACGATGCGCGAGAGCGTGCGGACGTCATCGCGTTTCTCAAGGAGAAGGCGGCGAGCCGACCAAGCGGAATGGCCGGTGCGAGATGACTCGTCTCCTGCTGACGATCCTCGTTCTTGGCGGCATTGCCGCCGGCGTCCCCTATTGCTTGCTGCGCAAGAGCGGGGGAGTCGGTCGAAGCGTGCTTGCTTACGCATTGGGGCTTTTGGTCAGCTCGTCGACGTCGATCGGGACGCTCCTGATCACCCAGGCGGTCCTGCCGGCGCCGATCATCGATGCCGATCGCATCATCGGCTCAGGCCTGCTTTGCGCCGTGCTCGGCCCAATCCTCGGGGTGCTGGCGGCAAAACGCTTGCGTCTGCGCGCGCAAGCGCAAAGCCGACATTAGGGAGGGCGGGGCGTGTTGCCTCGACCCCGCCGACATCATCGATACCGAACCGGCCGCGCCGGCTCAATGATCCAAAATCGCGGCCGCCTTCGGATCAATCAAAGGCGGGATCGTGAGCAGGTAGGCGTAGATGTCGGTGAGATCCTGCTCCGACAGCACCACACTGGTATAGGGCGGCATCGCATTGACGGGATGGCGCACCTGTGCGGCGAACGCCGCATAGGGCAGCGGATTGGGGGCAAGATGGGGGCCGGTCGGCCGGCTGCCCTGCCCCACGTTGCCGTGGCACTGGTAGCAGCCATCCGCCATGTAGACGCGCCTGCCGTTGGCGGCATCGCCGGGCGGCGCGCCTTGCGCAAACGCCGGCGCGCCACCCGCCAGCCATGCGGCCATCAGGATCGGGATCGAGAGCCGATGATGCAGGGATGCGTTTTGCATGTGTCTCTCCTCACCGCCCTTGCGAGACCACATCGACCAGCGCGGGCTCGCCGCGCTTGACCACCGCGACCGCCTGCTTGAGCGCCGGAGCGAGATCGGCCGGATCCGAGATCGGTCCGAAGGAGGCAACCCCGAGGCTCTTGGCCAGCCCCGCATAGTCGATGAACGGGTCGTCCAGGGTGACCCCGATATGGGTGCGGTCGATGCCGCGCTGGCGGCGGTTGGCCATCTTCTGCAGCCCCATGATCTCCTGGTGATAGGCGCGGTTGTTGTGCATCACGTAGAGCACCGGCAAGCGGCTGTGCGCGCAGGTCCACAGCACGCCCGGCGAATACATGAGATCGCCGTCGCCCTGGATCGCCAAGGTCAGGCGCCCGTGCTTCTTGTTGGCGAGCGCCGCGCCGGCGGTCGCCGGCGCCCCATAGCCGATGCCGCCGCCGCCGGCCGGACCGGTGTGGTGATAATGCTTTTTCATGTCCCACAGCCGCTGCGGCCATTGCGGGCGGTTATTGCTGCTGAGGCTGCCGATCGACCAATCCTCGTTGCGGATCGCCTCCCACACCTCGCCCGCCAAGCGGCTGGTGGCGATCGGGCTCGCATCCCAGGCATAGAGCGCGTCCTGCTTGAGC